>JAUUZQ010000160.1 GCA_030589895.1 Bacteroidales bacterium
CCTGCACAGGAAGCAATGAAATAACTTGGCGACCATAAACCGCCTTTCCATTAATACTTCTGGAATTCGGGAAATTCTTTTCGCATCATCCTCGAAGAAACTCCCTTCAGAGGGTTCACAAGTTTTGAGGGAGTGGTATGCGGCATAGGAGCCACCAGGAGATGGACATGATCCTTTTCTCCATTGGCATCAATGAGCCTGCAATCAAAATCTTTGCATACTCTGAGGAAATGATATTTCAGCCTTTCGATCATTAAGTCAGAGAATACTTTTTTTCGGTATTTGGTAACAAAGACCAAATGCATGTGAAGAATGTGTACGACATGCCTTTTTGTACGTATATATTGCATAATTGGCAAATATTTAGTATCTTACTATAGATGACAAAGATACGAAAAGCATACAAAGTAAGATTAAAGACCAATGATGAATCGGATACAAAACTGGTTTGCATCCTGGGCTGTTCCCGTTTTCTGTGGAACAAATCTCTGGCCATGAACCTGGAGCGTCTGGAGAAGGGTCAAAACCTTCTCTGGTACCAAGAGCAAGCCTGGTGGTTGAAGCTGTGGAAAAGCAGTGAGGAGTATTGCTTTTTGAAAGAATGCCCCTCTCAGGTCTTGCAGCAGAAACTGATGGACCTTGAGCGTGCTTTTAAGGACTGCTTTGACCGGAACCAGCCCTTAAAGCGATTGCCTGTTTTTAAAAAGAAAGGAAGAAGCGATGGGATCCGTTTTCCCCAGGGCTTCAGGGTAGAAGGTCGGAGGATGTTTCTTCCAAAGATTGGCTGGCTGGGGTTTTACCATAGCCGCGCCATTGAAGGCAGGGTAAAGAATATCACGATCACTCAGAAAGCCGGGAGATGGTATGCCAGTATCCAGGTTGAACTGGAAATTGAGATTGGCAGACATCCTTCCGAATCTCAGATCGGTATTGATGCAGGCATAAAATGTTTTGCTGCCTTTTCGGATGGAACGCTGGTGGAGGGACCGGGCAGTTTTCGCAGGCATGAGGATTTCCTTGCCAGGGAGCAAAGAAAGCTGTCAAGAAAGCAGAAAGGATCGGAGAACTGGAAAAAGCAGAAGAGAAAGATATCAAGTCTTCATCATCGCATAGCAGATGTGAGAATGGACTTTCTTCACAAACTGAGCACCGAGGTATGCAAAAACCAAGCAAGGGTGTATGTGGAGAGGTTGAACATCCGGGGTATGAGTGCATCGGCCAAGGGGACAGAGGAAACTCCCGGCAGGAATGTCCGTGCGAAATCGGGCCTGAACAAATCGATCCTGGACCAGGGATGGTTTGAGTTTAGAAGGTTGCTGGACTACAAGCTTGATTGGATGGGAGGCAGACTGGAGCAGGTGGATGCCCGTCATACCTCACAGAGATGTTCAAAATGTGGACATACAGAAAAGGGCAACAGGAAATCACAGGCAGAATTTGTATGTTTGTCCTGTGGAATTGAGCAGCATGCTGATGTGAATGCTGCAATGAACATTTTAACCGTCGGGCTGACGGGGATGGCCTGTGGATCGAACCGCAATAGTGGTCGGAAGCAGGAACCTGCAGGAAACAGAGATGAAGTACTGCCCATGGCTTCGTAAGAAGCCAGAGGAATCCCCTTCACTTCAGGAGGAGGTCAATCCATCGAGACATTTAACTACCGTGATATCTGCATGCCAGACCTGATGGGGTCGGTTAGCCCGGATTCCGATTCCATACTTGGTTTTCTTTGAAAGCTTTGGATGTTCCCATCCCAATTTATGGATATAATTATACCAGGTAGTAAGAGAGGCATTGTTAATGTTATTGCGGATGCAAAGACTAATTGGAGAGGAGGGACATTTAAAAAGAATCTGTTGTTTCCAGTGATAAAAAACTGATGAGGAAATATTGCAAAGCCGCAGAACAAATTTGAGGTTGATATGCTTCTGGTATCGAAGTAAGGAACGTACAAACTTTTCTTTATTCCCAGAAAGGATCTTCTGATACTGTGAGGAGGAGTTGAGTATTTTTGAAAATGTGGCTGTCAGTTTGAGATAGGTTCGAATTACAGTCGCCGAATCCTTCCGATTGAGGAATTGTTCAAGAAGATCAATTTTTGAAAGTTCAGTTCCCAGGTATTTGTCTTCGTTTTCATTCTTCCATCTCCAAAGAGTTGATCTGTCAATGAATTTCGAATATTTATTTGGAAGTTTGTTTCTTTTGGCCAGCTGCTTTATGCTGGTATGATAGGAATTGTATTGTTTCAATTTTGTAAGGTCTTTTATATATATACCACTCGGTGGAATTTATAGCCTACGAAAATTGAAGTTTTTGATGAAAATTTTTAATAGTCTTACTCAGGAAATGCTTATTTTTGCTTTTAAGGATGCCAACTATTCTAAGAATCAAGGGATACAGATTTTTCTTTTTTAGCAATGAAGGGAATGAACCAATACATATCCACATTGAGAAAGCAGATAGTTATGCTAAGTTTTGGTTGGATCCAATTAGAATTGTAATTGATTTTGGATTTAATAGTAAGCAGTTAAGGGAGATTGAGAATATTGTAGCAGATAATCAAGTGTTTATAATCGAAAAATGGAATGAGTACTTTACCAAGTAACAGTATTAGTGCGTTGGCCAGCAAAGTTTGGTTTACTGAGGATATGCTATATGTACTTCTTCTTGATGGTCGTGAAATAGGTGTTCCTCTATTGTGGTTTCCCAAATTAAGGAAAGCAAATAAGAAACAATTGAAAAACTGGAGGTTCATCGGAAAAGGAATAGGAATCCATTGGGAAGATCTTGATGAAGATTTATCTGTATCAGCTTTACTTAACGGTTGACGCCTCAGTTGATGATTTTGTTTGTCTGATTTTTCCTTGGCTTACTCTTTAAGTAAAACTCAGAGCTGAAAAACGGGTATTGATGGCCGATTTGTTAACTCTGGCGTTAGAATCGATTAAAATTCGGAAAGAAACGAGTGGTGTAGCTGGTACCACGACTTGAAAACGCAAATCCCTGTAAGCTAACGCTCTACGGGGATTTTCTTTCGAGAGTTGACGATTCTGGTGACGTTTTGAAAACGATCAATATATTAAAACCGCACAAGTATGAAACCACAAAAAAGAGTTCTAGTCCTTAAGGCCCCTTTGACATGGATTTTGATAGATGAAGACATTAAAAATACCTTAGAAGTTGATGAAATAAACGATGATTTCTGAATAGCATAAGATTTAATACATGTTTTGGTCATCAACGACCTTTTGAGCTAATTTTAGGGCTCTTTCTGCAGAATTGGCTTCTTTGGCAACAATTATCCAACCTGGTTTATTTGGCTCTTTAATCCATACATCTCCACCATCTGTGTCCCATCTAACCTGGTAAGTTATTTCTGTCGTTTTAGAATAGGCTGTGCCAACAAGTTTTGTCATTCTATAGTTTAATTATTAAGAATTTGTACTGATTGCGGGTCCACCTCAATAAGCATCAAAACAGTTTACACTATAGAATTGGCTCAAAGAGAAAGTAATCAAGATTGATCTGCCCAGGCACTATTGTGGTAAACTTTATGGTATGCTCAGAGGTTGATTCCCAATCTACTTCGCCAATTTCCAATGTCTCGTAACTTCCACTCTGACTTCTGCATTCAAGGATTAAATCATTTTTTACTCCATCTACATAAGTAATCATATTTCCCCTGTTGCTCCCTGTTTTGGTATATACAGAGAGCTTATACTTCCCTTTGGGAATTTTGGGAACCGTAATTTCCAGCCACCAGAATCCCTGGCTCATTTTGAGCTGATCATGATCTATATACTTTTGACTTTCCTTATAGTAGTACTGCAAATAATCTCCCTGCCATTTTATCTTGGCGAAACTGTTCTTTCCATCCATGAAATTTTTAATATATTTTTTGTAACAATCCTGGCTTCTAACATCTGGATAATCCGTTACTTGAAAAATAATTGGGACAGGAATAGGCTCAATAGCAGGTAACAAGTCATCAACCGGGTGTATCACACCATTTTTAGCTGAGATATTAGCTTGTTCAATAATAAAGTTGGTGTAGGAGGAGTCTTCAGCAAGGTAATTTATTTTATAGGCCGTATCAACTCTAATATATACCTGATTTTCTCTGGAAATGGTAGGATAGGCACCCTCAACAATAGCAGAGAGATAGTAGGTTCCTTCAAGACAATGGTACTCCATATATTTGAAGAAACCATTTTCTGGATCTGTTATTGCTCCATTTGAATCATCATATCTGGCTATCAGATCATCAACATTATAGATCGAATGTTCATTGAATACATCATTCGGTACGGCAAAAATGGTGAACCATATCCTTGCCATCATATTCCCAAATCTGATAGAAATGGCTTGCAGAGATTCATCTAATCCTGATGCTGCCAGCCCTTCAGTAAAGATTGAATAGGATTGGTCTTCTGAAATCACTTCGAATATATTTCTGGTAATAGGGTCAATTGTTTTGTCGATTATGTGAACATAGCCGTTGGCATTTAGAATATCCCTTTTAATGATTTTAGAATATTTATCAATGATTATATCAGATCCGAGAAATTCCGAAGAGATAAAATCTCCCAATGCATTTGTGTCAGGCAAACTACCCAACCTAATGGCTTCTGTTGGGAGTAAATACCCAAATAAATGAGTCCTTACAAGTTTTTCCATCTCCTCAATTGACAGTTCGTCAATCGAATTCAAACCCTTGAAAGAGTAATAATTCAGCATCGCTTCATTAGTTGGAAGAAACAGCGTGTACGGTCCTCTTGCCATCAATAAATGAATAAAACCTGTGCGCTCGACTAATTCTGAAAACTCTGAAAACAAATCATCATTTAACTCTATATATTCTCCGATCTGGAGCTCATTATTTTTTGGAGCCCACACCTGTGGTTCATCCTCCATACATCCTGAGAAAATTACCATTAACTCTATCCCCATAAAGAGTAGAAAAGTTCTTTTAAATACCATGATAGTTGATTTTATTTCATACCAGTAAATTCTGGTTTTTAACCCTCAGGCTCTTCAAATATACTTGATTTATATTACATCAAGGATATTCATGATCCCCGATATTACACAATAATACGAAGAAACTAGCTATAAATATATCACGGGCAATCGGAAGATCCCTTCTCTCGGGTTAGAGAGTATACATTAGTCGCGCTGACAACAAAGTTTGGTACTTTCACATATCCATCGTTTATGCACTCATTGATGCCATTTTTTTGAAAATCTGTAATTGCTTTTTCCAGCATTTCTTTGGCCAGGCTGGGATTTGACCTTGCATAAACAGGAATCATCCAGGCCAGAGGTGTAGCCCAGTAGGCACCATTCTGGTAGGTTCCTACCTCGCAGGGTTTAAATAAGTTGTTCCAGGCTCCTTCTGTACGAGTAAGGTGTCTTATCTGTCCTTTCATTACCGTCTCGTCGTAATGCTCCACCAGGTAGGTTGTGATCCTCTTTGTCTGTTTTTCACTCGTGATCCCTACCTCTACGGCGTAGGCACTTCCCCATATATCTATTTGCTTGCAATCGATATCAGCAGCCCAAAACATTCCTTTGTCTTCATTCCATAATTTATTAATACTTTGTCGAACCCTCTCATATCTTGTTTTGTATATCGCGGGATTACCGCATTCATATTTTATGCAGAGCTGGTACATTTCAAGATTGGCCTTGTAATAGAGCAATGATGAAAAAAGAAGGTTTCCGGTTTTCTTCACAATATCTGTAAATCCATAGACGCACTGTGGATTTTTTGGATTGTTATAAACTAATCCACTTTCTTTTACAGTAGTATGATCAAGTCCTCTGCCAAGCTGTATCTCAACCCTACGAAACAGAGCTTGGTCCTGATATTGATTGACATATGAGCACGCTAACATGGCCATAAAAGGGCCATTATCCAAGGCATTATCCGCCATAGGCTTGCCGGGAGGTCCCGGACTATATACAGGTTGGCCTGCTGTATTAACCCTGTCTGGTATACATCCATCTTCACGTTGTCCATTCAGCAAGTAATGAATGGATGCTTTAATTTCATCCGGATCCATCAAGTCACCTGCATACTCAACCATATAGTAGAAATCCCTTGTCCATAGAGACTTATAATTACCCACTCCATCTGGAGTATGTATCCATGTACCACCAGCCCCTTTAACCCGACAACCTTTCAATTGATTGAGGGTCGCTTCTTTCATCCATTGAATCTTTTCTTCCGATAGCCCATACGGATTGCCTGAATTTTGTTTTAGTCCTTCTGTTTGAGCGATAGCCAGGATTGTAATTAAACTGAATACCGTGATGGCAACAGATTTTTGTATTAATAATCTATCAATTATCATTTTCCATACCTCCTTGTTTAGTAGAAACCAGTTTCTAATTCTTTTGGCGGATTGCTTTTGTATTATCAAATGTAGAAAATGAACACAGTTTATCAGAATCTAAACCAAGAATTCTCTTGTAATGTTTCACAATCAATCGTGTATAATCACATTTCAACGATATGGGAAAATTATCACTTTCTAAGGTGCATGTTGTGCTATTTCATTTTAACCATTTTTTCTGAATAACTGTAATCATCAAGACTAAGTCTTATGAAATAGATTCCAGCGACCAGGTCAGCTGTCTCAATAGTCTCTGAAACAGTTCCGGGAAGAAGTTTTTCATTTATAATTACCCGAAGGGTTTGTCCCATAAAATTGCAAAGTTCAACTTTTACATCTGAAGCCTTAACAATACTCAATTCAAATCTCAACTCGGAATCAAAGGGATTCGGGTAAAGACTAATCCATCTGACAAGATCTGAACTTGCTGAAATTCCTGTAATTTCGCATGCATCTCCAATTCCATTATTGTTGGTATCTTCCTGACCGGGATTGACAGTGGTGGAACAATTGTCGACACTATTCACATGCCCGTCACCATCCAAATCATCATCACATTCATTTCCGATACCATCAATATCCATGTCGCTTTGATTAATATTCGCCATGAAAGGACAATTATCACTATTATCCGGTATTGCATCTCCGTCAATATCGGTGTCGCATACATCACCAATTCCGTCA
>JAUUZQ010000143.1 GCA_030589895.1 Bacteroidales bacterium
AATGGTACTTCTTTAAAATCTCAGAAGCGTCTTTATTCAATTTCAATGAGTTCTTCCCATACTTTGCTTTGAAATGAGTAAGAAAGAAATCGCCGAGTTCCAGAACATCATCACCGCGATCTCGCAATGGAGGAATCGTTATCTCAATGGTATTAATCCTGAAGTACAAGTCTTCGCGAAATAAACCTTCTGAAGTCATTTCCTTCAAATTCTTGTTGCTTGCACAAATCACTCGTGTATCAAATTCTATGGGAGCATTTGCTCCAATTCGTGTAAAAGTTCTGTTTTGCAATGCAGATAATAATTTGGCTTGCATTGAAAGTGAAAGGTTTCCTATTTCATCTAAAAACATGCTTCCCTCTGAAGCTATTTCAAAACGTCCTCTGCGCATTTCTTTTGCATCGGTGAAAGCCCCTTTCTCGTAGCCAAACATTTCGCTTTCAAATAAAGATTCGCTTAAAGAACCCATATCCACACTGATCAGTATTTCCTGATTTCGGACTGATTGTCGATGTATCTCCCGGGCAACCAGCTCTTTTCCTGTTCCATTCTCCCCAAGTATAAGGATGTCAACATCAGTTCCGGCTACTTTCTTAATGGTCTCATGAATCTTCTGCATGGCCAATGAGGATCCAATTATGCAGGAATACTTCTTGTCAATTTTTTCGAGCAACGACTTCTGCTTTTCCTTTAAGGACTCCACTTCACGCTTTGATTTCCGTAGATTATAGGCCGAGTTTAAGGTAGCAAGCAATTTATCATTGTCCCATGGTTTTACTACAAAATCAGCAGCCCCTTCTTTTACTGCCCTCACAGCCAGATCAACATCTCCATAAGCAGTGATAGGAATTACAATGGCGTTCGAATCTATTTTAAGTATTTCTTTCATCCAGAATAAGCCTTCGTTTCCAGACTGAACACTCGCCGAAAAGTTCATGTCTAACAGGATTGCTTCATAATCATTCGATCTGACCATGCTATGAATTAGGTTAGGGTTGCTGGCGGTATGAACTTCATCAACTTCCATCTCAAGCAAACGGCTTAAGGCAGTTAGTATGTTCTTATTGTCATCGACGATTAAAAGTTTTCTCTTTTTTGCAGACATAAATGTAAATGTATAGCATTCATCAATAAATGTCTAATTATTAGGCATTGAATGTCCAGATATTAGGCAGTAAAGTTAACTTTCATATATTGATAAACGGCCTAAGATCCTATTATTTAGCGATATATGATTCCGGTATGCTATTTGACCTATAGGAGTACCAACTTTTGAATTATGATTAAAAATTACATTATAATCGCGCTCAGAAATATAGTAAGATTTAAACTGCATTCAGTGATCAATATCGGCGGACTGGCCCTGGGGATTTCAATGTTTACACTTATAATGATTTACGTAGTGAGTGAGTTAACTTATGATAAGTACCATGAGAATTATGATAAAATATACCAGGTGAGTGTTTTTGATGATCTGCTAACAACAGCTCATTTAGGGTATACAATGAAAGAAGAATTCCCTGAGATAAGGCATCTGGTTCGTATCGATCAACAATATGGGGGTGGAGAAAATGCCTATTTAAAGCAAGAGAATTCAGATAAACTTGTTGATTTTAAAGATATTATATACGCAGAACCTGATTTTTTTAATATGTTCAGTGTTACACCAGTTGCAGGCGATTTATCCACAGCACTTAATAATTCATATACGCTCGTCCTGACAGAATCATCGGCCATGAAGCTATTCGGGAGTACTGATGTTGTAAACAAAAGCATTGATTTCATAAGTGGAGAAGGAAAAATCAGGCATGTTTTCACCATAACAGCAGTCATTTCAGATGCTCCTGATAATTCATCTATTCAATATACTGCCTTAGCATCGTTTAGCACACTTAACGATATTAAGCCGGGGGGAATTGAAGTTGATCAGGATCACTATAATTGGGGGTACCTTACATTTATCACCTTACATGACAATATTGAAGTGAATGATTTTATAAAAAAGGCGCGTGCCGAATTCGTAAATTTTATTTGTGAAAAAGATGATATTGATCCTGAAAGTGATAAGGTAAATGAAATTACGATGGAGATGGTTCCCCTGGGTAAAGCGCCTTTTTACGGGAATAATAAGCTTCAGTTTATATCCTTGATTATTCTTATAGGTGTTCTTATCCTGGTGATAGCATTAATCAACTTCATCAATCTCTCCCTGGCAAAATCACCATTAAGAAGTAGAGAAATCGGCCTTAGGAAAGTTGCAGGATCTTCTCGTATAAACCTCATCGGCCAGTTTATTGGTGAAGCAATTGTATTGGCATCTTTTGCTGTTTTTGCTTCCATTATACTTACGGAAATTATAAAACCATTTTTCAATAAGCTGATCGAAAGAGAGTTGTCTATAGGATATCTTGAAGAACCTGGTATTCTGCTGATCTTTCTTGCGGGGGCTATTGTTATTGGCGTTCTTGCCGGATTTTATCCCGCCATTATTTTATCGCGTTTTAATCCAATAAAAACACTGAAAAATGAAGTGACATCTGGTAAAAAGGGTATGCTATTTAAACAATCATTATCTATCATTCAAATTACAATATCGCTTGTATTAATTATTGGAGTGATTCTTATTTCGAAGCAGATAAATTTCATGAAAACAAAAGATTTAGGTTTCGATAATACAAATATCATCTACTTCCAGTCAAATGATGATATCAATGAAAAATATGAATTATTTAAACAAAGAATTTTAGAACACCCTGCTATTTATAGTGTAGCTCGTGCAGGGAACGAATTTGGACAAGCATATCATATTACCGATGAGGAGGAGTTTAATGGAGTAAAAATATCTTACCAGGCTATGGTTGCCGACCCTGATTTTGTTGAAACTATGGGTCTTGAAATAGTAGAAGGTAGAAATTATATATGGGATAGGGCAAGTGACATTGGAGCAATGCTTATCAATGAAACCGCTGCCAAAGAGTTTGAAGTTGACAGCATTATTGGATACCGGATGTCAATGTTAGGCTATCAACAGCAAATAGTTGGTATTTATAAGGATGTTAATAATGAATCATTTCATGAAAAAATATCCCCATGCGTTTTAGTAAACTATAACGTAATGCTACACAGTATTAATATCAAACTCAACGGGCACAATAAGAAAGCAGCCATCGATCATGTGGAAAAAGTATGGAATGAAATCGTACCTGATGTTCCTTTTCAATATAATTTTCTGGATGATAAATACGATAAATTATATGAAAGCGAAACGAAGTTCGGATTAGTCATAAAGTTTTCCGCTTTGTTTTCAATACTTCTTGCATGTTTAGGCTTGTTCGGGATGGTTTCATATACCAGTGAAAGAAGGAAAAAGGAGATCGGAATCCGGAAATCAACCGGGGCATCAGCTGCAGATATTATGAAGCTCCTTCAGATCGGAATTGTAAAATGGCTTGGGATAGCCACCATCCTTGCCTGCCCCCTTGCCTATTATGCTACAGATAAATGGCTGCAGGATTTTGCTTATCGAACACCTATCAATGTGGGTGTGTTTGTTTTAGCAGTTATCATCGTATCTGCGATTTCATTACTGGCAGTGAGCTTTGTGGTTTTAAAAGCAGCCAGGACAAATCCTGCAGAGTGTTTACGGTCTGAATAAAACACTTATACGTTATGTGCAATAAAAATAAACCGCCCGTGGAAAGAATTGTAACTAATGATTTAGTTGTTTAACTAATTATTTAGTTTATCTTTGGAAAAACTTCATACAATGAGTACAATTTTCAAAACTATCTGCCTTACGATACTTATATGTACAATTCCCGTAATTAGCTGTACTGCTTCAGATTTAGAAAATGGCCCCTATAAAGTGGGCTTTGAGAGCTATAAAACTTATGACGAGACAAGGCCCTATTTATTAGGTGAGGATACCATCTCCAGGCCCCTGCTTATACATTTTTGGTACCCTTCTCAGGCAAAGATCGAAGGCCAAGCTTTAAATTTTAAGCATTACATCGATTTAATTGCACAAAGAGAAGATTATGATAGATCGACGTCAGAAATAGATGAGAATAGCTTCAATTATGTAAACGCCTATTCTGATTTTGCAAAGAGAGGCTTCGGTTTAGATACGAGCGTTCACACCCAGCAGATACTGGATACTCCAGTTTCCGCAAGAAGCGGGATCTCACTACAAAAAATTGGACCGGACTTCCCCCTATTGATCTACGCTCCCTCAAATAGCAAAACATCAGTTCAAAATCATATGATTTGTGAATATTTAGCAAGTCATGGCTTTATGATCGTATCCGTGGCATCAGCAGGGCCAAATTCCATCCGAAGAGAGAACATCGCGGAAAGCACTATGGCACAGGTGATAGATATGGAGTATATTCTAAAATACTGTGAGGATAGCTTAAATATTGAATACACAAACCTGGGGGTATTCGGATTTAGTAGTGGAGGCTTGGCGACCACCATATTTCAGATGAGGAATGAAAGTGTAGATGCAGTGCTTAGCATGGATGGAGGGCAGGAATACGGAGCATATCCGGGGCTCTATAATATGGAGGATTTCGATCTTGAGAAAACAAATGTTCCCTATTGTTCAGTAGTTAATAACTATGAGAACTTCTCCATTTATCCCGTCTACAATTCAGTCCTTACGTCTGAAAAATATATGTTCCAAATGCCCTATCTAGATCACAACGGTTTTATCTCCCATTGGCGCTTTTTTGAATCCTGCTCACCTGGTTCCATTAAAAGTCCCATTGGTATAAGTTATGATTATATGAGTGAATGTGCCCTGGGATTTTTTAGCAAGTATTTGAAGCCTGTGCCATCCTCATCTGACAATACCTTTTTTAGTGGACTGGACAAGGAATACATCCGAGCTGTAAGTCAGGATTATTCATGCATCACTACATTATGTAATGCATTGTTGGATAATAATCTGGATTCTGCAGCCAGGCTGGTGGATGATCATAAAGCTGAACTCTTTGCAGATGAGACCCAGATAAATATCCTGGCCAGAATGTTTATCGACACAAAAATAGACCGGGCAATTTGGTTGTATATTAACAACGTAAAGAACCATCCGGATTCCTGGCAGGCACATTATAATTTAGGCTACGCATACAAGGAAAAGGGGGAAACACTTCTGTCAAAAAATGAATTGCTAAAGGCAAAAGAATTAAACCCTGAAAATACCGATATAACTAATCTTTTGAATGAAATAAACCAATTAGACTGAAGCTTCTTCCATCTGCCCCCGCTACTAAAGAGATTTTATTCAGGTAATCCAAATGCAAAATAGAGTTCTCCTGGATAGTTTTCATAGATCCCCTGGATCAGGACACCTCCTTTCTCCTGCTTTAGAAATTTGCGAAGATCATTCACTGAGGTAACCCGGTCGTGGTTGATCCCGGTTATAATAAATCCTTCGGAGATGGAAGTTTGGTTTTTCAACAATCCGTTACCCATTTCCGTCACCCTTACTCCACCTTCAATCCCAAGTTTTCCCGCTGTATCTCTATCAAGCTCTTCCAGTTTTACTCCAAGAACATCTATGATGTCCATCTGTTTTTTCGCAAGTAACTTGCGTTCTCCATTCTGATCAGCAAGCTTAACCTGGAAGGTCATTTCTTTACCACTACGGTCTACCCTTACCTCCACCTCATCACCAGGCCTGCGCCTGCCTACCTGTTCCAGCAGATCTGAAGATGTCAGGACCGGAGTATCATTTATACCTGTAATAACATCCCCGGCTAAAATGCCAGCCTCAGCGGCTGCACTATTTTCCATCAGGCTGTCCACATAGGTGCCTTCACTTCTTTCTAATTTTTCATCCTTAATAAGATTACCATCGATATTTCTGATCATGATGCCGAGGTAAGCCCGCTGAACCATTCCATATTTCAATAAATCCCCTACCACCTTATCTACAATGTTGGCAGGAATGGCAAATCCATACCCCGCATATGCTCCAGTAGGACTTGCAATGGCCGTATTAATACCGATAAGCTCCCCTTTAAGGTTTACCAGGGCACCGCCACTGTTTCCCGGATTGATAGCTGCGTCGGTCTGAATAAAAGCCTCAATCGCAGATTGGTCATCAATTATATTAATATTCCTGCCTTTGGCACTGATAATTCCAGCTGTTACCGTGGATCTCAGGTTAAAGGGATTGCCTATGGCCATGACCCATTCGCCAACCTCCGACAGATCTGAGTTTCCGAAGGATAAACCCTGAAGTTTATCTTCCCTGATCTGTAACAGAGCAATATCGGTGGAAGGATCAGTCCCTATTACCTTTGCCTTGTAAGTTTCATTATTATGCAGTGTTACTTCGATTTCATCTGCCTTGTCAATAACATGATTATTAGTGACAATATACCCATCGCTACTTATTATGACACCTGAACCGCTCCCCATCTGAACAAAGGGCTCAGACTGTCCCTGTTGCTTTCCACGAGGATCTGGTGTTCCCTGGAAAAATCTGAAAAAATCATCGCCAAACATATCACCAAAGGGATTGCGCTGGTTGTTGTAAAAGGAATTCGATGTGGCCTGTACCTTGTGGGTCGATCGAATATGAACCACTGAATTCATAACTCCTTTAGAAACCCCTGTGAAATCCAGGGGGACAAACTCTCCATTTTCCTTTACAGTGTATAAGGCATTGTGCACCTGCAACTGCTCCTGCTTTTGAATGGGTCTGTTCGAATCCTCACGGTTGAATCCAATGAGTAAAAAAACTGCAATGGTCAGAGCACTTCCTATGATGGAAGGAATTACTGACTTTATTAACTTTTTCATTTTATGTTCCTCCATTAATTATATATCTAATTGTTGTTATAATTTCTCCCCCAAGGCCTGAATCCAAGAGTGACCTTAATCAATCTTGAATCGATAACCTGGCAAGAAATGAGCTGGTATATATATCCTGACTTCAGTGTGACTTCCGTAAAGCCTATAAGCATGAGACCATCATCAATTTCATCACTGTTTACCTTATCAATCAGGTGTGTCCTGAAAGGCTTGTTATAAGAAGAGATTAAAGGAGCCTCAAGTATTAACCTGTTTCCTTTCAGGATTGCATTTATATCTCTGCTGACCAGTTGACTGGTTTCCATAATAAGGATCAGCTGATGCTTTTCCCGATTCCAAATAAAATTGGCATTTTCAATCCCGAGTGGATTGCTGGATTTTGAGATTTGTTGTCTCAACTGTTCTGAAGATGACCGGTATGTATAATGATTTCTTAACATGACAAATTGATTTTAATGAATATTGATTGAATATATCCTTTCAACGCTAGCTTTCAGCTTATGCGGTCCGGACTGGAGGAGGCAGATCAATCAGGCAGGGATTGGGTTGATATTGGAAAGAGAATCTAAAGTGCTCAATCTGAAACGGCTCAATTCCGGGTGCTATTTCTTTTTGATTGCTACTGTCCCGTTCTTCTATCCAGCCAAGCCCCAAAGAGGTCTGTCTGAAGATCAGAATCAGCAGCAAGGTTAAGATGAAAACTCCTCGATTCATTTTTTACAAGATATCGTCCATACAAATAGACGCACAAAAGGAGGCGTTTGATCTACATCTTGTGTTAAGAATCCTTAATGCAACTGTTAAAGAATATTAAAGCGAAAATTTTGGAGATACCTAAAAATAATCCAAGTTAGATAATTCACTTACTCTCGCTACTAAGGAAAGCATACAAATCACTATTTTTATTGCTTGTAAGCGAATTTACAAATGATCAGGATCACAGAATCACTCTCCATTTCACAAGCCAGAAAACTGGT
>JAUUZQ010000146.1 GCA_030589895.1 Bacteroidales bacterium
ATTTTATCATCACTTTTTCTAACAGGGTCATCTGATTGGCGTAAAAGACCATATCCCATTATCAGGTCGTTGTTCCAGTTAATTAAACCCTCTCTGTTCTGGTAATTCGC
This sequence comes from Bacteroidales bacterium, assembly GCA_030589895.1. Classification (GTDB taxonomy): domain Bacteria; phylum Bacteroidota; class Bacteroidia; order Bacteroidales; genus JAUUZQ01. Next base: position 111 of record JAUUZQ010000146.1, read on the forward strand.
TGACAGATTTACCAATGCATTCCCAGCCATTGAATTTTCGCCTCCTGCAGCCCAGTTAGTTAATGACAATTGCGAGAAGTTAAGTGAAGTCAGACCACTGAAATTCCATAGAGTATCAGCTTTTTCCTGTGCATTTGATGCGCTAAGTATACTGATAGTAAGTATTATTAAGAATGCTCTTTTCATTTTCGAGGGTTTTAGATGTTTAGTAATCATTATTATATCGGGAATTAAAACAATCACCAGAACAATTTGTTCTGAAGATTCTTTGCTGGTACGTGTTTTTACGACAAGATCCCAGTAATTATATGAAAATTGTATAATCTCGACAGAGTTCATTAAATTTAGATGATAATTTGCATGAAATTGATCTTATGAGTGGCAAAAAGTTTCATATTGTGAGCAATTTTAAAAATGCTTTCAATGGCATTTTTATGTTGATCAGGGATGGTAAGATATTCAGGGTGCATCTGTTTATTGCTATCGCAGTAATTATTGCAGGTATCATTCTCAGAATTGAAAAGATTGAATGCTTGATAATTATCCTGACAATTGGAGTTGTTTTATCTGCAGAAGCTTTTAATACATCGCTTGAGAAACTCTCTGATCATGTTTCACCTGAATACCATAGCGCAATAAAAAAAGTAAAAGATAAGGCAGCAGCAGCTGTTTTGCTTGTTTCTATAGCAGCGGCAATAATAGGGCTGATTATTTTTATTCCGTATTTAATTGCTTTGCTGAAGTGATAGTATTTGGGTAAGTATTCATTGCTTGCCAGTAATGCCATACTCAAGAGATCCATCTTATTATTCCAGCAATTTTTTCATCTCCTCCCTGTTCCTGTCGTTCAAAATCTTTTTGGAAGCTGAAGTGTACAGGAACTCAAGGAATCCTTCGTAATGTTCTGTGATCTTTGGTCTTATTATTTTATAGGTAGGATTCATTAGTTTGTTTTCGATTGTAAATCCTTCGCCTAAGATTCCTATGCTTGTTGGAATCCACCGTTGTGGAAACATATCTCCAAATTTTCCATTTGTTCTGTATTCCTTGATTTCACTATCAATCAGATTAATAGCGGTTTCAATTCCTTCTTCAGAGGAAGGGTCAATTCCTTTTTCCTTCAGATAGCGTAATATGGCCTCTTTTGAAGGATTTACCAATGCTGTAGTATATGGATTTTGATTGTTATGCAGTAAGCATTGTTCGAGGTATTCAGATTGATCTGTAAAGGCCTCTTCAATACCTTCCGGACTATACTTTTCTCCATCATCAGCGATGAGCAGACTTTTGTATCTTCCCAGTACATATAGGAACCCATCTTTATCAAACATTCCCATATCACCTGTAAATAACCAATCTTCCCTGATCACTTCATTAGTAGCCTCTTCGTTTTTCCAGTAGCCCTTCATTACATTCTCTCCTCTGACAACAATCTCACCTTTTTCTCCCTCGGGTAGTTCTTTCCCATCCATATCACATATCTTGACTTCCATGTTTTGGGGAATGAGACTTGACGATCCCAGTTTATGCTTTTTCTCAGAATTAATACTGATTATTGGACTGGCTTCTGTTAGACCGTAGCCCTGGTACATTGGGATACCAATCGCATAAAAGAACCTTTGCAATTCAATATCGAGGAGAGCTCCGCCTCCAATGAAAAACTTCATATTGCCCCCCAGGGCATTTCGTACTTTCTTGAATACAACAGCATTAAACAGACCATAAACAGGTTTTAACAGAGCACGGAATCCTTTACCACGGTCAATTCCAATGGCATTATAGGCGTATCCAACTTTTAAGCCAGCCTTAAACAGGGAGTAAGTAAATTTACCTTTTGCTCTCACGCCGCTCTCAATGTTGTTCCGGAAATTCTTGGCTATCGTTGGCACACTGAACATAACATGAGGCTTGATTTCCTGCATGTTTTTGAAAATATTTTTCCTTGTTTCAAAACCTGTTTTCCCCATCTCAAGCGATGCTATACTTGCTCCCATGGCCATAAACGATAAAAGTCCTGCAGTATGAGCAAAGGCATGGTCCCATGGTAAAAAAAGGAACATGCAATAATCTTCTGGTATGGTGGTTAGTGTCAGCGCCTGTTCTGTATTGGCAGTATAATTTCTCTGGCTTAACATTATTCCCTTTGGATCTGATGTTGTTCCGGAGGTGTAACAGATGTTTGCAATATCATCCGGTTCAATAGCTTCATACACTTTTTTAAAGGCTTCAAAATCATTTTTCAAAAATTCTTCCCCCATTTTCATGATGTCCCCCATGAAAATTTCATCTTTTTCATAAGATTCTTTTGGATCCATTAAAATGATCTTTTCCAGTTTTGGAAGTTGATCCTTAATGGTAGTTATCTTTGGGAGTTGACTTTGAGACACTATGATGATGCTTGATTCTGAGTGATTTAGTCTGAAAGTAAGGTCTGCCGGCTCATTTAACTGAATGGAGAGAGGCACATCTATGGCTCCAATATAAAACATAGCCATTTCGGCAACAACCCAGTTAGTCCTTCCTTCAGCCAGTAGTGCCAGCCGGTCTCCTTTTTTAACACCTAATTTGTGCATTCCGGCAGCAAACTGGTACACAAGTTCACGCATTTGTCCATAAGAGGTGGATTTGAAGCTGCCATCTCTTTTTTCCCACATGTATGGATTGTTGGTAAAACGATCAACGTTTTCTTCGAAAAACCGGATCAGTGTTTTCATGTGTCTATAATTGATTTCTATTTCTCATATGAATCCCGAAGGGCACAGCGAAGCTATATCTCAATAATCTGTTTCCTGTCGGGACCTACAGAAACAAATTTTACAGGGATCTTGAGTTCCTTTTCCAGGAATTCTATATACGCTTTTAATTCTGGAGGAAACTGTTCTTTGCTACGTATTTCGGTGAGATCAGTCTTCCATCCGGGCATTTCCGTGTAGATAGCTTCTGTACTATCATCCAATGTATAAGGGAATTGATCACTTAATTCACCATCGATTTTATATGCAGTGGCTAATTTAATAGTATCAAAATCGTCCAGTACATCAGTTTTAGTCATGATGAGTTGCGTAACTCCGTTAAGCATTATACTATATTTCAATGCCACCAGATCGATCCATCCACACCTCCGTGGACGTCCGGTTGTTGAGCCAAATTCGTTTCCCACACTTCTTAAGAGATCTCCTTCATTGTCAAAGAGCTCAGTTGGGAATGGTCCGCTGCCAACTCTGGTGCAGTAGGCTTTGAAGATTCCAAAAACCTCACCAATTTTTGATGGGGCTACACCCATTCCCGTGCAAGCACCGGCGCAAATCGTATTTGATGAAGTAACAAAAGGATAGGATCCAAAATCAATATCCAGCAATGTTCCCTGTGCTCCTTCAGCCAAAATGGACTTTCCGTTTTCGAGCAAGTTATTGATCACAAATTCACTATCTACTCTTTCATATCTCTTGATGGTCTTTATTCCCTCGAACCACTTTTCCTCCTCTTCCTCAAGGTTATATTCAAAGTCGTATTGCTTAAGCAGACGTTTGTGTTTTTCTTTAAGCGCATTATACTTGTCCTGAAAATTTCTATCAATGTCGCCAACCCGCAAGCCATTTCTTCCAGTTTTATCCATATAAGTAGGACCAATTCCCTTAAGTGTAGAACCAATCTTAGATTTGCCTTTTGCTGCTTCAGATGCAGCGTCAAGTGTTCGATGTGAAGGAAGAATTAAATGTGCTTTTTTGCTAATAATCAGATTCTTTGTAAGGTCAACGCCCATAGCCTCCAATGCCTCAATTTCCCTTTTAAATACCACAGGGTCAAGCACAACTCCATTGGTAATAATATTGAGTGTTTCTTCTCTGAAAATTCCTGATGGAATGTTGTGCAAAACATGTTTTATATTATTGAATTCAAGTGTATGACCGGCATTGGGACCGCCTTGAAACCTGGAAATTACATCATATCTGGGAGTTAGCACATCAACTATTTTCCCTTTACCTTCGTCTCCCCACTGGAGCCCCAGAAGAACATCTATTTTCATACTTTAAATATTTTTTTCAAACATTATGATTCTGTGCGAAACACTATGATCCTGTGCGAAACACTATGATTCTGCGCGAATTATTACATCAGGCAAGAAATTACATAAAATACGCCGGTAATTGTCCGGCGTAATAATCAAGATAAAAGTAAAGAAAATCTACCTCGTAACGATGATTTATTTTTGAAAAGTAATTAACTATTTGTCATCTGAATTATTATCCCTTTGTGTACCGTATATATTAAGGGAATGATGACTGGGTATGAAGTTATTTAATTCGCAGGCCGTTTTAATGATTTCATCAATTCTTGGATCGCAAAACTCTATTACATTCCCAGTTTCAATATCGATCAGATGATCATGTTGCATGCAGTGGTATGCTTTTTCAAATTGAGCAATATTTTTTCCAAACTGATGTTTAACAACGAGGCTACAATCCAGTAATAATTCGATTGTGTTATAAAGTGTAGCCCTGCTGACCCTGTAATTCTTATTTTTCATAAAGATATACAAGGACTCAATATCAAAGTGTCCTTCGCGTGAATATATCTCATCAAGAATTGCAAATCTTTCAGGTGTTTTTCGGTGCCCTTTCCTTTCGAGGTACTCAGTAAAAATCTGTTTGACCGTTTCTCTTGTATCTTCCACAACCATAATTAGTCTAAGTAAAAATTACAAAGCGAATATACACATCTATTTTTATTTAGAAAAGATAAACACAAGAAAAAATTATGGTGGTAATATTAATCCTTAACCTCAACCCTGTGTACCGATTCTACCCCCTTGAGTTTCATGAGGTTTAGAATGAGGTTATTCAGGTCGTTTGTATTGTGTACATACAGATCAATTGTCCCGTCGAATATTCCATCGTGGCCATGTAGATTAATAGTTCTCATGGAGATGTTTAGTTCCTGCGCTATTGTATAAGTTATGGTATTATACACTCCAAATCTGTCCCATCCGCTCAAATGTATTCTCACAAGGTAGGATAGAACTTTGTGCTGAGTCCAGCGGGCAGCCATGAGTTTGTTACCCTGGGAAGACATTATTTTAATGGCCACACTGCAATCGGTTTGATGAATTAGAATACTATTGTCATTCTGTTTCACGCCAATAACTTCATCACCGGGGATTGGGTTGCAACAACCAGCCAGTTCGTAGGGGCTGTTTGATTCGTCGTAGTTCTCTTTTAACAGCAAAGCTCCTTTGTCATCATAGATATCTTCTTCCTTAACAGTTGGTTTTTGTGCCGGTCTTCCAAGGGAAAGATCCCATACGCGCACCCATTTATTTTTTGTGTTTTTACTAAGAATCTCTTTGAGATTTTTCAGAGAGACCATACCTGTACCAATTTTTGAGTATAGCTGATCTTTGCTTGTTGATTCGTATGCCGGAAGAATTTTTTTCAGGACCCTTGAACTAGGAGATAGATTTAGCTCCTTCAACTTATCTTCAAGGATAGTCTTCCCATCTTCAATTCTGTTTTTACTCTCTGCTTTCAGTGCAGTTTGTATAGCTGATTTTGCCTTAACAGTGCTTGCAAATGCATTCCATTCCAGTGTTGGTTTAATCCCTTCTGAAGTGAGTATCTCCACCTGGTCCCCACTGTGTAGTTTATGATTCATTGGAACCAGCTTGTGGTTTATCTTTGCACCAATAGAGCTATTGCCAATTTCAGAGTGAATTTCATAAGCCAGATCAAGGGCTGTTGCATTTTTTGGCAAAGTGATAATGTGTCCTTTTGGTGTAAAGACCATTATTTCTGATGAGAATAGATTTAATTTGAATTCATCAAGAAATTCCAGTGCATCTGTGTTTGGCTGTTCAAGGGTCACCTTGATCTTCTTAATCCACTTATCAAGTTCAGAGTCCTGGGCTCCCTCTGTCTTATACTTCCAGTGAGCTGCAAATCCCCTTTCTGCAATTTCATCCATCCGTTGAGTTCGGATCTGTACCTCCATCCATTTTCCATTGGGCCCCATAACCGTAGTATGCAGTGCTTCATATCCATTTGCTTTGGGAGTAGATACCCAATCGCGAATTCTGTCTGGTCTTGGAGGATAGATATCAGTTACAATAGAGTATATATTCCAGCATTGAGATTTTTCAGGAATATCTGTTTTTGGATCAAAAACTATTCTAATGGCAAAAAGGTCGAAAATCTCTTCAAATGTGACATTTTTCTGTTGCATTTTTTGCCAGATAGAGTATATCGATTTAGATCTTCCAGAGATTTTAAAACTAAATCCGGATTCCTCCAGTTTATCGATAATTGGAATAGAAAAATGATTGATAACATGCATTCTGCGATTTTCAGAAAGTGTTATTTTCTCATGTATTTCCTCGTAAATTTTCGGGTAACGGTACTTTAAGCTTAGATCTTCCATCTCGGACTTTATATTATATAGTCCAAGACGATGTGCCATGGGAGCATAGAGATATATTGTCTCGCCCGCGATCTTGACCTGCTTTTCACGGCTAAGCGATCCAAGTGTACGCATGTTGTGAAGTCTATCGGCGAGTTTGATAATAATAACACGTACATCATCCGATAAAGTGAGCAGCATCTTTCGGAAATTTTCTGCCTGGAGAGAATTTGATTCCTTATTAAAAACGCCTGATATCTTCGTTAGTCCATCAATTATTACGGCAATTTTCTTACCAAATGCAGTGTCTATATTTTCTATAGTAAGATCAGTGTCTTCTACAACATCGTGCAACAATGCGCAAATAGTTGAGGTAACCCCTAATCCTATCTCTTCACTTACAATTCTTGCGACAGCAAGTGGATGCATTATATAGGGTTCTCCGGATTTTCGGCGCATGCCTTTATGAGCCTCATTTGCCATCTTGAATGCTTTTTGAATCATGGATTCATCATCCTGATTCTTACAATGCACACAATTTTTGATGATGTAGCTTAGCTGCTCCTGAATAATCTCTTCTTCTTGCAGAATCTTTTCCTCCATAAATGACGGTAGGATTTACTTGTTTCACTCCACGACAAAGTTAGCGAAATATCGTAGAAATTTGTACTCAGCGGAAAGAAATGATTTTGGGAATTACAAGTGACAAATTTCCTGTTTTAACCTTTCTCACTCCTGAATAGGAAGTATATTCGATGTGAAAAATATAAACACCTTGTTTGGCCTTGTTGCTTCCATTCATAGTTCCATCCCAACCATAGTATGGATCAGTAGTTTGGAACAGCATTTTTCCACTCCGGTCATAAATATACATTTTGTAATCAGAAGGTGTAAAATCCAGAACAGGACCAAAAATATCATTCATCCCATCATCATTCGGAGAGAAAGCATTGGGTACAAAGAGCCGGGTTACAATACTTATGCTAATCTTGTTTGAACGGCTAATTCCCTTTATTCCATTTGGATTATTATCCGTTTCAATAGCTTCGATCTGGTAAGATATTTCGCCTTTCATTG
>JAUUZQ010000126.1 GCA_030589895.1 Bacteroidales bacterium
CTTAACAATTATTTAATTCCGCATAAAATAATTGCAATTATCTTTGTAGTCTCAAAACAGAAAGCCTCTGCTATCAGAGGATATCAATCAGAAACAACAATATTTTTCAAGATAATAGTTTTAGTTTGTAGTTTTAGTTAGGAAGAAAAACGGCGGGTCCCTCAAGATCCGCCTTTTTCGATTTTATGCCATCATCAATTCTACAATTGATTTCCTGTCAGATTCATCCAGTGCATGATGCATGCCTGAAACTCTGTTTTTTGTCATTAAATCCAATATTTCTGTAATTTTTTCTTTTCCCAATCCAACTTCACTTGCCTTGATAGGGCTCCCAAGCTCTTGAAAGAACTTTTCGAATTCTACAACAGTACTTTCTACGGAATCTGTACTAAACAGACTCTTCCCCAGCTCAATGATACGTTCGGGCGACCTGGATCCGATATGTCTTAGCCACGCCGGATAGATAATTGAAAGGGTTGCGCCGTGGGCAGTATCATATAGATATGAGAGTACATGACCCAATCCGTGCACTCCCCAATCTCCTGATTTTCTGGCATGCATTGTTATATCATTCAATGCATTTGTTGCAGCCCACATAATGCGTGCTCTGAGATCGTAATTTTCAAGATCTTTCATTAATTCTGGACCTTTCTCCAGGGCTTCTTGTATGATTGATATCACATACTTGTCGGAGAGTGGTGCATCTCCTGCTCCAAACCATGCCTCGAGCGAATGGGCTATGAGGTCAACAATTCCGTAGGCAGTATAATCGGCAGGAACAGATTGTGTATATGTGGGGTCAAGAAAAGAGTGTTTCGGAGCCATTACAGGATGTCTGAATCCATTCTTCTCATTGGTCTCGTGATTTTGAATTACAGCTGTTGGATTCATCTCCGTACCTGTTGCTGCAAGAGTTAAGACTGCGATTATCGGTAGCGCAGCATTTGGTCTGTGCTTTCCCGACATAATATCCCAGCCCTTTACCTTATCAGCTATGCAAACTGCAATAATTTTTGCAGAGTCAATAACACTCCCTCCGCCAACTGCCACTACGAAATCGACATTCTCTTTCAGACCAAGGACTGTTGCATTGTCAACATCGGTAACAACCGGATTTGGTTTGATCCCGCTATATTCAACAACCCGAATATTGTTACGCTTAAGTTGTTTAAGTGTGTCCTCATAACTGCCGTTTCTCAATACGGATCCTCCGCCATACACTAATAATGCTGTTTCTCCTATTTCTTTGGCGGCTGCTCCAAGGTTATTCATAAGGCCTTTCACAACGCCTTTACCGAAGTGTAATCTGGTTGAGTTATATGATATAAAATTTTCCATCAAAAAATTATTTAGGTTTATGTATTAGTCCTGAAGAACTGTCTCTCAAAGCTCCTGTAACAGATGCGAGAACATTGATCTCTTCTCTGATTCTCAGGATACCAAGATAGGCAAAAATCAGTGCTTCTTTGTAGTCGATCAGATTTTCATCAGGTATAACTAATTTCACTGTGCAATTGTTCTCTATTCTCTCCAGTAAAAATGAATTATATGCCCCGCCTCCTGTTATCAGCATATTTCCATCCCGCTCGGAGAGCTTGTTAACAAATGAGGATATTTGTATGGCAATATGTTCTGTGGTAGTTCTCAACAGATCTAATGTATTGGCTCTTGAAGAATTTATAATTGGAAGAAAGGAATCCCGAAACCATTCTTTTCCAAGTGATTTTGGAGGGTCCTCTTTATAATAATTCAGACTGTTAAGGGATAATAAGAGCTCATCATCAATCTCACCACTTCTGGCCAGCATGCCTTTATTGTCGTATGGCTTTCCTAACTTTTCTGTCAGCATGTTAAGTGCCATGTTGCAAGGTGAGATATCACAGGCCAGAATTTCCTTCTTTTTATCTGCCTCGTATGATATATTTGAAAATCCACCCAAATTCAGGCAAAAGTTGTACGCTGAGAATAGCGCTTTGTCTCCAACGGGAACCAATGGAGCACCCTGACCTTTCAGGGATACGTCGAGTGACCTGAAATCATTTACTACCACTATACCTGTTTCGCTTGCCATCACCTCTCCATTTCCTATCTGTAGTGTGTAATTCTCTTCAGGATTATGAAATACGGTATGTCCGTGTGAGGCTATAATCTCAGGTAATACGTTTTTATCTGAAAGAAAAGACTGTACTATATCAGCATAATAACTTCCCAATTCTTTATCCAATAGCAATAATTCCTCTTTGTTAAATTTTATGCAGTCCTCCAGTTTATCTTTTAAAAGAGTGGGGTAGGGTACGGTTGAAGCTGAGATCAGCTTATAATCCCATAAATTATCTTTGAGATTAAACTGACAAAGTGCCAGATCAACACCATCAAGAGATGTGCCTGACATTAAACCTAATGCAACATACGATGTTTTTTTCAACATAAATTATCTAAAAAAGTTTGTATGGTAGAAGGATGTGTTTCCCTTGCTATCTTCAACATATAATTCCAGTTCATGATTCTTCTGTAAACTAATTCTTTCATCATCAAACGTATAGAATAAGAGATTGTTTTTCGGGTCAAATTGCATCAATATCCATTCATTGTCAATATAAGCTTTGTAACTTGAAATTCCTGAGAGTTCATCTTTAACCAAAAAGCGGATTGATTTCTGTGTACTAACATTCTTTCCGGATTCAATATTTAATGCTTTAATTGTAGGCGCAAGGGTGTCAATCGCCACTGCATATTTTCCAAAACTACGCAGTTCAGTTGTTACATATCCATTTTCATACTTGCCACCAACACATCTGATTTCATTGTCATCATTTATGGAGACCATGCATAATTTATCCTGATACTTGCTAAGATCGTCAAAGGGCTTTATCGATAATTCAATTCGTTTGTGAATTGGGGTAAGAGGAGAATGCACATGAAAAATATCTGATTCAGTTTCAGGTAGTCCTGCCGTGCGTGCGTAGATAAAGGGTACATCTTCATAAAATGTATATGCGGGAAATGACATCTTTATATCCTTGTCGGCAAAACTTCCCGCAGCATTATAAGGAAGTAACTGGTCATATTTCTCTGTCTTTATCGCCATATTCTGCTTTACGCCGGCACCTTTTATACTGAATTCAAGTTCTGATCTGTTTCCATATGCATCAGTAGCCAGAATGGAAACATGATGAACGGCAGTATCTCTGATATTGATAAGACCATCACCTGATACTTGTTTGTAAATACTTAGTTCATTATGTGGTAATTTATACAGGCGCTGTACGCTATGCTGTTTCTCTTTTTTATATTCATAATCAATATGTGCATTTATATAACGGCTTTCTGAAAATGAAAATTCACCCATCTCCGTTAAGAAATATCGCTCCCCGTCAATCTTCAGCTCAAGAGTATAGATGCCACATCGATTCCGTGATCCGTTTAGATAGTCATACACTTCAACACCAAAGCCAATCTGTCCGAATACCAATACATCCTTAGCATTGGCAATGGTGTATTTGTTATCCTTTTTCTCAACATCAAATGCTATCTGCTTATATCCCTGTCGGATCTGAGCATCCTCACCTCTGGGGTAGATAAGCAATTGAGTAAATTGAGGAGCAATATCATCAGTCACCGGGAATTTATACAGAAGCACATTGGCGGGATGTTGATTAGCGGTTTTTCGAATTTCAAAATGCAGATGCGGACCGGCTGAGCTACCCGAATTTCCTGAAAGGGCAATGATTTCACCTTTTTTTACAAGCAAGACATCGGGTTTTAAGTATAAATCCACTTCGAATGATTCCCGGCTGTATTGTATTTTCCGTGTATAGGCTCCAATTTTGACGTTGTACTTCGACAGGTGTCCGTATACACTTGTATATCCATTTGGATGCGTAATGTATAGCGCATAACCGTAGCCACCACCCTGAACTTTGATCCTGGATACATATCCATCTTCAATTGAATACACTTTTTGTCCGGTTGTCCCTTGTGTCTTAATATCAATTCCTGAATGAAAATGGTCTGACCTTAACTCTCCAAAATTTCCAGAGAGATAAAGGGGGATGTCCAGGGGAGAACGGAAATCAGTCTTTGTTTGGGCTGAAATAATAGCTTGAAATGTCAACAGTATTGCAAATAGTAAAATTTTCCTCATTATAATCTTCTTCAGAATTTGTTGCAAAATTACTTTTTTTAATAAGGTGTGAAAATAATGTTATGAACGCGCTGATTTGTGTCAATTAACATCTGATCCCGGATTTAAATTTCCAAAATCATTTGTAACTTAGATTTGCAATAATTAACTTCGAAATATTGCTCAGAGTAGATTGATATTCCAACATGTATTAAAACAAATCAAAAAAATGAAAAAAGTATTTAAAACTCAATTTATTATTACAGTACTACTAACTTCTGTACTGATGTTTTCCTGCAATAAAGACGATGAGGATAATCCGGATGAATCAATAATCGTTTATATTGAAGAGGATATATCTGAAATTACAACCTGGTATAGTGATTCTATATACGTAATTGAGGCTTGGGATTTTTATGTGGAGAACACGCTCACCATTCAGGCAGGTACCATTATTAAATTCACTTCAGATGGCCCGGACATTGCACTTGGCTCCGGAGGCACAATAATAGCTTCAGGAACATCAGACGAGCCAATAATCTTCACATCAGTGAAAGATGATGCTTATGGTGGAGATACCAATGGTGATGAATCTCTTAGTCAACCTTCGGTGCTTGACTGGGGAGGTATAAATACAAATGGGGAAAATGGCTCCATTTTTGAATATTGTCAGTTCTATTATGGGGGTGATTCATATTACAATGCAACGCTGACAATTTATGGCAATGGTGTAATCGTTGACCATTGCCTGTTTGTAAATAATTCAGGTAATGATGCTTCCGGCTGGTATGGTGTTCTGGATGCTATTGATGGAGGTCCTGATACTGAGATTACGCACAATACTTTCTATTCAAATGTAAGACCCCTTTCAATCGGTACAGCTTTCTCAATAGACAATACAAACATTTTTCATAATCCGGATGACACTAATGTTACAAATGATTACAATGGTATTTTCGTGGAGACAATAAATGAAGTTTCGGGTGTTATTGATTGGAGTGAAATAGAAGTTCCCTTTGTTATCGATGATAATGACTGGTGGATCAATAGTGGCGCCGTACTCAACCTGGCAAATAATATTGTATTGAAATTCAGGTCAGGTTCAGCCATGGTTCTGCATGATGGAACAAGCAATATTCCAAATTACAATGGGAGTGGCGTGGTTTTTACATCGTATAAAGATGACAATTATGGTGGAGACACCAATGGCGACGGAATGTCTACAAGTCCGGTTAATGGGGATTGGGATGGTATTTATGATGATCTTGGGAGCAAGTATGTGAGCTGGACCAATGTTTATTATAGTTCAAATTGATAAACTGAAGGTTTTAAGTTAGTTTTTCGAAGTTGAGGGAACTCATCTTCCTCTGGCGTTTTTATTTGTTAAAAACAGTCTTATATTTGTATATATAATAACCTCTGTTTAATGAGCGTCGATCAGGTTTATATAATAGATGACTTAAAGCATAAGTTTCAGTTACTAAGGGAAAGACTTTTAGAGCAGAATAGCAGCAATTTGAAACTTTCGTCGATTAACATAGACCTGGAAGATAAATTAAGAGATAAAGAAGAAGAGATAAACGAACTAAAACAACAAAACAATACGCTGAAGCTTGCAAAAGCTTTTACGGCAGAGAGCGAGGAGTCGCAGGATGCCAAATTGCAGATAAACAAGATTGTGCGGGAGATAGACAAGTGTATTGCTCTTTTAAACAGATAAGACGGGATAGATGAATGAGAAATTACCTATAAAGGTTCAAATAGCTGAGAGGTTCTATCCCCTTAAAATAGACAGAAGTGACGAGGAGAAGATCAGGAAAGCGGCCAAACTGATTAATGATAAGCTTTTACAGTATAAACAGAGGTATACTGATAAAAACGCTCAGGATTTCTTAGCAATGGCAGCTTTACAATTTGTAATTCAGCTTTTAGATTGTGAATCTAAGCAGAATTTAGTATCTTTGGAAGAGGATTTAAAGTCCTTAAATGAGGACTTGGATATTTTACTGAAAGAAGAGTAATAGCGTTCTTTACATATTAAGACTTTGCCCGCATTGTTTCTTCAAATTATTTTTGAAACTCAACATTTATAAAATTGGAGTAAAGCTCGTAGCTTGAAGAGCAGGCCACATTTTCGGTTCGCCGGAAAACTTCTTCGGAGGTCAGTGGAAACTCGATATGAAACGGCAGCTCCTTAAATGCCTTATAGGGGTTTTATAAAATCTTGAAGGAATATGCGGGTTTTTTTATACCTAAAAAATTGAAATTATGGAACTGTTAATAACCCAGGTGATGTTGCTGGTGCCAACAATAGGGTACCTACTGGCGGGGGGAGGAGCGTTGATTGCAGGTGTTGTGGTAACATATTTTGTATGTACCGCTTCGGTGAAGAGGAAAGGAAACAATATCATCAAAGATGCAGAGCAAGAAGCTGAAATGATCAAACAGCGAAAGATGCTCCAGGCGAAAGAAAAATTTCTCCAATTAAAGGCTGATCATGAAAAAATGATCAATGATAAGGATAACAGGATCGCGCAGAGGGAGAGTGTAATAAAGCAAAGTGAGTTTTCATATACACAAAAACAGGAATCGCTTAAGCGTGAACTGAGCGAGACTGAGGCGATCAGATCCAATCTTACACATCAACTTGATCTTATAGAGAAGAGAAAAGAGGAACTGGACAAATCTCACAAACTACAGGTGGAACAACTGGAGACTATTTCTGGTTTATCTGCCGAAGAAGCTACATCCCAATTGGTTGAATCATTGAAAGAGGAGGCCAAAACTGAGGCTATGTCTTCTATCAATGATATTCTGGATGAGGCTAAGATGACTGCCAATAAGGAGGCCAAGAAAGTTGTTATAGAAACTATTCAGCGTGTGGCTACTGAAAATGCAATTGAAAATGCGGTAACTGTGTTCCACATCGATTCTGATGAGATGAAAGGCCGCATCATCGGTCGTGAGGGAAGAAACATACGCGCACTGGAATCTGCAACAGGAGTTGAAGTGATTGTGGACGATACACCTGAAGCAATTATTCTGTCAGCATTTGACCCGGTACGTCGTGAAATAGCGAGACTGGCATTGCATCAACTGGTTACTGATGGGAGAATTCACCCAGCCAGAATCGAAGAAGTGGTCGCAAAAACCAAGAAACAGATCGAAGAAGAAATTATTGAAACCGGAAAGAGAACTGCAATTGATCTGGGCATACATGGTTTACACCCTGAGCTTACCAGAATGGTTGGTAGAATGAAATACCGCTCATCATACGGACAGAATCTATTACAGCATTCAAGGGAGGTAGCTAATCTTTGTGCCATCATGGCATCAGAAATGGGATTGAATGCAAAAATTGCAAGAAGAGCTGGTCTCTTACATGATATTGGGAAAGTCCCCGACGATGAACCGGAACTTCCACATGCTGTATATGGCATGAAGCTGGCTGAAAAATTCAATGAGAAGCCAGAGGTGTGTAACGCAATAGGAGCGCACCACGATGAAACGGAAATGACTTCACTTATTTCACCAATCGTACAGGTTTGTGATGCTATATCAGGCGCCAGACCAGGTGCAAGGAGAGAAGTGGTTGAATCATATATCAAGCGTCTGAAAGATCTTGAATCCATGGCTCTTTCATATCCGGGAGTTATGAAATCTTATGCAATTCAGGCAGGAAGAGAGCTGAGGGTTATCGTTGGAAGTGAAAAGGTAAGTGACAAGGATGCCGATAAGCTGTCATACGACATCGCAAAAAAGATTCAGGACGAAATGACCTATCCCGGACAGGTTAAAATCACTGTGATCAGGGAAACCAGGTCGGTCAACTATGCTAAGTAGATAATGAAAAAGATTCTCATCACGGGTACTGCCGGATTTATCGGATACCATCTGGCCAATAAGTTATTGGCTGAGGGGCATCATGTAACCGGACTTGATGAGGTAAATGCATATTATGAGCTTACACTGAAATATGCAAGACTGGAGCAGGCTGGAATTGTGAAAGATCAAGTTGCCTATAACAAGACTTGCCTTAGCTCAAAGCATAAGAATTATCAATTTATTCAACTGAAACTTGAGGACAAAAAGGCCCTGCTGGAATTGTTTTCCCGCGAAAAGTTTGATGTAGTAATCAACCTGGCAGCTCAGGCAGGAGTACGGTACAGTCTTACAAACCCTGAAGTATATATCGATAGTAACATCACAGGATTTCTCAATGTCCTGGAGGCTTGTCGCTTCCATCCGGTTGAAAATATGATTTATGCCAGCAGTAGCAGTGTATATGGTCTTAATACTTCGATGCCATTCTCAGTGAGCTCTAATGTTGATCATCCGGTAAGCCTTTATGCTGCGACTAAGAAGAGCAATGAGCTAATGGCTCATACCTATAGTCACCTTTTTGGAATACCTACTATCGGACTCCGTTTTTTTACTGTTTATGGTCCATGGGGAAGACCGGATATGGCTCTCTTTATTTTTACAAAAGCTATTCTTGAGGGAAGACCTATAGAAGTTTTCAATCATGGTAAAATGGAGCGTGATTTTACTTATGTTGATGATATTGTAAATGGTATCAGCAGGATGCTGGAAAAACCAAATTCTGAAAAAGCCAAATGGGATTCTGCAAATCCTGATCCATCATTTTCAACTGCACCGTATCGATTGTACAATATTGGGAATAATAATCCAGTGAAGCTATTGGATTTTATTGAAGCTATTGAGCGTGCTACTGAAAAGGAGGCGGATAAGATCATGAAACCAATACAAGCGGGTGATGTAGCAAAAACCTGGGCTGATGTTGATGCCCTGATTGCAGACTACCAATATAAACCCAATACGTCGATTGAAGAAGGGATTAAGCAATTTGTTGACTGGTACAAGTGGTACTATAAGGTATAACGAAGTAAAGCAGCCACTTATTGAAG
>JAUUZQ010000175.1 GCA_030589895.1 Bacteroidales bacterium
AAAACCTTTAATATTTCAGGCCAGCTCATGCAGCAAGAAATGCTAGAACTGGATAGGGGGCCGAACCAGATAGATATCGATCTTCAGGATTTGCCCATGGGTGTTTTCTTTATCAACTTTGAGTTTGGAGAAGGCTATACACTTACAAGGAAATTGTTAGTAATTGAATAATAAGAAATAAAGTTGAATGACTTGATTAGTAACAAGGTTTCGCAGCTTACCCAAGCTGTGAGACCTTTTCTAGCTGATGCACTTATGTAACGAATAAATGAAGCCATCATACAAATTATTTGTTTTATCTTCTATCATAATCTTCTTGTGGATAGGTGGATTATCAGCATACTCCCAACCCAATAAGCGAACAAACAACTGGTATTACCATAAGGATAGCGGTTTGGACTTTAACAGTGGCAACCCTGTTGTAATTTCAGATTGGGATGGATCTAATACTACCTGGGCAGCCATTTCCACAATGAGTGATACAAATGGCAACCTTCTATTTTTTTCTGATGGGTATCATATTTGGAATAAGGAATACGAGATAATGTATGATGACCACCCCTTTTGGAATGCAAGCCATCAGGCTGCTCTTTCTGTTCCTAAGCCCGGTTCTGATAATTTATTCTACATATTTACCGCTAAATACATTGAGCATTCAGATCATCCTATGTTTTATTATGTTGTCGATATGTCGGCTAATAATGGATTGGGTGAAGTAATAGAAATAGATTCACTCTATGCCGGATGGGATGCATCAACATTAGTTACAGGAACCTATCATAAAAATAAAACAGATATATGGGTACTAACCAGAAAATTTGTAGAAGAAAAGTATGCGGCTTTTCTGGTCAGCGAAAATGGTGTGGATCCAAACCCGGTTTTAAGTCCGGCTCCTCACAGGCCGCTCGACGATTCAAATTTTGGTTATATGAAGGTCTCATATGACAAAAAATATATTGTTACCTGCTTTTGGGGAGATAGTCATAATACAACATTGGTTGAAATCAATACATTCGATCATGAGACGGGCGCCATTGAATTTTTATACTCATTCAGGTTAAGTGATTATATTTCTTTACCTCCCTATACATCCCTTAAAACAGGAAATCTCGAATTCTCGCCCTGCTCTAAATTCCTGTATATAGGAGCATATAAGTTTCCAGGCGACCTTACTTCATATGTATATCAGTTTGATATGCAACACATTGAAGATTCAGCACAATTCTTAGAAACATTCATTCAAGTGGGAGATGTGCAAGGTGGTAATCTGCAGCTAGCTCCGGATGGCAAAATATATTGTTTTCAGAGAGGATACTTAACTTATTATCCATATACAAACTGGATTGGTGTTATTCATGATCCGGGGAAACCAGGTACAGCATGTAACTACGAGGCAGACCACTTCTTTGTAGATCATGGCAGAGTGAGGTTTTCATTTGTCAATTTTTTTACTGATTTCCTTTTCAGGTTTGACTTTGACGGTATTTGTGAGTCGGACACTTTCTATTTTGATCCATGGTTCTTTCCCGAACCGACATATATAGAATGGAATTTTGGGGATCCCCTGTCGGGGATGACTAATACATCCACCATCCCCCATGCCACACATAAATTTACCGATGGAGGCATTTATGAAGTCTCTGTCCACGTTGAATATCCAGGTGGGAGAATAGAAGAAACATCCCGTAAAGTTGAGGTCGAATTCTCTCCTGAACCAGATCTGGGTCCCGATACCAGCTTTTGCAATCAAATAGCCATAATGCTTGATGCTACATGCGGCCCACATTCCTATTTCTGGAGCACAGGAGCAACAAGCAGCCAGATTAATGTTTCAGATACAGGCTGGTATTGGGTCATGGTTGAAAGTGAAATTGGTTGTATTGGTTTTGACTCCATTCACATCGGACTTTTATCTGCCATTACTGCTGACACTAATGGATTACAAGTGACCCCGGCCACATGTGGAGGGAACAACGGCTCGATTAAAGGCCTGGTAATTACTGGAGTCGAACCTATAACATACCGGTGGACTGATGGGCTTGGGAATCTCATATCAGATTCCCTGGATATCTATAATCTCTCTGCAGGAGAGTATACGCTTGAAATAACCGACAGCAATAATTGTGTTACGACATTAGGCCCATATTCAATTCCTGATATCGGAGATGTGTTGATCCAAAGTGTTGCGTACTCTCAGGAATACTGCAATCATCAAAATGGAAGCATCACGGTCACAGCTGTTTCCGGATTTGAAGAGATGCTTGTCTATTCTATTGATGGCGGAGCAACATTTCTCAATAATCTTGGGATTTTTCCCGGATTGTCAGCGGGCAGCTATACTGTAATAGTCAGAGATTCTTCGGGTTGTCAATCTGAATATGCATATAATCCGGTGATCATTCAAAATACAGATGCCCCGGAAATTAACATGATAATAATAGGATTTTGCGCTGTGGGGCAGAGCAATGGTTATATTGAGATCTCTGCAACTGGAGGTGGCGACACTTTGTTCTACTCAATCGATAATGGTCAAAACTTCCAGATCAATGATGGAGGCTTTTATAATCTATCAGCCGGCCAGTACAATTGTATGGTCATGGACGAGCTGGGTTGTGATACTACTTTCATTGTGGAGGTGACGGAAGAGCTTACTATTCACCTTCAGGCTAAAGCCGGGTATGATGAAGTATGCCCGGGTAATACTGCCTTCGTCCCGCTCTATGTAAGTAATTTCAATGATGTGGCCGATTTTAAAACCACGCTTTTGTATGATAAGGATTTTCTGACTTGTACGGGTTTTGCCAATGCACATGCACAACTTGAAGATTCATTGGTAGCCCTTATGACTCCGGCAGAGGGAAAAATAGAGCTCAATTGGTCTTCAACTGCTATTAGTCTGCCTGATAGTACGCTAATGGTTGATCTGATATTTGAGTCTATTGACCCGGGCACAAGCCTGGTTGATTGGAATGGCTCAGCCGGAGCAAGTATATTTCATAACTCTACCGGATTAACAATTCCGGTAGACTATTTTGCAGGAAATGTAAAGATTTTTCAATTAGTAATCTTTACATTAAACAGTACATTTGAAGCCTGCCAGGGAGATATGCTGGAATTAATACCCACACTGTGGTCAAGCAATGGAGAGGTCAGCTATTTATGGGTGGATCCGTCAGGAACAGAGTTCTACAACGATACACTGATAATCAATAATCTTCAACAGCACCATGCCGGGGCTTATTCGTTAAGGATAACGGACACCCTTGATTGCTTTGCGGATGCTACCTCAAATATCTTAATTCATCCGGCACCCGTTCCTTCCTTTACCGGACAGGATACCATCAAAACAGATCATCCAATTGAACTTGATGGGGGGAATAACTATTTCGGTTACCAATGGAGTACCGGAGAAACCAGCCAATATATTTCTGCTGATCATAGCGGTTGGTATAGTGTAGTAATGGAATCATTAGAGGGATGTTATGGGGAAGATTCTGTTTATGTGTTATTCCTGGAACCGATAGAAGATCTACTGTTTTTACCCAATGCTTTTACACCAAATGCTGATGGTTTGAATGATGAGTTCACAATAATCAACCCTCCCGCTAATCTTGAATCTTTCAAGATGAATATCTATAACCGCTGGGGCCAATTATTATTTGAGAATAAAGATATAACAGCAGGATGGGATGGGATGTACAAAGGAGGTGACGCTCCGGCAGGAGTTTATGTTTATAAAATAGAATACTCCATTGGAATTTATAATTTCGAAGAAACAGGGACCTTAATGCTGGTAAGGTAATTACAGGACCTCACAGACCCCCGGACCTGTGAGGTCTGGGCAATGTTTGTGGTAAAGTAGGCATATTCAACTCAACATCCAGTACACCTACGCTATAGCTTCGGTGCATAAAGTATCAAGCATCTAGGATCTAGGATCCAGTATCTAGTATCCAGCATCCAGATCAATGCGTAATTATCCTGCTCAGATCTGCATTGAACTTACGGCTGATATTTTTCAAGTCCTTCATTTCATTAAGTAAAAGATCCAGGTCGTCCTCAGCCCCTTGCTCCTGTATCTGTTGTTGCAGTACCGTGATCTGAGATTCCAGCTTTTTAATTTTAAATGATAGCAAAGAGCTTTCAACAAGAACCTTTAACATGGACTCTTCGGAAGAAACAAATATTTTTTTCTTTTTCCAGTTTTCGCTTAGTTCATAGCGTGAACTGAGCAGGTTGGTCACACTTAGCCTGATTTGTTCCATCTCATGATCGATGAAATCCTTTTCATCCAGGCTCTGGCCTTCAAGCAATGCCCGATGGTATTCATCAAAGATCATTTGATAAACCGGATTGTTAAATTTAAGATCATCGGCTTTTACAGAAGGCACCAGGTATTTTGTTACTGAAATGGGTATCTTTTCCATTCGTATTTTTTCGTCTTCTTCAATTTTTTTATCAAGCAGTATTTCTTCCTCCCCATAGATAAGCAGCAGTCTGATGACCTCCCTTTCCTGAAATTCACTGTTTGCATAATCCACCTCCTGGGGTTGCGGAACAGTGTCTGTTGGAATGTCAGGAATGTATTCATCTTTATCCTGTTTTGTTTTCCAGTTTTTTTTACGAATGATCTTGTTCAGTTCATTCACCAGTATCTGTTCGGGAGTATCAAGCAAAGTACTACACTCCTTGATATACACACTGCGATAAATGGTATCGGGAATGATGGCAATTGTTTCCACTATCTCTCTGATCAGTCCGGCACGCTTAACAGGGTCGCCGGCAGTTTCTTCGAGCAAAATTCCTGTTTTAAAACGGATGAAATCTTTTTCCTGTGCGAGAAAGTCTTTCGTTTCTGCTGTCCGGTGGTTCCTCACGTAAGAATCAGGGTCTTCATCGGGGGGGAACATGATGATCTTTACATTCATCCCCTGCTCCAGGATGAGGTCGATACCACGGAAAGAGGCTTTGATCCCGGCCTCATCACCATCGTATAATATGGTGATATTTTTAGTGAAGCGCTTGATCAGCCTGATCTGGTCAGGAGTGAGGGCCGTACCAGAGCTGGCCACCACATTTTCAAAGCCGGCCTTATGCATGGATATCACATCTGTATAACCTTCCACCAGATAACACTTATCCTGGCGGATGATCTCTGATTTCGCAAGGTTGAGGCCGTATAATACATTGCTTTTATTGTAGATCTCCGACTCGGGAGAGTTTACATATTTAGGCTTATTTTCCTCTTTTGTGAGGATCCTCCCACCAAATCCAACCACCCTTCCCGACAGGTTATGAATGGGAAAGATGACCCTGGCCCTGAAACGGTCGTATGTCTTGTCTTCTTTTTTAATGCTCAGGCCGGTCTTCACCAGGTATTCCAGCTTATACCCATTTGACAGACAGTGTGCTGTTAAGGCATCCCACTTGTTGGGACTGTAACCCAGTCCGAATTTCTCAATGATCTCCTTGTTATACTCCAGCCCCTTGAAATATGAGAGGCCGACAGATTTCCCTTCATCTGTTTCCAGAAGTTGCTCCGAAAAGAACTTTTGAGCGAAGGTGTTCACATGAAAGAGCGCTTCCCGCTCGTTCATTTTTTCTATTTCTTCGGGTGTCTGCTCATGCTCTTCTATTTCGATGCCATATTTTTTGGCAAGGTAGCGCAGGGCTTCCGGGTAGGTATAATGTTCATGCTCCATCAGGAAGGTGACCACGCTGCCACCTTTGTTGGAACTGAAGCACTTAAAAATATTTTTTGCCGGAGAAACAAAGAAGGATGGATTGCGCTCCTCGGTAAAAGGACTGAAGCCTTTAAAGTTTTGACCGCTTTTTTTCAGGTTCAC
>JAUUZQ010000074.1 GCA_030589895.1 Bacteroidales bacterium
ATAGCTTTCCCGAATTGAACACGCTCATTGGCATATTTTACAGCTTCCCTGTAAGCAGCTTCAGCCAGACCAACCGACTGAGCACCAATACCAAGACGGGCCATATTCATAAGAGCCATCACATATTTGATAAGTCCGAATTTGCGGTCACCTATCAATTTTGCAGGAGCATTACTGAATACCATCTCACAGGTTGGCGATCCCTTGATACCCAATTTATTCTCAATTCTACGAATCTTAACATTTTTATGCTCACGATCATATACGAAGAGCGACAGGCCACGGGCATCACTGGTATCTGCCTCAGAACGGGCAAGTACAAGTGAAATATCTGCATCACCATTGGTTATAAATCGTTTTACACCATTGAGATAATAGGTGTCCTTCTCTGCATCATATATAGCTTCAATGGAAGATTTCAGCTGTACAGCCTGCAGGTCAGAACCAGCATCCGGCTCGGTAAGAACCATGGCTGCAGTAGCGCCTTTATTGAACCTTGGAAGAAACTCAGCCTTGAGCTCTTCACTTGCAAATTCATTGATTGTTTCAGCACAATCCTGAAGACCCCAGATATTTGCAAATCCTGCATCCGCACGCGAAACAATTTCTGCGGCCATCACATAAGGTACAATTGGGAAGTTTAATCCATCGTATTTACGAGGAAGAGACATTCCAATGAGTCCTGCCTTAGTCAGTACATCATAGTTCTCCTGAGTACCGGCAGCATAATGCACTTCATTATCAATAAGACTTGGTCCTTCCTTATCTACAGATTCAGCGTTAGGGGCAATCACCTCACCACTTATCTCTCCAATAATTTCCAGCACTTTTTCATAACTATCTTGTGCATCTTCATAATCAAAAGGTGCAAAATCGAATTCTTCAGATTCAGTATAATTATTCTCCTTCAAGGCTACAATCTTTTTCATCAATGGATGACTAAGATGAAACTGAAGGTCTTTATTGTCTTTATAGAAATTTTCCATGATACTTCCGGTTAAATGTTGTTGTTCTTATTTGGAATTCTTCTTGTAATACTTAATCATTTTTGGCACTATCTCCGAGAAATTACCCACTATCACATAGTCTGCAATAGAGTTTATTGGTGCACTCGCATCAGTGTTAATTGAAATGATCATTGAGGATTCCATCATCCCGGCCCTGTGTTGTATCTGTCCGGAAATTCCACATGCAATATATAGTTTCGGACGAACGGTAACTCCGGTTTGTCCAATTTGTCTGTCGTGATCTATATAGCCGGCATCAACTGCAGCTCTTGTACCTCCAACTTCTGCTCCAAGCACATCTGCAAGTTGGAATAAAAGGTTGAAGTTCTCTTTGGACCCAACACCGTAGCCACCGGCAACAATAATTTGAGACCCTTTAATATTCACTCTTTTCTCTTCTATCTGACGTTCAATAATTTCAATAACAAAATCATCCTTTTTAGCTATTTCTGAAACATTCCAGTTCTTAATCTTGCCTTTTACAACAGGATTTGTTTCTTCCCTTTTCATCACACCCTCTCTGACGGTAGCCAATTGCGGACGTGTGCCGGGGTTAATAATTGTAGCAACTATATTGCCTCCAAAAGCAGGACGAATCTGATACAAAAGATCTTTAAATGTCGTGTCAGTTTTCTTTTCGTAATGGTCTCCAATCTCAAGACTTGTACAATCTGCTGTGAGACCACACTTCAGTGAAGAAGCTATTCTTGGTGCCAGATCTCTTCCCACAGGAGTAGCTCCAAACAGACATATTTGAGGCTCTTCTTTTCTGAATATTTCAACTACAATACTTGTATGTGGAAGCGTCTGATAAAACTCTAACCTGGAATCCTCAGCCTTATGAACGATGCTTGCTCCATGGGCATATAATTGATCTTCCAATCCCTTCAGATCATTCCCGATAATAACAGCTTCAACCTGAACCTTAAGTTGTCCGGAAAGTGAACGGGCTTTGGTCAGCAGCTCAAGACTTACTTCAGCAACTGAATTCCCATTTGTTTCGCAATATACTATTATGTTATTCACAATATTCTAATTTTAAATGATGGATTAACCGATGGTATGATTTTCAATTAGCTCAACAATAAGAGATTCAATCTCCTTATCATTTGCTTGAATCACCATCGCTTCATTCGCTTTAAAGACAACATTTTCAATCTTCTTCACTTTGGTAGGTGATCCTGAAAGTCCTAGGGCCTCTTCATCAGCACCGATATCAGCTACACTCCACTCATTTATCTTAAGATATGGTCTATTGTTGATCATCTGACTATAATCCTCGGTAGCATCCTGCAATTCAGTCAGTGTCCTTGCATGCTTGAACTTCATAACGTTTTTTGCAATTCTGGGACGGCAATCCGGAGCAGAGCTATGGACAGTAATTAATACTGGAAGTGGAGCCTTTACCCTCTCCATTCCATTGTCGAGTCTACGCTTGATCACAAGACCCTTTGCATCTACCTTCTCAACCTCTTCAACATAAGTTACCTGAGGAATACCAAGTTTCTCAGCTGCCTGAGGGCCCACCTGGGCTGTATCCCCATCTATAGCCTGACGGCCGGCAACAACGATATCGTATTCCATTTTACTAACTGCAGTAGCAATTGCATATGATGTTGCCAGTGTATCTGAACCAGCAAATTTACGATCGGTTAACAGGTAGCCATTATCAGCCCCCCTATACATTCCTTCCCTTATCACTTCCGCTGCTCTTCCTGGTCCCATAGTCAACAATGTGACCGTGGATCCAGGAACCATATCCTTAATTCTCAAGGCCTGCTCAAGAGCGTTCAGATCTTCAGGATTAAAAATAGCTTCCAGTGCAGCCCGGTTTACAGTTCCATCTGCTTTCATGGCATCCTTGCCAACATTTCGGGTATCTGGCACTTGCTTTGCTAAAACAATGATTTTCAGTGCTTTCATTTAGAATTATTTAATTTAGCATTAAATTCATGGGTGGCAAAATTAATAGTTTTTCCCTTACCTACAAGTATTAAGGAATCTTATTATTCGAAAAACATAAGCCCTCCAAAAAGCAAGTTTTAAACGGCTAACTTGTTTGCTATAAAAAGCCCCCCATGTGATTAAAAAAAAAGAGACTGCCCTTTTGAGACAGCCTCTTCTAACTATTAAACAGCATCAGTCGAAATTACGCCTGTGCAGCTGGTCCGCCAAAATTCATTGGCATTGCAGAACCGCCTGATTGATCAGATTCTTTGATCTTTCCATGCGCACTTTCATACTTTGACAAATTATCTTTCAATGCATTGAGTAATCTCTTTGCATGTTCCGGAGTCAGAATTATTCTTGACTTAACTTCTGCTTTTGGTATCCCTGGCATTGCCCTCACAAAGTCAACAACAAATTCTGATGAAGAGTGGGTAATAATAGCAAGATTTGCATATGTACCTTGAGCTATGTCCTCTTTCAATTCAATATTGATTTGATTCTTTTTGCTTTTCTCTTCCATAATTCCGCTATTTTAATCTTTCAATGGTTCAGCAGTTTCTTCAACTTTCTCTGCTTGTCCCGCAGCTGTCAACTTTTCAAACTCCTCCATAGAACCTACGACTAAGTTCTTGTACTTTCTGATACCTGTTCCTGCAGGAATAAGATGTCCTACAATTACATTCTCTTTCAGTCCTTCCAGTTTGTCAACACGACCACGAATCGCAGCTTCATTCAGAACCTTAGTAGTTTCCTGGAACGAAGCAGCAGATATGAAACTCTTGGTTTGCAGTGCTGCTTTTGTAATACCCTGCAAGACCTGTGAAGAAGTTGCCGGCACAGCCTCTCTTGATTCAATCAAAGCCAGGTCTTTGCGTCGAAGTATAGAATTTTCATCCCTTAACTTACGAGCAGTAATGATCTGACCAGCGCGATAATTCTGTGAATTTCCAACTTCAACAATCACTTTCATACCATAGATCCAATCATTTTCATTCATGAAATCCCACTTGTCAACAACTTGTTTCTCAAGGAATTTCGTATCACCCGGATCTACGATCTCTACCTTACGCATCATTTGTCGTACGATAATCTCAAAGTGCTTATCATTAATCTTCACACCCTGCATACGATATACTTCCTGTACTTCATTCACAATATACTCCTGCACCTTTGTTGGCCCTTTAATAGCCAGTATATCTGCCGGAGTTGTAGCTCCATCAGACAATGGAGTACCTGCGCGTACATAATCATTCTCCTGAACAAGAATTTGCTTTGAAAGTGGAACAAGGTACTTCTTGACTTCACCAATCTTTGATGTAATCAGAATCTCACGATTTCCACGTTTAATCTTACCAAAAGCAATTTCACCATCAATTTCTGATACAACAGCAGGATTTGAAGGGTTCCGTGCTTCAAACAGCTCAGTAACCCTTGGCAGACCACCCGTGATATCACCAGATTTTCCTACTGCACGTGGTATCTTCACAAGTATTTCTCCTGACTGAACAGTGACTCCTTCATTCACAGCAATGTGTGAACCTACAGGAAGGTTATAGCTTTTTATAGCACCTGCAGCATCTTCAATAAGCACGAGAGGATTCTTAGTCCTGTCGCGAGTTTCAACAATCACCTTCTCCTTAAATCCTGTTTGTTCGTCAGATTCCTCTCTGTATGTAACACCTTCAATAACGTTCTCAAACTGAACCTTACCTTTCACCTCACTTATAATCAAGGCATTGTATGGATCCCACTTACAAATAAGATCTCCCTTTTTCACATCTGCACCATCTTTGGTATAAAGACTGGAACCATAAGGGATGTTATGAGTGGTTAATACAATTCCAGTATTCTTATCAACGATTCTTAATTCAGCCAGACGTCCGATTACAATCACACCCTTCTTGCCAGTTTCCGGATCTTTCTTAGAAACTGTTCTCAACTCCTCAATCTCAATCTTACCGTCGTATTTCGCTGTTACATTCGATTCCGAAGTAATATTTGAGGCGGTACCACCAACGTGGAACGTTCTCAATGTAAGCTGTGTTCCTGGTTCGCCAATAGACTGTGCAGCAATAACACCACAAGCCTCACCAATCTGCACCATTTTACCGGTTGAAAGGTTTCTTCCGTAGCACTTACCACACACACCTCGCTTAGACTCGCAGGTCAATACTGACCTTATTTCAAGTTGTTCAACCGGTGATTCTTCAATTTTTTCTGCAATCTCCTCTGTCACTTCCTCTCCTGAAGCAATAATCAGTTCTCCGGAAAGTGGATGATAGACATCATGAACAGTTGTACGACCTAAGATTCTCTCGTACAATGTCTCTACAACCTCTTCATTCTTCTTTATCGCAGTTGCAACCAATCCACGAAGTGTTCCACAATCGTGTTCATTAATAATCACATCCTGAGAAACATCAACAAGACGACGTGTCAGGTAACCAGCATCAGCAGTTTTCAATGCTGTATCTGCCAAACCTTTACGTGCACCGTGAGTAGAGATAAAGTACTCAAGAACTGATAATCCCTCTTTAAAGTTAGAAAGGATTGGATTCTCAATAATCTCAGAACCGCTTGCTCCGGATTTTTGAGGCTTGGCCATCAGACCACGCATACCGGATAGCTGGCGAATTTGTTCTTTTGAACCCCTCGCACCAGAATCAAGCATCATATATACTGAATTAAATCCCTGGTTATCTGTACTCAACTGCTTCATCAGAATATGAGTAAGTCTGGCATTCGTATGCGTCCAGATATCAATAATCTGATTATATCTCTCATTATTCGTAATCACACCCATGTTGTAGCTTGCCACAACCTCATCTACCTGCTCATATCCCTCCTTCACATAGATCTCTTTCTCTGGTGGAACAATTACATCATCAAGATTAAAGGAAAGACCACCTTTAAATGCAGTCTTATAACCCAAACTCTTAATATCGTCGAGGAACTGAGCAGTAGCTGCTGTTCCTGAAATCTTCAGAACCCTGCCAATAATATCACGAAGTGATTTCTTAGTAAGCAATTCATTAATGTAACCAATCTCCTCAGGTACAAATTCATTAAATATGACACGACCAACTGTAGTTTCAATCAGTTCGAACTCATTATTCTCAGAACCTTTCTTAGGTATTCTAACCTTAATAACTGCATGAAGGTCAACCTGCTTTTCATTAAGCGCAATTGTCACTTCTTCCGCTGAATAGAAAATGAGCCCCTCACCTTTTACAATATTCTTCTTCTCAGATTTTCTGGCTTTCGTAATATAATACAAGCCAAGAACCATATCCTGTGAAGGCACAGCAATAGGCGCACCGTTAGCAGGGTTAAGAATATTGTGTGAAGCAAGCATCAATATCTGCGCTTCGAGAACAGCTGCATTTCCTAATGGAAGGTGAACGGCCATCTGGTCACCATCAAAGTCAGCGTTAAATGCTGTACATACCAGTGGGTGAAGTTGAATAGCTTTTCCTTCAATAAGTTTTGGCTGAAATGCCTGGATACCAAGTCTGTGAAGTGTTGGCGCACGGTTGAGTAGAACAGGATGTCCTTTTAGTATATTTTCCAATATATCCCAGACAACAGGATCTTTTCTATCAACAATCTTCTTTGCAGATTTCACTGTCTTCACAATCCCTCTTTCAATCAGTTTCCTGATTACAAAAGGCTTATAAAGCTCAGCAGCCATATCTTTTGGCAATCCACACTCATGCAATCGCAATTCCGGTCCTACAACAATTACAGAACGAGCTGAATAGTCAACCCTTTTACCAAGAAGGTTTTGACGGAAACGGCCTTGTTTACCTTTCAAACTATCACTCAATGATTTAAGTGGTCTGTTGGCATCGGTCTTAACAGCATTAGATTTCCTTGAATTATCGAACAAGCTGTCAACAGCTTCCTGCAACATTCTCTTTTCATTTCTCAAGATAACTTCAGGAGCCTTGATTTCAATCAATCTTTTCAGACGATTATTCCTGATAATAACTCTTCGATAGAGATCATTCAGGTCAGATGTTGCAAACCTTCCACCGTCTAAGGGAACCAATGGTCTCAATTCGGGTGGTATAACAGGGACGACTTTCACAATCATCCACTCAGGCTTATTCACATCTTTTGATGCCCTGAAGGCTTCAACAACCTGAAGACGCTTAAGTGCTTCATTTTTCCTCTGTTGAGAAGTTTCATTATTGGCTTTATCGCGTAGAGAATAAGACAGTTCATCCAATTTCAATCTACTTAAAAGCGCATGCAATGCATTTGCGCCCATTCCTGCGATAAATTTATCAGGATCATCATCTTCCAGCATTTGGTTCTCCTTTGGCAGGGTACTCAAAATGTCAAGATATTCATCCTCTGTAAGGAAGTCAAGATAATTGACTTCATCTGCAGCTTTAACACCAGGGTTAATAACTACATAGCGCTCATAATAAATAATAGTATCAAGTTTCTTGGTTGGCAATCCCAGCAGATATCCAATTTTGTTTGGAAGTGAGCGGAAATACCAAATATGTGCAACCGGCACAACCAATGAGATATGGCCCATGCGTTCACGACGGACTTTTTTCTCTGTTACCTCAACACCACAACGGTCACATACAATTCCCTTATACCTGATTCTCTTATATTTACCACAATGACATTCGTAGTCTTTCACTGGCCCGAAAATCCGCTCACAGAACAAACCATCTCTTTCAGGTTTATAGGTTCTGTAGTTGATAGTTTCAGGTTTTAAAACCTCGCCACTTGATCTCTCAAGAATTTCTTCAGGTGAGGCCAGACCAATTGTAATTTTTGTAAAAGCACTTCTTGTCTTTGTATCGTTCCTGAATGACATATACTTATAATTAGTTGTTACAAATAAAACTGATACTGTCAGTATCCAAAGATTCTGACATCGAAGATTAGAATCTGTTTAGACCAGGTTCATACTTAAACCAAGTCCGCGCAGTTCATGAAGCAATACATTCAATGATTCAGGAATTCCTGGTGTTGGCATCGGCTCGCCTTTAACGATCGACTCATAAGCTTTCGCTCGTCCAATCACGTCATCCGACTTAACAGTAAGAATTTCCTGAAGAATGTTTGCTGCACCGAATGCCTCCAGTGCCCACACTTCCATCTCTCCAAAACGCTGTCCACCAAACTGTGCTTTACCACCAAGAGGCTGCTGCGTAATAAGTGAATATGGTCCAATAGATCTGGCGTGCATCTTATCTTCAACCATGTGACCCAGTTTCAGCATATAAATAATACCTACTGTTGCCGGTTGGTCAAAGCGCTCGCCTGTTCCACCATCATATAGATATGTCTTACCATATCTGGGTACTTTAGCTTCATCGGTAATTTCATTGATCTCTTCAATGCTTGCACCATCAAAAATTGGTGTTGCATATTTCATACCAAGATTCTTACCAGCCCAACCCAATACAGTTTCATATATCTGTCCAAGGTTCATCCTTGATGGTACACCCAGAGGGTTCAATACAATATCCACAGGAGTTCCATCTTCAAGGAAAGGCATATCTTCATGGCGCACAATCCTGGCCACGATACCTTTGTTTCCATGTCTGCCTGCCATTTTATCACCAACAGTCAGCTTACGCTTCTTGGCAACATATACTTTGGCAAGTTGAATGATACCTGTTGGTAATTCATCCCCACTGGTAACACTGTGTTTCTTCCTCTTATAAAGGCCATCAATCTCCTTGAACTTGATCAAGTAATTATGCAAGAGTGTTCTTATCAGATCATTTTTCTGTTTATCAGTGGTCCATTTACTTGGATTCACATTGTTAAACTGAATCTCCTGCAGTAATTTAAGGGTAAATTTGGTTCCCTTTGCAATAATATCTGCATTGAGAAAATCTTTCACACCCTGTGAAGTTTTACCATTAACCAAAGAGAATAGCTTCTCAATCAGCAATCCTTTCAGTTCATCAATATTGCGGATGTACTCCTCATCGATTTTGTCAAGGATCTGTTTGGTTGCAGGTTTTGATTTCCTCTCCTTAATATTTCTGGAGAACAACTTCTTATCAATTACAACCCCGCGAAGAGAAGGCCCTGCTTTCAGGGAAGCATCTTTCACGTCTCCTGCCTTATCACCGAAGATTGCACGTAGCAATTTCTCTTCAGGTGAAGGATCAGACTCACCTTTCGGAGTAATCTTTCCAATAAGAATATCGCCCGGATTGATCTCTGCTCCAATTCTTATCAGACCATTCTCATCCAGGTTCTTTGTTGCTTCCTCACTTACGTTTGGAATATCAGATGTTAATTCTTCAAGACCACGCTTTGTATCTCTCACCTCAAGTACATATTCATCCACATGAATTGAGGTAAATACATCTTCACGCACCAATCTTTCTGAGACCACGATAGCATCCTCAAAGTTATATCCTTTCCATGGCATAAATGCCACCATCAGGTTTCTTCCCAGTGCTAATTCTCCATCTTCTGTTCCATATCCCTGTGTTAAAACCTGTCCCTTGGTAACTTTCATTCCCTTCTTTACGATCGGAATCAGGTTCACACAAGTATTTTGATTTGTCTTACGGAATTTAGGAAGTTTATATCTCTTTATATCATCTTCAAAACTTACAAATACAGCTTCATCGGAACGCTTATACTTGATAATAAGCTCATTTGCATCTACAAATTCGATGACTCCATCACCTTCAGCAATTACCTGTAAACGTGAATCCTGTACTACATTTTGTTCGATACCAGTTCCAATAATAGGCGCCTCCGGTTTCACAAGAGGTACAGCCTGGCGCATCATGTTCGATCCCATCAAAGCACGGTTTGCATCGTCATGCTCAAGGAAAGGAATCAGTGAAGCGGCAATTGAAGCAATCTGGTTAGGAGCAACGTCCATCAAATGAACAGCATCATTCTTTGTAAGCGGATAATCAGCTTCAAACCTTGACTTTACTTTCGGGTTTTTAAATGAACCATCTTCGAGTAAAGGAGCATTTGCCTGTGCAATAATCTTCCCTTCTTCATCTTCAGCACTCAGGTATATGACTCCTTTATTGGAAAGATCAACTTTACCTGCTACTGCGTGTCTATATGGTGTTTCAATAAAACCAAGTTCACTGATCTTTGCGAATACACACAAGGAGGAGATCAGACCGATGTTCGGACCTTCAGGGGTCTCAATCGGACACAATCTGCCATAGTGAGTGTAGTGTACGTCACGCACCTCAAAACCAGCTCTTTCTCTTGAAAGACCACCTGGTCCCAGTGCAGACATACGGCGCTTATGCGTCATTTCAGCCAATGGATTAGTCTGGTCCATGAACTGAGAAAGCTGGTTTGTTCCGAAAAATGAGTTGATTACAGAAGAGAGCGTTTTAGAATTTATAAGATCAGTTGGTGTAAACACCTCATTGTCCCTGACATTCATTCTCTCTCTGATGGTTCTTGCCATTCTTGCCAAACCAACGCTGAACTGATTCATTAGCTGTTCGCCAACTGTACGTACCCTACGGTTACTTAAGTGGTCAATATCATCAACATCAGTTTTTGAATTGATCAGCTGAATCAGGTA
The DNA here is from genome assembly GCA_030589895.1 of Bacteroidales bacterium. GTDB lineage: Bacteria > Bacteroidota > Bacteroidia > Bacteroidales > JAUUZQ01. The sequence goes on from JAUUZQ010000074.1 coordinate 10,516, forward strand.
TTTGATAATCTGGATCATGTCCTCTTTGGTAAGAACACGCATATCCATATCAGTTTCCAATTTCAGTTTTCTGTTCAGACGATAACGTCCAACTTCACCAAGATCATATCTCTTATTAGAGAAAAATAATTTATCAATGACATCCCTTGCGGTTGCTTCATCAGGCGGCTCTGCATTTCTTAACTGACGATAGATATGCATCACAGCTTCTTTCTCTGAGTTACAAGGATCTTTCTGCAGTGTATTATAGATAATTGCAAAATCTGAGATATTTGCGATTTCTTTATGCAGAAGAATTGTTTTACTTCCGGATTCTACAATCTGCTCGATATGCTCATTCTCAACAACTGTTTCGCGATCGATGATCACTTCATTTCTCTCAATAGAGACAACTTCTCCAGTATCTTCATCAACGAAGTCTTCAATCCAGCTCTTCAATACTCTTGCAGCCAATTTACGGCCTACAACTTTTTTAAGTCCGGTTTTCGACACCTTGATCTCATCAGCCAGTCCGAATATTTCGAGGATATCTTTATCACTCTCAAATCCGATTGCTCTGAGCAGGGTGGTTACCGGTAATTTTTTCTTACGATCAATGTAAGCGTACATGACATTATTAATGTCGGTAGCAAATTCAATCCAGGATCCTCTGAAAGGGATAATTCTGGCTGAATACAGTTTTGTTCCGTTAGCATGAACACTCTGTCCAAAGAACACACCAGGTGAACGATGCAACTGTGAAACTACTACACGTTCTGCTCCATTAATAATAAATACCCCTCTCTCTGTCATATAAGGTACAGTACCCAGGTATACATCCTGAATTACTGTATCAAAATCCTCATGTTCGGGATCAGTACAATAGAGTTTCAATTTAGCTTTTAAGGGTACGCTATATGTTAGTCCCCTTTCAACACACTCATCAATAGAATAACGTGGAGGATCAACAGCATAGTCGATAAACTCCAATACAAAGTTATTCCTTGTGTCTGTAATGGGGAAATTGTCATGGAAGACACTATAAAGTCCTTCCATTTTCCTGTTTTCCGGAGCAGTTTCCAGTTGAAAAAACTCCGTAAATGATTTAATTTGTACTTCAAGAAAATCGGGATATTCCAATTGATTCTTAATAGAAGCAAAACTTATACGTTTATTTGTTTTTGGTAATGACATCTCGAAAAATTCCAAAGGTTTGACCTGAAACGATTAATAAGCATAAAGGTTTACACCCCATCTGTATTGCACAGATGGGGTTTTAAACCTGTAAGTGGATAATGCGAGTGCCTTATTTAAGTTCAACTTCTGCTCCAGCTTCTTCTAATTGTGTTTTAATTGATTCAGCTTCTTCTTTGCTTACACCTTGTTTAACGGGTGCAGGTGCAGAGTCAACTACAGCTTTAGCCTCTTTAAGTCCTAATCCTGTAAGGTCTTTCACGAGTTTTACAATTTGGAGTTTTGCTCCACCTGGTGCAGTAAGTACCACGTCGAATTCAGTTTTTTCTTCTGCTCCGCCACCTTCTCCGCCACCGGCAGGTCCAGCTACTGCAACAGCTGCTGCAGCAGGTTCAATTCCGTGTTCATCCTTAAGGATATCAAGTAATTCATTAACTTCTTTAACAGTCAATTCTACCAACTGATCTGCGATTGCTTTAACGTCAGCCATTTTTATCGGTTTTTAATAATTTATTAATTTCTTATTCTTTTTCAGACATTGTCTTGAGTGCACCGGCCAATTTATTACTACTGCTTGAAAGTGCTGATGCCAGGTTAGTGGCAGGAGACATAAGCAGAGTAAGCAAGTCAGCCAAGAGCTCATTTTTAGATTTAATACTAGAGAGACTATCCAGTTGATTGTCACCAATGTAGATTGATTCTTCTACATAAGCAGCTTTCAGGATAGGTTTTTCAAGGGTTTTTCTAAATTCCTTTATCACTTTTGCAGGAACATTACCTGTTTCACAAAACATGATAGATGTTGAATCTTTCAACACCTCATAAAGTTCTTCATATTCACCCTCAGATTTCTCCAGTGCTTTTCTGAGTAATGTATTCTTAACAACCAGTAACCTCACTTCGCTTTCGAAACACTTTCTTCTCAAATCAGATGTCTCCTCGGCGTTAAGCTCCGAAGTATCTGCGAGATAAAAATGTTTGGTAGCATTAAGATCTGTTGTCAGATTGTCGATGATTACATTCTTTTCTTCTCTTCTCATTATTATAGAGATTCTTTAACGATTAATTTTTATCATCGATAGCTTTAGGATCTATCTTAATCCCAGGACTCATTGTACTGGAAAGATAGATACTCCTGATATAAGTTCCTTTTGCGGCAACTGGTTTTAGTTTGAGAATCATTTGAATAAATTCGCGTGCATTGTCAACTATTTTCAGTTCGTCAAAAGAAGCTTTTCCAATAGAGGAATGAATGATACCGTATTTATCTACTTTGAAATCGATTTTTCCCATCTTCACTTCTTTCACTGCTTTTTCGATTTCCATGGTAACGGTTCCACTTTTGGGATTCGGCATTAAGCCTCTCGGTCCCAAAACTCTACCAAGTTTTCCAAGTTTTGCCATTACAGGAGGCATGGTGATTATAACATCGATGTCGGTCCAGCCTTTTTCGATTTTTTCAATATAATCATCAAGTCCTACAAGGTCAGCACCTGCAGCCTTGGCTTCATCTTCTTTATCAGGAGTACACAGAACAAGAACTTTTATATCTTTTCCGGTTCCATGTGGAAGGGTCACTACACCACGTACCATTTGGTTTGCCTTTCGTGGGTCTACACCCAGTCTGATATCCAAATCCAAAGCGGCATCAAATTTTGTGGAAGTCATTTCTTTCACAAGTTGAGCTGCCTCTTCGAGGTTATATAGTTTTTCCTTGTCTAACTTCTCTAAAGCTAACTTCCTGTTTTTAGTAAGTTTACTCATTTCTAATTATTATTATTTGTTAGACGGGAATTCTCCTTTAATGGTTATTCCCATACTCCTGGCGGTTCCAGCCACCATTCTCATTGCAGATTCAACAGTAAATGCATTCAAGTCGGGCATCTTTGCCACAGCGATCTCCCTAACCTGATCCCAGGTAACTTGGGCTACTTTCACACGGTTTGATTCAGCGGAGCCACTTTTTAACTTAGCGGATTCCAAAAGCTGAACAGCAACCGGTGGTTTTTTAACGATAAACTCAAATGACTTATCGTTATAAACAGTAATGATCACGGGTAAGAGTTTTCCGGCCTGCTCTTGGGTTCTGCTGTTAAATTGCTTACAGAACTCCATGATATTTACTCCTTTGGCACCCAATGCGGGCCCTACGGGAGGAGATGGATTTGCTGCACCACCTCTAATTTGCAACTTTATTAAGCCTTCTACTACTTTTGCCATTTCTAAAATTTATTTACTACGAGTTACAACTTACAAACTGATTTGATAATCATACAGGAAGCATTGTTTATGGATATACAATTATCGCTGTTTGTAATACTTTTATATATTATCTCTTATATATTATCCGTCTTTTTCGACTTGCATAAAACTTAACTCCAATGGAGTTTTTCTACCAAAGATCTTAACCATCACCTTCAGTTTTCTCTTCTCATCATTCACCTCTTCAATAATACCGGTAAAACTGTTAAATGGTCCGTCAATAACTTTTACAGATTCTCCAACAAAGTAAGGAACAGTGAGCTCCTCATCACTTGCTGATAATTCATCAACTTTTCCGAGAATTCTGTTTACTTCCGCTTCTCTCAACGGAACAGGTATCTGCTCTCCCCGTGTTCCAAGGAAACCAATTACATTTGGAATACTCCTGAGTATATGTGGTATTTCACCTGTAAGAACAGCTTCAACCAATATATAACCAGGGAAATAGTTTCTCTCCTTACTGATTTTTTTACCATTTCTGATCTGGTAAACTTTTTCAGTAGGAATCAGAACCTGAGATACATACTCCTCAAGGTTCAAACGTTGAATTTCACTCTCGATATACTCTTTGGCCTTCTTTTCTTTTCCACCGATGGCTCTAAGAACATACCATTTCTTTTCTATATCACTCATTGCTAAAGTCAGACAAGTTTATAAACGCCTTCAAGTATTGTTTGGAATGAAGTATCCATGGCAAAAACCACCAATGCAAAGATGAGAGATGCAATCATCACAACCAATGCACTACTCTGAAGCTCTTTCCAAGTTGGCCATGTAACTTTATGAACCAATTCCGTATAGGATTCCTTTAAATAATTAAATATCTTTTTCATTTCTCTTTGATGAATTTGCACGGGAGGAGCGACTCGAACGCCCGACACCTGGTTTTGGAGACCAGTGCTCTACCAACTGAGCTACACCCGTCTATTGCCAATATACTCAAAAAGAGGCCGGTCCACAGGAAACAAATCCCGGACCGATCTCTTCTTAATTTATTAAGTATAGAAGATTACTCTTCGATATCGATAACCTGTCCGGCACCAACTGTCCTACCACCTTCACGGATTGCAAAACGCAGTCCTTGATTTACAGCAACAGGAGTAATTAGCTCAACAGTAATTGTTACGTTATCACCAGGCATAACCATTTCAGTTCCTTCCGGAAGCATGATTTCTCCAGTAACATCCATTGTTCTGATAAAGAACTGTGGACGATACTTATTATGAAATGGAGTGTGACGTCCACCTTCTTCTTTCTTCAGCACGTAAACCTCAGCTTTGAATTTAGTATGTGGAGTAATTGATCCCGGCTTGGCAATAACCATACCTCTTTTGATCTCTTTTTTGTCCACACCTCTCAGCAGCAGACCAACGTTGTCACCAGCTTCTCCCCTATCAAGAATCTTACGGAACATTTCAACACCAGTTACAACTGTCTTGCGACCTTCAGCACCTAATCCTATCAGATTCATTTCATCACCTGTGTTAACAACACCAGTTTCAATTCTACCTGTAGCAACAGTACCACGACCAGTAATTGAGAATACGTCCTCAACCGGAAGCAAGAATGGCTTCTCAAAATCACGTGGAGGAATAGGAATATACTCATCAACTGCATCCATCAGCTCCATCACTTTAGCTTCCCATTTCTCTTCACCATTCAAAGCACCAAGTGCAGAACCATGAATCACAGGAGTATTGTCTCCGTCAAAATCATAGAAATCGAGTAATTCACGAATTTCCATTTCAACCAGTTCCAGCAGCTCATCATCATCAACCATATCTACTTTGTTGACGAATACAACAATTTTTGGAACGTTTACCTGGCGAGCAAGCAAAATGTGCTCTCTCGTTTGTGGCATAGGTCCATCAGTACCTGCAACAACAATAATAGCTCCGTCCATCTGTGCAGCACCTGTTACCATGTTCTTTCCATAGTCCGCGTGTCCTGG
>JAUUZQ010000071.1 GCA_030589895.1 Bacteroidales bacterium
ATTCTGCTTCTTGCGCATTAATACTACTCAAACCAATGGATAGTATCATTCCGATAAGAAAAATTCGCTGTGTAAGTCTACTTGCTTTCATAATGTAAGTTTTTAATGATTAATATTACAATCCGATGCAAATGTAATATAAATTCTTACCCCCCCATAAAAAAGGGAGTTGAAATGATATAAAGATTAAATGAATGAATTATATCAATAAAAAGAGGGGGTTAGAAATAAATAAGATATATTAAACGAAGCAGACCCCCTAATTTATGATTATTACTAATATTGGTATTTTGGATCATTTTTACATCCAATTTTCTGTTGATTTATCTCTTCCATGCGATTTACTTACCTTTAATATTCCAACAAACACAACGCTATGAACCGCTACCTAATTTTATTAACAATAGTATTTCTCTTTAGTTTTTCACCCTCTCAATCAAAAGAGCGACCATTGGGGAATGTTGCTATAATTGAAATTCCAGAGGATTGGGATTCAATCTCTAAAGGTTGGATTGATTTTTATAATTCTGCAAAAGGTGATAGTTCACTAATTTATATTGGAGGGTTTTTCCCTACTGAAAATACAGGCCCCCCTTCAACCCTCCCTATATTATCTATAATTTTGAACTTGATAGAGGATTGTGGGATGATATGAAACTTAATTGGAAAAATCGGCAGCATTGGTTCTTCGTCATATTTGGGAACGGATTATCTCATTTGAGACAAGTCACTTCGCAACAACTCAATGCTAGCTATTCCAATTCTCTACCTTTTGATACTCTTGATTCTATTAACATGCCACTTCAAGCCGAAACATATTGACCAATTTAACAACTTGGTGTTCTGCATCTTACAATTAATTCCATATTCCAGCTAAGGGTGGTCAGTGATTCCGTTTTTTCCATCTATGTGTATGGATGCGAAGGGTAGGCTTAATTAAAGTGAATCAATAAAGTCCTTTATATTGTCCCAAGTCCAAACTCTTGTGTATAAATAAATTCACTTTTGGGGATTTTATTTGATTCAATGTACTGTTTAGTGATTTTTCTGCTCTCAAGAAGCGTGAAAAAAAATACACCAAAAGTAAGTATTGTGAATATCGGTGTGATAATTTCATAGAAAGCTGTTGTATTAAATTTAACAAATTCATTGATTAGAAGTAGACAAGTAATTAATGCAAGAATGCAGGTAATAAAACAGAAAATATTTTTTCTTTTTATTTGGGGTGGATTTAAGGACAAACCAAGCTAATGAAAATTAATTAATTTGGAAAGTCTGTAAATATTCCACCACTTTTTCTACCACAAAGAAAAAACCCCTGCAAATCGTTGATTTACAAGGGTTTTAAGTTATATTTGTCGGGGTGAGAAGATTCGAACTTCCGACCCCCCGCCCCCCAGACGGGTACTCTAAACCGGGCTGAGCTACACCCCGAACAAAATGTGCTTCGACGTTGTCGTGAAGCGATTGCAAATGTAAGAATTTAGTTTAAATCTTCAAGTAGCTAATTGCTTAATACTGAAAATTGCAAAATAAAAAAAGCCCCACTTACGCAAGGCTTTCTTCTAATACATTTTAATTCTTATTCTCCTCGAACATAAGTGTCTGCAGACTGGTAGAAGAAACTCAAATCTACATACTTCTCAAAATATATTTTCATCTCTTCACTGGAATCAAATTCCTCATCGATATATTCTGTTACTGCATACAATGAGAACTGATCAGGATCATCCCAGTCCATGCGGTAGAAATACCACGTCTCCATGTCAATATCATAAACATTAAGAAACTTATAATCACCTACTACAGATAGGTGAGCAGAGTATTCATCAATTGAATATGTATCCTCATCAGAGTCGTATGTATATTCTTCAACGGTAAAGCTATATGAATCGATGTCAGATATCTCAAAGTAAGATGGTGTCTCGCTCTCACTCTCAAACTCATTTTCTGAAATCCATTTTCCAAGCATTGAGGTTGAATATTTTACACTTGGTTGATCAATTGGAAATGGCGCCTCAAAAGGACAAGCTGTCATGAATACAATTAAGGCGACAAACAAAAGATACTTAAATGATTTTTTCATATTTTATAATTTATTTTAATATTTAATCCATCTTACGCAAAAGTAATAAAATGCTTTTTACAATACAACGAATATTGACCGATAGAGGATGTCTTTCAACATGAGCATGGTTCTCTGTGATGAAGATTTAATCAGTGTATAAATCCCTCTTTAATTCTGCCGATTCTATTACAGATAACAGTTCAATCTGTTCATTTGATTATAAGGAATACACAGAATTTCCAGGTGAATGATGATGAAATCTAACTTACCTGATTCATTATAATTTGTTCTTTGGTTGTAACAACAGTTTTTCAAGTTCTTCAAGTGACTTCCCTTTTGTTTCGGGTAGTTTTTTATACACAAAAATAAATCCGGCAACTGATATTATGCTATACATCCAGAATGCACCTGATGTCCCAATCCAATTATTGATTATTGGGAATGTAAAGACAAGCACTGCAGAAGCAATCCACAATGAAACTGTTGCTACAGAGAGGGCAATGCCCCGAATTCGATTTGGAAATATTTCAGATAAGATTACCCAGGTTACAGGAGCCAGCGACATAGCGTATACTGCAATCCCGCATAGCAGAAGGATCAAAACAGGTAAACCCTCAACACCCATAAAATAGAAAAGACCCAACATAATATAAATGAGAGCAAGTCCCCCCGATCCGATTAGCATTAATTTTCTCCTTCCAATTCTATCCACCATTCCCATAGCAACAATGGTAAATACAAGGTTTATACTCCCGGTAATGACAATATTCAAAAACATTGTATTGACATCATAACCTGCAGAAGTAAATATTTCCTCTGCGTAATTAAAAATTATATTGATGCCACACCATTGTTGAAATACTGCAAGCACAATACCGATAATAAGTACAGGTCTTAATGATTTTTTAAATAAGGGTTTTACAGAAACACTCTTTGTTGTATTGATAAGTGTTTGCTTTATACTTTCAAGGCTATTTTCAGCATATTCCAATCCCCCGATTTTTTTCAATATTTTTTTAGCCGATTCTGTCTTTTTCACCTTAACTAAATACCTGGGAGTTTCAGGCAATAAAAACATTAGTAAAAAGAAGCTGATTGAAGGAATTAATTCAGCCCAAAACATCCAGCGCCATCCTGATTGGCCATTCCATGAATTCAATATTTCCACGGATGTATACTCTTCAGGAATAGGCTGAGCCAGCTGCCAGTTTACAATTTGAGCTGCCAGAATCCCAATTACAATTGTCAACTGATTTACTGATACGAAAATACCCCTCATCCCTTTTGGCGCAACTTCAGCAATGTAGATCGGGGATACCGTTGATGCAATTCCAATACCTACTCCACCAATGATCCGGAAAAGAATAAACAGTTCGAATTGATTTGATGCACCTGTTCCATAAGCAGAAACAGAAAATAGAATAGCAGCCAGGATCAATAATTTTTTTCGCCCAAATGTATCCGTGCCCCAACCCGCCATTGTTGCTCCAATTATGCATCCGACCAATGCACTACTCATCGCCCATCCCTGTAATCCGGGAACCGTGCTGATGTCAAAAAACAGCTCATAGAATGGTTTTGCACCTCCAATAACCACCCAGTCATAGCCAAATAACAAACCTCCCATTGCTGAGATAAGTGATAGTTTTAGTACATAAAAGAGATTTGTTGATTTCATTGACTTCATGGTTCTGGGTTCGTGATTCCTGACCCGAAGTAAGGAGTTCTGGATCAGGGTTCTGGCTGGCTTGCTAATTCTCAATCAGCTCCTTGATCCTGTCTATCTGCATCTGCTTATTTACTTCACGCAGGCTTTGTGCCGTTTTGGTAAAATAAGCATGCTTGGAGATGAACATTACCTGCAACTTATTCCAATCGTTCAGTGTGCCGATTTTATTTTGTTCTTTCAGCTCCTTATACAGTGTATTGGAGACAGGTATCATATCACTCCGTCCCAGATAATCGAGATCAGCATCACAAATAATTCTTTCCAGTAAGGTTTTTGGCTCAGGGGGCATTTTAGTAGCCATAATTACTTCACAGATCCTGTTGATCTGCTCCTCCGTATATCCATATTTTGGCAACAATGCCTTCACCATAACTGTTCCATGATACTCATGGTCATCATACGCAATGATATGGCCGGCATCATGAAACAATCCGGCTGTCTTCAATACCAGGATATCCTCATCATCAATACCTTCAGCCCATCCGATCAGTTCCACTTCTGTCACAACATCAACCGTATGCTTGACATTGTGGTAATAGAGATAATCCGGTAACTCCTTTTCAAGCTTGTCCAGTATCATCTCCTGCAAATCAGTAAACTGTATTAATTTGAATTTGGTTCCAAAACTCTCGTTTGGCAATAAGCCATCCTCATCAATTGAAAACTCAGGAAGGATGCCCTTCACCTCATACATTTCAAGATCACTCTTATATTTAACCGGAAGTTTCCCAAAATACTCACATACAAAAAACTCCTTGATCAATTCATAGGTCATTACAGAAATCAGAATCTTACCGCTTTCTCCAACACCTTGCACACGATGCGTAGTATTAACCGTATCACCCTTGATATCGTAAGAGATTTTCCGCTTTCCCGAAATATTCGCTGTTACAGGACCTGTATGAATTCCAAGACTCATATGCCAGACCTGCTCCCCGTTCTTCCTGGACAACTCCTTTACAAAAGCGCACATCTCCAATGCTGCCAAGACTACTTCAATGGGATTAGTAATGTTTTTTACAGGAATACCACCGGCTGCCATGTAGGTATCACCAATGGTTTTAATCTTCTGAATCTTGTATTTCTTCAGGATTGAGTCAAACTTAATTAAAACATTATCAAGTTGATCCATCAATACCTGTGAGTCAGAACCATCAGTAAGCTTATAAAAACCATCAATATTGGCAAACAGTACCGTTGCCATATTGAACTTCTGAGCAGTTGCCCGATCATCCGTATCTCCATCGCCCAAACCACTGTCTCTCAACTTCATCTTCAAGTGATCATAGGAGACAATTAACTCATTCAAAGAAGTTTCCAGCCTTTCGTTTTCATTAAAAAGTTTCTGGTTCAACTTAACCAGTTTCTGTATTCGTTTTAATAGTTCATCTTGCTTCTGACCCATAACTTATCATATAGAAATTGAATTTAAACGCCTTCAAGGATCGAACCTTGTTGCTCCTAAAGGTAATTTCTTTTTTTAAGTTAGTCAATAGGAAGAGAATTCTGTATTTTTGTGGTAAATGTGATAATGCGACAATGCGACAATGCAACAATGTGACAATGTGATAATGTGAGTGGAATATTAAATTTGAAGATGAGGATGAAATATATTTTATGGATGGCTGCGGTTTTGTTGATGATGAATATTGATTCAACAGCGCAGAAAAAGGAAAACGCTTTTACGGTGATGTTCTATAATGTCGAGAATTTATTTGACACAATAGATGAGCCCGGATTCAATGATGAAGAGTTTACACCTTCAGGAGCAAAAGAGTGGAATGATATCCGTTATGAAAAAAAGCTCATGGATATTGCAAGGGTGATATCTTCCATCCCGGTAAAAGAGATGCCGGCAGTAATTGGTTTTGCTGAAATTGAAAATGAAAAAGTACTGGAAGATCTATGCAAGGTTCGTGGTCTTCAAAGAAAAGAATACAAAGCCATAGTAATGGAAGGAGACGATCCAAGAGGCATTGACTGTGGCCTCATTTACCGGGGAGATCTGTTCAAATACAAGTCCCATGAACTTATACCGGTCGAAGACCTGTCGGGCAAGGGATATGTTATGAGAGGCATACTGCATGTCACAGGTGATGCACCAGATGGAGATCCTATCCATATTTTCGTGAACCATTGGAAATCAAGAGGAGGTGGCGAAAAAAAGACAGAACACCTGCGCGTTTATGCTGCCATTGCCTTGCGCCGTCAACTGGATCAACTGATGTCCAAAGAATCAGATCCACGTTATATAATTATCGGAGACTTCAATGATGAACCTACCAACAGAAGCATGACAGATATTCTACATGCCGGGAACAAGAGAAAAAATCCATGGATAACTGACTCATACAATCTTCTTTATGATATTCATAACAACGAAAACAGGGGTAGCTATAATTACCAGGGTAACTGGAACATGCTTGACCAGATCATTATTTCCTACAACTTAATAAATCAATCTAAAAAATTGACTTGCAATTATGATGCCGGCAGAATTTTAAAGGAGGAGTGGATGCTATACCATGATGAGAAAAAAGATACCTATACTCCCAACAGAACCTATGGGGGAAATAATTATTATGGAGGCATCAGTGACCACCTTCCTGTCTATGTAACATTTACCTGGTAATGGATTTTAAGTTAATCTCAGATTACAAACCAACCGGAGATCAACCCGAAGCCATCAAGCAAATTATTGAAGGATTTGCCCTGGGTGAAAAGTTTCAGACACTTCTTGGGGTAACGGGTTCCGGGAAGACATTCACCGTGGCAAATGTCCTCAGTCAACTTAACAAACCAACGCTGGTACTCAGTCACAATAAAACACTTGCCGCACAACTCTACAGTGAATTCAAACAGTTTTTCCCTGAAAATGCAGTTGAGTATTTTGTATCCTATTATGATTACTACCAGCCGGAAGCATATATGCCGGTCACCGATACCTATATTGAGAAGGATCTCTCAATAAATGATGAGATTGAAAAGCTGCGACTCAGCACCACCTCCTCCCTCCTATCCGGACGAAATGATGTTATCGTTATCTCGTCGGTATCATGTATATACGGAATTGGTAACCCGGAGGATTTTCACAAAACAAAAATTATTATCCACCGAAACGAAACAATTAGTCGAAATGTATTCCTGCGAAGACTGGTTGATAGTTTATACTCGAGGAATGAAGTTGATTTCAAACCCGGAACCTTTCGCGTGAGAGGGGATACGATTGATATTTACCTGGCCTACCGTGATGAGGGAATAAGAATTGAATTCTGGGGAGATGAGATTGAAACCATTAAATCCATCGATCCCATCAGTGGCCATATTATCGAGAATCATGAAGAGATAGTCATCTTTCCTGCAAATATTTTCATCACATCGAAGGACCGTGTTCAGCAAGCAATCAGAGAGATTCAGGATGATATGATGAAGCAGAAGGAGTTTTTCAAGGAAAATGGAAAATTTATTGAAGCACAACGTATCGAGGAGAGGGTTGAATATGATCTGGAGATGATTCGAGAACTTGGACATTGTCCGGGTATAGAGAATTATTCGCGTTATTTCGATGGACGAAAAACTGGTAGCAGACCTTTCTGTTTGCTGGATTATTTCCCTGATGATTTTATAACAATCATTGATGAGAGTCATGTAACCATACCACAAGTTCATGCGATGTATGGTGGAGATAACTCAAGAAAGAAGAATCTTGTTGAATATGGTTTTCGCTTGCCTGCAGCAGTAGATAACCGACCACTGAAATTTAATGAGTTCGAAGAGATTATAGACAGAACATTATTTGTATCTGCTACTCCAGCCGATTTTGAGATGGAAAAAAGTGGTGGTGTATTTATTGAGCAGGTAATACGACCAACAGGTTTGCTGGATCCGGTCATTGAAGTAAAGCCAAGTCTGAATCAGATTGACCACCTTATTGGTGAGATTAACAAAAGAGTTGATAAGAAGGAGCGAATCCTGGTTACAACGCTGACGAAAAGAATGGCTGAAGAACTATCTAACTACCTTATCAAGTTAAATATCAAAACGCGATATATTCATTCAGATGTCATTACACTTGACAGGGTTGAGATACTTGATGGATTAAGAAAAGGCGATTTTGATGTACTAGTTGGTGTAAACTTGTTGCGGGAGGGTCTTGACCTCCCTGAAGTTTCCCTTGTTGCAATCCTTGATGCCGATAAGGAGGGATTTCTCAGGTCAGAAAGATCACTTACACAAACAGCAGGCCGGGCAGCGCGAAACCTGAATGGAAAGGTTATTATGTATGCTGATAAGGTAACACGCTCGATGAAAAAGACCATTGATGAAACCAATCGCAGGAGAGAGAAGCAATTAAAATACAACGAGGAGAACAATATTACACCACAGCAAATTATCAAAGCCAGGTTCTCATTATTTGATCAGCGAAAAGACCTTATCAACAGACCGGGTGTGTACGCTGATCAGGCCAGGTCTGACATCGCAGCCGATCCGGTTGTAAAGTATATGAGTGCGGATGGACTTGAGAAAGCCATTGCTAATTCGAAGAAGAAGATGGAAAAAGCTGCCAGGGAACTTGATTTTATCGAGGCAGCGAGATTCAGGGATGAGATGTATGCATATCAGGAGAAACTTGATGAACTTGATACGGATTAAGCACAGAGACTATTTCGACGACTTCGAAGTGAAGTAGTGCAGCTACCAACATAAGTTAAGTGACCTAAAACAGACAAGGCCACCCTTTTGGGCAGCCTTGAATCAGTTCTGTAAATTAAATTTTTATCCCAGATAGCCTTTCAGTAATTTACTTCTTGAAGTGTGGCGTAGCCTTCTAATGGCTTTTTCTTTAATCTGGCGCACCCTTTCACGGGTAAGTCCAAATTTTTCACCAATCTCTTCAAGAGTCATTTCCTGAGTAGCAATACCGAAGAAATACTTGATAATGTCTCTTTCCCGCTCTGTAAGTGTAGCCAGTGCGCGGTCTACCTCTCGTGAAAGAGATTCATTAATAAGTACATTGTCGGCAGTCGGGGAATCATTGTTTACCAGTACATCCAGTAAACTGTTGTCTTCACCATCGACGAAAGGAGCGTCAACAGATACATGGCGTCCTGAAACGCGCAAAGTATCGGTGACTTTTTCTTTAGGCAAATCTAATGCTTCAGCCAGTTCCTCCGGTGTCGGAGTACGTTCGTACTGCTGTTCAAACTTTGAGAATGCTTTGTTAATCTTGTTTAATGAACCAACCTGGTTCAGGGGTAAACGCACAATTCTCGATTGCTCAGCAAGAGCCTGAAGAATAGATTGACGGATCCACCATACGGCGTAAGAGATAAACTTAAAACCTCTGGTTTCATCAAATTTCTCAGCAGCCTTAATCAAGCCAAGGTTACCCTCGTTAATTAAGTCAGGTAAACTTAATCCCTGATTCTGATACTGCTTCGCAACTGAAACCACAAACCTTAGGTTTGCCCTTGTTAACTTCTCAAGGGCCAGTCGGTCTCCTTTTTTAATCCGTTGAGCTAATTCTACTTCTTCCTCAACAGTAATCAAGTCCTCTTTACCAATCTCTTGCAAATACTTGTCTAATGAAGCACTCTCCCTGTTGGTAATAGATTTTGTGATTTTTAACTGTCTCATTTTCCTCCTCGATTTAAATTAAATTAAAAACTCTGCAAATGTAGAGCCTTATTTATCTATAGTCAATATAAATAAGCAATATTTTAAAAATAAAGAAGACCATGCTGTGGTCTTCTTTAAAATAACGTAAAAAATATCCTGAAAGTATCTGCTTCTCTATAATCCAAAAGCGTAATAAGTCTTAGAGCCATCCCCATAAACACCCTCAATCATCACTCCCCCATTAACTTCACTCAGTATATCCGATATATCTTTAACACTACTCACCGGTAATTTGTTTATAGAAGTGATAATAAATCCTTTTTTCACTCCCACTTTCATCAATTTACCAGATTCAAGAGATATAATCTTAACGCCATTTCTGATTCCAAGCTTCCTTTTATCAACAAATGACGCGGGCTCAAAAGTTGCACCAAGTATAGATACAAGCTCTTCTGTCTTTACAATATCAGTTGTACCATTTAAGTTACGTAAAACAAGCTCATAATGTTTCATTTTCCCGGCTCTTTTTACCTGAACAGAAATGTGATCATTTGGTCGGAATCTACTCACCTGCTCTTGTAATTCTGCAACACTGTTCACTTCTATGTCATTAATGGCCAGCACAACATCCCCAACCTTAATACCGGCAGCCTTTGCAGCACCATCATCATTTACGCCATTGATATACACACCCTTAATTCCATCCAGTTTCTTCTCTTTTATCAACTGTGCTGTAACATTCTGAATAGTGACCCCAATAATCGCGCGCTGAACCTCTCCAAATTCCCTGATATCAGCAACCACCTTTTTTACAATGCTAACCGGAATTGCAAATGAATAGCCAGTATAAGCACCTGTTCTGGAAGCAATTGCAGTATTTATTCCAATAAGCTGTCCTGAAGTATTCACCAAAGCTCCACCGCTATTTCCCGGATTCACAGCAGCATCAGTCTGGATAAATGATTCAATGGAAAAATTATTTCTTAAAATATTGATATTACGTGCTTTGGCACTTACAATACCAGCCGTAACAGTGGATGTAAGATTATATGGATTTCCCACCGCCAATACCCACTCGCCTAGTTTTAACTGATCTGAATTCCCATAATTTAATATAGGAAGATCCTTTCCGTCAATTTTTATTAGTGCGAGATCTGTAGACGGATCCCTTCCAATTAATTTTGCCGTAAACTCCCTGCGGTCATTCAGGATCACTTCTATTTCGTCAGATCCTTCAATGACATGATTATTTGTAACGATATATCCATCGGATGAAAGAATCACACCAGATCCAAATCCCAGAATCGGAGCGGCGCTTCCCTCAGGAGTAGCACCAAAGAAAAACTCATAAATAGGATTTGCATCCATCTCCCTGAATACTTTTGTTTTCACGTGTACGACAGCGTTAACAGTAGATTCTGCCGCCTGTGTAAAATCCATTGTTGCATTATATTCTGCTGCCGGAAGACTTGCATAACTATATGCGGGTTTCGAGTCCACTTCCACTATCGGTTGTTCAGGCTGAATAAACCTTGCATAGATAACAACAGCAATCAGTGCTGTAAACATTGCCATGGCAAATAATCCAATAAACTTTTTTACTTTCATAACTATATACCTTTATAAATTGATAAAAAATCCTTGAAACATATATTCAAAATAATATTTCCTGAGACAAAGATACCTGTTTAACAAATGAAGAAATATAAATATTGTAATTTTACGAATCATTTAACCTTTTTTAACCAAAAAATTAATGAAATTTCATTTTTCCAAATATCACGGAACGGGTAACGACTTTATCATGATCGATGGCAGAAGTATTGACACCTCAGTATTAAAGCCCCAAATAATTTCTAATTTGTGTGACAGACACTTCAGTATTGGTGCCGATGGAGTCATTGTCTTAAGTGAGTCGGAAAACCATGATTTCAAAATGACCTATTACAATTCAGATGGATATGAAGGATCAATGTGTGGAAACGGGGGAAGATGTATTTGTGCATTTGCCAAAAAATTGAGCGTCATTCATAGCGAATGTACATTTGAAGCTATAGATGGTTTACATTCAGCAAGCATAGACAAAGATGGTCTGGTAAGGTTGCAATTGGGGGATGTTAACGACACATCGCAATTAAAAGACGGCTATTTTCTCAACACAGGCTCTCCGCATTTTGTCAAGTTTAAAGATTCTACAGATGAGATCGATGTTGTTGGCGAAGGGAGAATCATAAGAAATGAATCAAGATTCACCGATGGAACCAATGTCAATTTTGTTGAGATTTTAGCTTCAGGGATCAAGGTCAGGACATACGAAAGAGGAGTGGAAGATGAAACGCTCTCATGCGGTACCGGCGCTACTGCTGCGGCCATAGCAACATTTTTACACGGCAGAAGCAATGGTAAAAAGATTGAGGTCTCCACTAAGGGAGGAATATTAAGTGTTGAATTCGATCATCTTTCCGAAGATAAATTTTCAAATATTTACCTCACTGGTCCTGCCAGGAATGTATTCGATGGATTTTTTCAGATGTAATCCAGAAAAATATGATTCGTGATTAGTGTCTGCCAGAACCGAGTTTACGAGCTCAACGAAGTTAAAATAGTTGAAGATCCCGATCTGCTACACATCAAAATAAGCAGAACTCAAGTAATGGGTTGTTGCAATTTTTCAGCAAAAGTCAGTATCAGATCGAAATCAATTTCGGGGATCTCCTCAAGTCTGGCCTTCTTTCTGCTCATAATTTTCTGAAGAAGATTCATCTTTTTAAAATTCAGTTCACCTCCAAAATATCCATTGGCAAGGGAATGAGAAAGCAACTCATCCGGAAAAGCTCTATTAAGCAATTCCTTTTCATCCTCACCCGATTCAACACAACAGATAAATAGTCCCACTTCAATTTTTAATAATTTGTCAATATAGGTTTCACAGAATTTTCTTACTGATCTTTGAATCAATCCTTCATGAATTGAGCCACCTATAATCACAGTTTTATACAAATCCAGATTTATCTTCCTCCTTCGTGAAATTCTAAAGAGATCAACACCAGGTCCAAGATCCTCTTTGAGTCTGCTGGCGCATTGTTCAGTGCAACCCAGAGTAGTGGAATAAGCAATAAGTGTCTTCATATTCTATAGTGCAGAGTCCTCAAATATATATTATCTGAGGTTTATCCCCAACTTTTCTGTAATTTTAAAATGACCTTTGAAGATGATATTGCAATAATTATGTGAATAACACGTAGTTTAATTATAAAAAAAAATTCTTATTTTTACTCCTGTCTAAATTTATATGACATAATATATACGAATATGGCACATACACATGAAGAAAGACCTCCCAGTAAGTTTGGTGTAATAAATGATGGGGCAATAAAAAAGCGTCAGCGGAAAAAATATACTTTACCGGTTATTGGTCATTTTGCAGACAGAAGTGTAGAGTTTAAAAATATTATTGAAGCCGAGCAAGTTACCGGTATCAATTACACGCTGATATTTGAAGCCTGTATTGGTAAGATTTATAAGGCTAAGAATGTCCATTGGGAATATAAAAAGGGTAACCATTATATTAAATACAAAGCATACTATATTAATGCCCAGGAGAGTTATACCAGGAGAACCGGGTTTAATGGTTAAAATATTCTAAAGAAATAAAATGAGGATGTCTTTGAAAGACATCCTCATTTTTTTTTGTTCTGCTGGCTATTGAGTACTGTGGCTATTCAGTTATACCTTTCCACTCATCAGTACGGAATGGTCCGGCCGGCAATCCTTCTTTATTATATAGATTTGCAGTATCTGGATTATCAGCCCATGCATATCTTATTGCAACAGGATTTTCTACAAGGTCAGAACTTAAGATAACTTTGTTATCCACCACCTTCCCATCGGCCCAATAATATTGTTGATCTTCTCCTGCAATAGCAAATCCCTTAACGATTCCATCCTCATCACTAATCATTAATCCACTGCCAAGATGATCAAATTCCACTGTCACTTCAGCACCTTCTACAGCCATGCTTTTGTAGACCGGACCTGAATAAACAACATCCTTTCCGTATGTATCATGTAGTGCAGCAAAGGCTAATCTGAGTCCAACATCCTGTTTATTTCTTGGATGAATATTATCTGCCTCACCAATATCAATGATAACTGCCATTCCTGTTTTATGAAGAGAAAGTGTCATGGTTTGCGCCTCTCTAAGCTCTGCCCATGTACTGCTTCCCGGATTTGGATTTGCCTTTCTGAAATTGGCCAGTTGCACAAAATAGAATCCCATATCCTGGTTATCCCATTTATTTCTCCAGTCTGAAATCATATTTGGAAAACGTGTCCTGTATTGAAATGCATTTTTTGCATTGGCCTCTCCCTGATACCAGATAACACCAAGGATAGAATAATTTATAATTGGATTGATCATTCCGTTATACAAGAGTGTTGGTATATCATTTGGTCTAATTGAAATAACAGGAGAAATATCCAGATCCTTGGTAGCCCGAATAGCTTTTCCATCAATTTTACCGGCTTCCACAGCTCCAAGTGATTCCTTAAGTTGCTTCATCTCTTCCTGCTTCTGCTTCTTTATCTCTTCCATATCAAAGCCTTCAATCGCCTCAACCTTTTCCTTCAGTTCCGGATCAGAAGCACACATTTCACTACTCATCCATGTTTCTACATTTGTGCCTCCCCAATTTGTACTTATTAATCCTATTGGAACATCAATCTCTTCATGAATATTCCGACCAAACAAATAGCCAACAGATGAAAAACCGGGTATATTTTCCGGAGTACATATCATCCATTCTCCGGAAGGAATATCATCAACCGGAGAGAGTTGAATATTATGAGGGATATCAAACAACCTGATCATGGGATAATTGGCATTGGCAATTTCTTCCTCAGCATTATTTGTATTCTCCAATTTCCATTCCATATTCGATTGTCCGGAACATACCCAAACATCACCAATCAATACATTATCCAGCAGAGTAGTATCTTTTCCCATGATCAACATTTCATAGGGACCACCTGCTTCCATGGCATTAAAAGTTACCATCCAGGTACTATCTTCGTCAACTTTCGCTGATTTTTTCTGACCATTAAAAGTTACTGTCACCTTTCCCATTTCACTACCCCAACCCCAGATTTTCACCTCCTGGTCGCGCTGAAGTACCATGTTTGAGTTAATGATCTTTGGCAAAGTGACTTCCACTTCACTCTGACAAGAAAATAATACAATTCCGACTCCAAATAGAAAGAGTGTTCTTATCAATTGATTTGTTTTCATAAAATAATTGGATTTAGAAGGTTTTTTCAATAAACGTTGACTAAAGTAGAAAAAGTTTGCTGAAAAATAGTAGAACGGGTCGAAAAGAATGCGACAATGCGACAATGCGACAATGCGACAATGTGTTAATGCGACAATGCTCTAATAATTATTGCATTATTGCATTACTCTCTCACTACACGTCGTAGGTAGAAGACGCGGTGTCCCCTCCCCTTCCTGTCCAGTTGGTATGGAAAAACTCACCTCTTGGTTTGTCTAACCTTTCGTATGTATGCGCTCCGAAATAATCGCGTTGCGCCTGTAGCAGATTGGCCGGAAGACTCGCACTGCGGTATCCATCATAATAACTCAGGGCAGCAGTAAATGCTGGTACAGGAATTCCCTTTTCAATAGCCAGAGAACAAACCTTACGCCATCCCATTTGAGAAGCTTCAATCTGCTTCTTAAAGAATGGGCTTAACAACAAGTTTGGAAGGTCATTGTCATCATCAAAGGCCTTTTTGATATCACCCAGGAATACAGAACGAATGATACATCCACCACGCCACATAAGTGCAATATCACCATATTTCAAATCCCAGTTATACTCTTTTGCCGCCTCTTTCATCAAAGTATATCCTTGTGCATAAGAGATAATTTTTGAAGCATATAAAGCCTGGCGAATTGCCTCGATAAACTCAGCTTTGTCACCTTCAAATTTCGCTTCCGGACCATTGAGTATAAGCGACGCAGCAACTCTTTCATCTTTCAGTGCAGAAAGACACCTGGCAAATACAGATTCACCAATCAGAGTAAGGGGAATACCAAGATCCAGGGCTGCAATACCAGTCCATTTTCCAGTTCCTTTTTGTCCGGCTTTATCCAATATTTTCTCTACCAATGGTTCGCCGTCATCATCCTTGTATCCGAGGATATCACGTGTAATCTCAATCAGGTAACTATCGAGTTCACCTTCATTCCATTCCGTAAATACATCATGCATTTCGTCTGCACTCATACCAAGCAGATTTTTCATAAGAAAATATGCTTCACTGATCAACTGCATGTCGCCATATTCAATACCATTGTGAACCATTTTTACAAAATGCCCGGCACCATCGTTTCCGACCCAGTCGCAACAAGGAGTTCCATCTTCAACTTTTGCAGATATAGCCTGGAAAATATCCTTCACCAGTGGCCACGCCTTTGCTGAACCTCCCGGCATAATTGACGGTCCCATTAAGGCACCCTCTTCCCCTCCTGATACACCTGTTCCGATAAACAGAAGTCCTTTGCTCTCAACATATTTTGTCCTTCTGATTGTATCGGGGAAGTGAGAATTTCCACCATCGATGATGATATCTCCCTCTTCAAGATAAGGAATCACCATCTCAATAAAATCATCAACTGGCTGCCCGGCCTTTACCAAAAGCATAAGTTTTCTCGGCCTCTCCAATGAGTTTACAAACTCCTCAATCGTAGCAGCTCCGATAAATTTTTTCCCTGCTCCTCTTCCACTGATAAATTTCTCAACTTTGTCCACTGTCCTGTTAAATACAGCAACAGTAAATCCATTTCTTTCCATATTCAGTACGAGATTTTCTCCCATTACTGCTAGTCCTATTAGTCCGATGTCTGCTTTTGATTTCATATTTTATTTGTTAATGTAGGAATGCGACAATGCGACAATGCGACAATGCGACAATGTGTTAATAATTTAAAAACAGGAGTCTCCTATTACTGAGAATCCCAGGGTTTCGAGTATGCTTCGGTATTTTCCATCGTCGTTGTAAAGGCGAACCCTGAATGCTGAAGGTTCTCTCCTTACCTTATAGTTTCCCCGCAGGGATTCAAACTTCTTTATATCTGATATTAGATTGCTGTGGTCTTCTGTGACGTCATAGCTTTGACTATATAATTCAGTTAATAGCTCCAAACTATCTGATTCGCTGCCATCAGCAAATATCTCAGGATTTTCAGGTAAAGGAATGTTCTCAGCTTGCCATTGCTCCAATCCAAGACCAAAGAATTTGCTTACTGCCTGAATACTCATGGTGGTCCCATTTGCCTTACCATCGACAGAATATCCTGCAATATGCGGAGTGGCAAGTGTTAACAGGCCTAACAAATCCATATCCAACTGTGGTTCATTCTGAAATACATCCAGTACAGCATCTCCAATCTTTCCTGCACTGAGACTATCTTTCATATCTTTCTCATTCACCACTTCTCCCCTGCTGGAATTAATAATACAGGCACCTGTCTTCATTCTTTCAAAGAAATCTTTATCTGCCATCCCAACAGTCCGGTCTGGTCCTTCACTTGTCAGGGGGACA
>JAUUZQ010000188.1 GCA_030589895.1 Bacteroidales bacterium
AGTTCTTATTAACAGCGTTTTAACCTGTTTTGTGATAAATAAAAAAGCAACTTACTGAATAACAATAAGTTGCTTTTTGTAAAAGCGGTCTGGACGAGACTCGAACTCGCGACCTTCGGCGTGACAGGCCGACATTCTAACCAACTGAACTACCAGACCTAATATGGGAATCACTTCCCAAAGAACGTGCATCTCTTATAATGCGTGGCAAAAATAGGTGATTTTTTTATATCTCCAAAGAAAAATATGAAAAAAGAAGGCGAATCTTAAAGGAGTTGAAATAAAACTTAAATTAAACACTCATTTAAGGAAGAATGACCTTACTGTACAAGCTTTTCCTTACAACCGTACTCCATTCCTTTCAATATAAATTCCCATCTAAATTATTACTTTTGCTCTATTGATACAATAAATGAGAATAAAAAAATTATATATCCTCCTGCTGGTACTTACTACCCCTCTTTTTTCAGAGATGGTGGCACAGAACCTGTTTCCTGATAATGGATTCCTGTATGATCATACAAATGTAGCACGGGTTGATGTCACAATCAGTCCTGATTATCTGGATATGATCCTCTTACCTGGAAATGAAGAGAGCGATTATGAATATCCGGCCATCTTTTCCTTTAAACGGGGAGCAACTTCATCTACGATTGATTCAATAGGATTCAGACTCAGGGGAAATACTTCCCGCAACTCGAAGAAGAAATCTTTTAAAGTATCACTTAACTCATTTATAGCCGGACAAAAATACCATGGGGTTGAAAAGATAAACCTGAATGGAGAACACAATGATCCTTCCATCTCAAGGGCCCATATCAGTTGGGAACTATTCAGAAGAGTAGGCGTCCCTGCTCCCAGATCAGGTCATGCGGAACTTTATATAAACGATGAGTACAAAGGCTTGTATATAAATGTCGAACATATCGATGAAGAGTTTGTAAATCTTCGTTTTGGCAACAACGATGGGAACTTGTATAAATGTCTCTGGCCGGCAGATATGAGGTATATTAGTGCTAACGCCGATGACTATAAATTTGAACAGTCGGGAAGGCGGGCATACGAACTGAAAACAAATTTGCTGCAGGATGATTATTCTGATATTGCGGAACTAATTGAAGTTTTGCATACGACAGATCCGTCCGATTTTCCGCAATACTTCGAACCTCTGTTTAATGTAAATTCATATCTCAAAAATTTGGTTGTTGAAGTATTGATTGGGCATTGGGATGCCTATTCATATAATAAAAACAATTTCTATCTCTACCATAACGAGTCCACAGACAAGTTTGAATTTATTCCATATGATTCTGATAATACTTTGGGAATCAGCTGGGAAGACATCGATTGGGCTGAACGCGATATATACAATTGGAGTTCAAGTCCGGAGAGCAGACCACTGACGGCAAAAATTTTGCAGAACGAAACATACAGGGCGAGATATTCATTTTATATGAACCGATTTCTTGCAGCAGAATTTAACTCTGCAAAACTGGATCCAATGATTGAAGGAATTAAATCGCAGATTCAATCTTTTGCAGAGAATGATCTTTACAGAACCTACGATTACGAATATAGCTTCGATGATTTCCTTAATTCTTTTGATCAGATTATAGGTGCCCATGCACGGGAAGGGATTATACCTTTTATCTCGAAACGCAATAGCAGTGCCCTGGATCAGCTTAATTTGTCCGATATCGCCCCTGCAATTTCTGTGATGAGTATAAATAAGCCTGTCATAAATTCAGATTTGGAAATATCTGCACTTGTGGAGGATGAATTGCCACTTTCGGAGATAAGGGCCTATTTTTCGGACGGTGGAGAATTTACAGCGTATGACATGATCGCCGCCGGGAGAGATCTGTATACTGTTTCATATCCTGGATTGAGTGAGATCGGGCTTGTTTCATTCTATATTGAGGCCACCGATCAGCTGGCGCAAACCACACGGGAACCCCCATTTGGCACTTATGATGTTAATTTTGGACCCGTATCTGCTACTTCTTCCATGATTCAGCAACATGCTGGTATAAAAATTTATCCAAATCCTGCAAGAATTAGCTTCACTGTTGAAACCCGGAGATATGCAGATAAATACAACTATAAATTGTATAATCTTTCCGGTCAAGCCGTATCCGTAGGCTCATCAGAGAAAGCTGAATTTACAATTCAAATAGATGATCGAATAAGTGATGGCCTGTACTATCTCGAAGTAGGTTTCGAAGAAAATGGTTCCCCTATCCATTTTTCTCATTCGAAAGTCCTCATCCTAAAATAAATTCGAGTAATTGGCTTCGCTGAGCTCCGCTTCAAAGACAAAAAGACCTTACTATGAATTACTTATTGCCAACGCCGCTGCTCCCAGCACACCAGAATCCTTCAACTCTGCCGGTAGTATCTTCACATGCTTAGCAATAATTGGAATAGAAAATTCATCCAGCATTTTCTTCAGAACAGGTTCAAAATATTTGAATGCACCACTTATTGACCCTCCAATTATAATCGCATTAGGTGCAATGAAGAACATAATCTGCGTAATTAGCTGACCGAGGTGATGTCCATATATTTCAAAGGCTTTCAAGGCTTCCGCATCACCTTTTTCTGCCAGTTCAAATAAGTCCTTTCCAGACTTGTTATAGTGCGTTTCAAAGAAAAAGCTACCACAATATTTCTCATAAGTACTGTCAAGATAGGGCATGCACCCAAACTCACCGGCAGCTCCCAGATTTCCTGAATATATTTTACTATCGATGATCACACCTCCACCTACACCAGTCCCCAGGGTTATTCCAATGATATTTTTATAGCCTACTCCAGCCCCAAAATAGGCCTCACTCAAGGCGAAGCAGTTGGCATCATTGTTGACAAACACAGGTACACCGAATTTCTCTTCTACCTTCGATTTTAGCTCAAGTCCTTTAAATGAAGGGATATTATTAATATTGATGACTCTTCCTGCTTCCACATTCAATATTCCCGGAACACCAATTCCAATTGCTAAGACTTTATCTGTCCACACTTCTTGAATTGTAGAGAGTAGCGTTTCCATAATTTCATCCAGAGACCGCTCAGCACCTGTGTCATTTTGTACACGCTTAACCGTCTCGCTATTTTTCATATTGATAGCGGAAATCTTCGTTCCGCCTATGTCAACGCCTATGTATGATCCCATTTATTTATGATTTAATGCGACAATGTGTCAATGCAACAATGCGACAATGTGATAATGCAACAATGCGACAATGTGATAATGCAACAATGCGACAATGAAACTGTATATTGGTTAAATTGAAACTCTGCTTAGATAATTATTCTCCTTTTCTGATTTTGTGTCCGTATAGCGCAAAATAGAGAATGAACAGGTAACTTGGTAATGCCACCCAATAGCCTGTCTGATGTGTAAAAGTTTCAGCAATAAATCCAAAAATTAATGGTAACACAGCTCCTCCAACAATTCCCATTACCAGGATAGATGAACCCATTTTTGTAAACTTCCCAAGGTCAGCAATGGCAAGTGGCCAGATAGCAGGCCACATAAGAGAGTTTGCAAAACCGAGCAGGGCTACCATATAAATTGAAATTTCAACTGGGACGAAAACAATAGATAATGTGATCATCACCCCAAGAATTGCACATATTTTTAAAGCTACACTTTGACTAATTACCTTTGGTATGAATAATACTCCTATTATATAGCCAATTACCATGGCCACTGAGGTAAACCAAACATAGTTTTCCGGTGATGGAAGTTCAAGAAATTTTGCAAAATCATTGATGCTTCCAAGCGCAATTACTTCAACTCCAACATACATAAACAGGGCGATTGAACCAAGTAATAAATGTGGGAACTGAAATATGCTTGTTTTTGAACTGGAACTGTGTGATGTTTCGGATCTTGTATCGTCATCGTCTTCACCTGCTGCTTTTACATCAGGAAGAGGAGCAAAATAGGAGAGGATACCCATAACGACCAGTACTCCGGCTATAACATAAAATGGAGTTATACTGTCAGCAATATTTACATCTGTCAAATCCATAAATACCGCAAGAAGCAGAGAGGCACCGGCGAGTGAAAGCTTATTCGAAATTCCCATTACACTTATACGCTTTGCAGCGCCATCTTCCGGTCCTAATATTGTAATGTATGGATTAACGGCTCCATTAAGAACAGTTTGGCCCATACCATTAATAAACAGAGCAACAAGGAACAAGGGAAAACTTACCAGGCTGGCGGCAGGTCCAACCAGTCCAAATCCAATTGCCATTAATAAAAAGGCAACTACCATTCCTCCTTTATATCCAACTTTCCTGATGATCATACCAGAAGGTACTCCGAAAACAACAAATGCAGAAAACGTTGCTGTCATTACCAGATATGACATTGTTTTAGAGATATTGAATGCATCCTGTACGAATGGTACGAAAAATGAATTTACTCCAACTGCAAATCCCAAGACTGCAAACATTACAGCTATTATGATCATGGGAACTATCAGAGTTTTCGATTTAGAGGCTTTCGCTGAATTGTTCATAGTTATTTTCTTGATGTTGGTTTATATGTCTTATTAATTGTTTACACTCTTCTACTTAATCACCCCCTCCATACTCTCTTCCAGTTTCCTTGCATGTTGCAGGAACTCCTCCAGATCCATCTCCTTGTGAAATACCATTCCATGAGTAGCTCTTAATTTCGGACTGGGATGTTCGTAGAAGAAATCTTTGCCGAGAATCAACTGTACTCTTTTGAACTGCTCTACCCAGATCTTCTGTGAGAGATCACTAAATGGACCATCAAATTCATAACTTGGGAATG
>JAUUZQ010000136.1 GCA_030589895.1 Bacteroidales bacterium
AACTATTAGCATCGTTCAGCATTTCAAAGAACTTGG
Source organism: Bacteroidales bacterium (assembly GCA_030589895.1). GTDB lineage: Bacteria > Bacteroidota > Bacteroidia > Bacteroidales > JAUUZQ01. Next base: position 37 of record JAUUZQ010000136.1, read on the forward strand.
ATATCGTGTTGCGCTTATTGGAAAACAGCATTATGCTCCGGAGGAATCTTTTCCCTTTGAGTACCTGGGTGGAAGAAACAGTGATGATGGAAAGGGACAGGATATTTGCCTTGATGATGCAGAAGCTTATCTGAATGCAGATAAATCAACGCCATATTTGCTTATCGTTGCCACCAATCAACCCCATGGTCCCTGGAACAGAGGAAATCAAGAACAGTATAATGCCGATTCCCTCACTATTGCACCATATATGGTTGATACAGAATATACCCGAGAGCAACTCGTGAATTATTATGCAGAAATCAGCTATGCAGATAGTCTGGTTGGGTATTGCATGGACATGGTAGAAAGAAGAGGTAACAAGGACAATACTTTATTTATGTTTACCAGTGAGCAAGGAGCTTCTTTCCCTTTTGGAAAGTGGACCTGCTATAATACAGGATTAAAAACAGCCTTTATTGCCCGATGGCCTGAAAAGATAAAAGCAGGCACAAGGACCAGTGTTCTTTCTCAATATATTGATGTTGTTCCAACTCTTTATGAAGTTGCCGGAGGTGACCCGACCTCATTGAAGGGAAACATGGACAAAACTCATCCACTCGATGGAAAGAGTTTTTATTCTGCCTTTTCGGGGGAGTCTTCCGAAGTTAGAGAATATGCATTTGGTGTGCATACAACCAGGGGTATTAATAACGGATCTGAAAATTATCCGGTGAGATCTATTCAGAATAAGGAGTTCAAATTACTCTGGAACCTGAATTACAAGGAATCTTTCTATTGCGCTGGTTCCAGACCAGGAAAAGAACCCTATGAAGGTTGGCTAAAGGCCTCCAAAGGGAATCCCGAACAACATAAACATGCGATGTTGTATAGAATTCGACCCGAATTTGAACTATATAATATAAAAAACGATCTTTTTGAACTTAAAAATCTTCTTGAAGGCTCTGAGGACTATTCCCAAATAAAAAATGAGTTGTTCGAAGAATTGAATATCTGGATGAACGATCAAAATGATCGGGGCTTGGAAACTGAAAGGAAAGCGCTTACCAGATTTAAAGGAGACTCCTTAAAATGGAAAGCATATCAACCCCAAAAGTAATCGAATAATGAGGCGTAAATTACTTTATATAGCAATACTAGCAGGAGTTCTTGCGAATGCATTAGGCCAAACAAGTAGTCTGGTTTACCCTGGAACGAATGGCACCTTGGTGTATGAAAAATATGCCAACCAGGGAGAAGACACACTGGTAAATATCATTCCCGATTATTCTTTTGCAGGGTATATGGGAGGAGGCGTTTCCTTGCCGGACAATATTCCGATTAAAGTAACACTTGAACCAACAGGTAGCGAAGATGATCGGGCCATGATCCAGGATGCTATAAATACTGTGTCTGCCCTGCCAATGGATGACAATGGAATCAGGGGTGCAGTTTATCTAAAAAAAGGACTCTACAAGGTGAATGGTTCTCTGTATATCAATGGCGGAGGCGTTATTTTACAAGGAGAAAGGCAACAGCCGGCCAACAAGGGAGGAACAGAACTTGTTGCAACTCAAGAAAGTCAGCATACCTTCATTACAGTTAAAGGGATTAAAACACAAATTGAAGTTGAAAATCCAATAAACACCGGCACTGACCTTGCTTCTTTTTCTTATCCAGCCATCGATGAGAAGATAGTCGGCGATGTCACCGCTGGTATTGAACATGAATTCAGCGTGGATTCAATCATCACAATTGTGTTATATACTATTGAAGGTGGTAATTTTAAGATTTACAGTAAGGAAGCCTTAGATAGTACAAAAATCCCTTTCCTTGAAATCATTGCCTATTCTGAACAAAAGATGGCAAATGACACATTGAAAATTTATCCATCTGATGATACTTACGTTAGGGCGCTGGAAGAACTTCAACTGGATCCTCCAGCGAATTATAAAGACACAATCTACGGAAATGACGACATTGTATTTTACAAAAAAATAGATCCTGAAGTAGCTCGTATAGGATTTTTAAAATTTGATTTTACCACAGTTTCCGGATCAATTGTATCAGCAACTTTGAATATGGTAGCATCAAGAATTGATCAATCGGGTATGAATTATATATCTTATTCAACAGATGATAACTGGTCGGAAGATACCAGAACATGGAACACTACCTTTGGGAATACAAATCCTGAAAAACGTATCATTACACACTATGTTGGTACCGGAGCAAGCAGTTTTGTTGTAGAGGATGCCTCATCATTTAAACCTGGAGATAAAATATTTGTGCGTAGAACCCCGAATCAATTATGGTGTGATACACTCCTGATGAGTACACTTAGCTCTATCGATCCGGAGACTACTGATTGGACTCCTTCATCCTATACCATTGAGCATCCCAGGATTATAACCGCTATTCGTGGTGATACGATTATCATTGATATTCCAATTGTAGACCCCATGCAAGATCTCTATGGTGGGGGAGAAATACTGAAGAACACATTCTCAACCAATGTTCAAAATAGTGCAATAGAGAATATGTATATCTCTTCAATCTATAAAAACGATGACGATGAAGAACATGGATGGGAAGCTATAGTTATAAAAAATGCCAGCAACTGTTGGGTGCGAAATGTAACAGCCAGGTATTTTGGATATGCGTGTGTTGATATACAGGACGATGCCAGTTATTGTACTATTGAGGATTGTGCTCTTCTCGATCCGAAATCCCTTACAGAAGGAGGTAGAAAATATCCTTTTCCGATTCATGGAGGAATAGGAAATCTAGTGCAACGATGCTATGCAAGAGGAGGAAGACACTCTTTTGCAACACATTCACGCTTAACCGGACCTCATGTTTTTCTTGATTGTTATGCAACAGAAACATATGCAGATGTAGGACCTCATCACCGTTGGGCAGCAGGAATTTTATACGATAATGTTTATGGAGGTCAGATTCGTGCACAGAATCGTTGGGATATGGGAAGCGGACATGGCTGGGCAGGGGTGCAGAATATGTTTTGGAATTGTTATTCCTACAGAGAAAATTTCAAAATAGAAAGCCCCTTAGGAGGACGAAACTGGGGTATTGGCTGTGATGGACAAGTGCAGGAAGGAGATGGATTCTGGGAAAGTTATGGAACGCCGGTTCAGCCCCGTAGTCTTTATCTTCAGCAGTTAGAAGACAGACTCGGCATACAGGCAGTTTTGAACACAACAACAGAAGAACAACAAATAGGGAATCTTTGGGATCAATTAGCTGAGTGGGCTGGTGCAGAATCAACATCTGAACTGGATCCTGTTGAAACAATGCCCTTTGTTAAAGTTTATCCTAATCCTTCTGATGGGACTTTGTATATTGATCTCATGGAGGTTGAAGGTGATGTACATATAGAGATTTTCGACATTCAGGGTAAAACAATTTTAATTGAGAGATTATACGGTGGGGATTTGTCGAGAATAGAACTCCCCGATGACCTAACAAGTCAATTAGTATTTATTAAAATAAGTAAAAAAGACACTGTCGTATTTGAAAAAGTATTAATTAACTAATTATGAAAGAGCATAATTTTTCTAAGCAGTCATTCTGTACCTTAATTAAAAAAACCCATGCCATGAAGAAATTTATACTTTTCATTTTGATAAGTTCATTACCGCTTTCTGTGCTTCTTTCTCAGTCGAAAGGTGTAATATATGGAACCGTTACAGAAAAATCAAATGGAATAATACTTCCGGGGGCAACTGTCCGTATAGAAGGTACAGCCATCGGAACGATTACTAATAAGGAAGGGGAATACAGATTGATGGGAGTCCCTTCCGGAGTGCAACGTGTAATTGTAAGTTTTCTTGGATTTAACGATAACGCTTTTGACATTGATATACAAGCAGGAGCTAACATTGAATTAAACAGTGAAATGCTTTTTTCGAGTACAGATTTAGAGGAGGTTACAGTGTCTGTTCAAATGGTAGGACAGATAGCAGCAATAAATCAGCAATTAAACTCAGACGCACTGGTAAGTGTCGTCTCGGCTGATAAAATGCGTGAATTGCCAGATATAAATGCAGCAGAAGCCATCGGCCGTCTTCCTGGCGTATCGATCAACCGTAGTGGAGGAGAAGCTCAGACCATTAATATTCGAGGCTTTGGGTCCAGCTATACTGCTGTTACTCTTAATGGAATTAGAATGGTTGAAACGGGTTCCGGTGGCAGGTCAGTGAATTTGAGTAATATTTCACCCGAGCTGCTTTCTCATATTGAAGTCTATAAATCACCCACTGCAGATATGGATGGCGATGCAGTAGGAGGTATTGTTTCATTGGGTTTGAGACCCGCGCCAAAAAAACCCGCCTACGAAATTAACATTGGCTCCGGATACAGTACATTACAAAAAGTTCCAAACTATAAGGGAAATATTCATTTAAGTCGTCGTTTTTTTGATAATAAACTCGGAGTGATTATGAATACCAGTTTCAATATTACAGATCGATCTACCCAAAGTATGTCAACGAATTATGAATCGTTCCTTTTGGATACTGCAAATATTCCTATTGGTTATATCGTTGAGCCGGCCAATGACCTTAGTTTGACTGATTTGAACAGATCAATTGCTCGTTTCGGTACAAATATACAGGCAGATTACAAATACAAAAACGGGACTATAGTATTCCAGGGAATGTATAACAGGAAAAATACAGACACTTATAGACAAACCTATTCCTATGATGCTTTAAGTATCAATGCTTATGATTTAGCACTCAATAAAAATACAGTAGATCTGTATCAGGTAATGCTGAGTTTCGAACACAACCTATTATGGCTGGAAATTGACGGAACAGTTAGCAATAACAGCACACTTAACAGAAGTCCTTACAGTCCATCAATGACCTTCACTGATCCTTATGCATATGATGATAGCCTGAGGTTAACACCAACACTGGATCATATTACGAATAAATTTGACTATCTGACCTACGATTATTCGGATGCAACCATGTCGAGAATGGATTGGGAATTTGATTCCTCGATCAATAGAAACTTATCTGCAGTACTCAATTTTAAAACAAATTTTCATATTGGTTCAAACATTGCAGGATTTATAAAATTTGGGGGAAAAGTCCAATTTGACACCAGGAAGAAAGTTCATGATCCTTATTTTCAGCGTTATGACTATACCGCTGAAAAGGATTTCGCGACAGCCAGGTGGATGGAACTTACTGGTGAAGTACTTGAGATTGCACCCAATGAAAAAGTGATGATCCAAAACTTTGATGTCAGTGATGAATATTCTCCATTCTGGAATGGAGAATATTCCGTATGGCCCTATTTTCCTGAAAATATCTTGAGCTTCTGGTACGAAAATTTTAACGATAACAGCAGACCAGTTACAAAAGAGCAACACTTGAACTACTACGTGGAGGAGAGCTTGTATGCATCCTACATCATGGGGAAGTTGAAGGTAGGGAACTGGCTTTCATTTGTGCCGGGTGTTCGCTACGAATACAGCAATAATTATTACCAGGGTCAATGGTCCAGTTTAGCCGGTTCGGGAAATTCCATAACAGGCGCAATAAAAGATACATCTGTTACTAAACAATACGGACATTTTCTACCGAGTGCACACCTGAAAATTACACCGGTCAAATGGATGGATTTCAGGCTCTCTTATGCTAAAACCCTAAAGCGCCCTAATTACAACGATATTGTTCCAACGATGTATGTTAACATTGGAAACGGATCACTTGACGATGTGGGTAATGGAGAATTGAAAGTGATGATTGCACATAGTTTTGATGCTTCTGTTTCTTTCTATACTGGAAAATTCGGGCTCCTTTCATTTGGCGTTTTTTCAAAGAATTTTACCAACTATATGACAGACATTGGGTATTTTATACCAAGCTGGGAAGCAAAAGAGATGGGGCTTACAGAAAGTTCATGGGAAGTAAGAAACAAACCGATCAACCTGCCAAATATCGGCTATGTCAAAGGTTTTGAAGTTGATGTTCAGACTAATTTTTCTTATCTGCCAAAACCATTTGACGGAATTATTCTGAATTTCAATCTTACCAGGCTTTGGTCGCTAACCCATTTGGAGAAATGGGACAAATTTACGTATTATGACCCTGTACTTCGCAGGGTAATTATCGACTTCGACAGTTCGTTTTTCTATACAGAAGAAGCTCAGCTCAGCTCACAAGTTGATTTGGTTTTGAATACAACCCTGGGCTACGAATACAAAGGATTTTCATTCCGTTTATCAGCCCAGTACAAAGGATTAGATTTATTGGGCTCAATAAACAGTCAGGAAACAGTCGTATCCCAAAGGTATGAAGATGCCTGGTTACGTTTCGATCTGGCAATGTCTCAAAAGATCGGACAGCATATTAAACTCAGATTTAATGTGGCGAATCTTACTAATACGCCCGAAAAAGATTATATATATCAACCTCAATACTGGCGAAATGAAAGTAGGTATGGAGCAGTATATCAGTTTGGTCTAGAGTACAAATTTTAAGAACATAAATTCTATTAATTAATAACTAAATCTAGTCTTATGAAAAAACAACTAACACTTATTTTATGTGCTTCAGTCTTGTTTATGGGGGGCATATTAAATGTAAATGCACAAAGAGAGGTAGTGATCGAAGGCTATCCTATTGCCGGAGGAGTCAATATTGAAGACTTTGTAGGCACCATACAAGCTGCATTTGACGCAGATGCTGCATTACGCGAAACAGATCCCAACGTAACCTATGTATTAAAAAGGGATCACCTGTATCCAAATATAAAAACCATTAAGAATACTTTTTCTCTCAGGATGGTAGCAGATGAAGGAACAGGCGCCATACCTGTTATATTGACATGGGATGTAGGGGGAAAATATGATCAATTGCTGGAAGCACAGGCCGATGTATATTTTGAAAATATTCAGTTTGACAATGTAACACCAAGTGGCGTTCCAAAAGGCCGTAGTCAGCGCCTAATAGCGAACGGTGTAAGAGGAGAGTTTGTTGGATGTGTGATTGATGGGGATGATGGTGCTGCCTTTAGTATCTACGCAGACTCCTGTAAAATATTCCTCAGAGATTGTTTTGTTCACAATTGTGGAACAGAAGGGGCTTATGACAGTAATGGAAGATTTCTGGATATCAGAGCTGATAATTATTGCGATTCAGTTGTTATTGTAAATTGTACTGCCGATCATCTAAATGGTTCTTTAGTAAGAGCAGGGAATGCTGTTATTAGCTACCTTAAAGTTGATCATGTTACCTGTTTTGATAACAGAGCGGGAGGCATTAGCTCCGAATATCCAAAGGAAGTTGTATTAACTAATAATTTATTTAAAGATACTCAGATGTCGGGTGATGTCCCATCTACGAATGATCCTCTTGAAACGAATCCTGACAAATTTCATGCTGCCTGTTTTGACTTTGACACTATCTGGGATGCTTCAAAAATTACAATCAGAAATAACAATGTTTTTTATTCTGATGAGGTAAAAGCAATGTGGGCGAAATATGATACAATCTTTGAACCATTGAAAGTAAATCCAATGGCTATGAGGGCTCTTGGTGCAGATTCGATTCACGCAGCTTTCAGTGAAGTTGTTACTTTTAAAACAGTTTGTGATCCACCAATCGCTTATATTGAGGGATTTATTCTTGATCAAACAACGACTGAATATCCAAGTCAGCATTGCCTGGGTGGCGATGGAGGCGGATATTTCCCCGATCAGATTGATGCCAGCTATAATACAGATTCTGAATCATATACTGCAGGTGATGATGGCTATCCACTGGGAGACTTAAACTGGTGGCCGGAACTAAAAGTCAAATGGGAAAATGGGGAAGAACTTGGAAAAGCCAGACATATGCTTACGAAATTGGTGAAAGTTTATCCTAATCCAGCAAGTGATCAGCTTTTTGTAAGCACAGATTATAAAAGTGAGCTGAGAATGTCTTTGTATAGTATCCTCGGCAAGGAAGTTCAAAGTACTGTTTTCAATGGTGGTTATTTGAACACAGATGTTAGTTCATTGACAAAGGGAGTCTATTTCTATCGAGTTTCAGAAATCAATGGAAAACTAATCCAATCAGGTAAAATATTGATCATTGAATAAAAGGATCAATAAATCGTAAAATACTAATTGTACTTGTGTGCCGGGATTAATCGGATAATATTGTTTTATCTTGATTGATTCCGGTTTTTTTCTTCTGGAGTATTATAGACAAACACTAATTAGGGTTTGCTGAGAAAGTGATTTATTATTCACATAGTGTTGATATTCAATTATATATGTTGATAACTACAAGCTAATAAAGTGTCCGAAATGCAAAGAAAACTGTAAATTCAGTTCAAAAGG
>JAUUZQ010000083.1 GCA_030589895.1 Bacteroidales bacterium
AAAGTGATATAAGCGATGGTAGTATTATTTCAGGGAAAGTTGAATCAGCAGGCAGTCCACTCTCAGGAGTGCTGGTAATTGCTGAAAACAATGAAACAGCAATTTCTTCTGTTTCAGATGGCGATGGGTACTACTACATATACAATGTAATGCCCGGAGAGTATGAAGTCAAAGGATGGATGTCAGGATACAATAGCAATTTTCAATCTGCCCTTGTTACCGCCAATTCAGAATTAACTGAGGTAGATCTGGAGTTGACAGATGATGCAAGTGCTGCTATCTCGGGTACCATTACATTTCTAGCCACTGAAAACATTGAAGTTGACATATCTCTGGTGCATTCGAAAACCCGCGAAACCATACCTGGATTAAATACATTTACTGAAGGAGGAAATTATCTGTTCTCAAATGTTCCTGATGGTACTTACCTGGGAAGAGCTTCATTTGCAAATGATAATAATGTCATGGACCCGGATTGGATCGTGAAGAATGGGGAACCTTTCATTACAGTTCAGGGTACAGACGATATCCTTAATTTCAGTATCACTAATGCAGTATCCCTGACAAGTCCGACAAACGATTCGACTACAGTATTTCCAATTGAAATTTCCGGCAATTCTGTAACTTTTGTATGGACTCCATATGCATCAGCAAGTGAGTATGTTATTGAAGTAATGGATGCCAGTGGCAATGTAATCTGGGGAGGATTTTCTGAAGACTGGAGTATAAGAAATGTTGTTATTCCAAGCTCACAAACATCGATAGATTTTAATTCTGATAATATGGCAAGTGAAAACCTGATTTCAGGTGAAATATACAGATGGAAAATTTATGCCAGTAAAGATGATAAGCAAGCCGCTACAGGATGGCGCTTAATATCTGCCAGTGAAGATCAGATGGGCCTGTTTAAGATTATTGAATAAATCTTTAATGCTACTTATGATGTAAGCTAATCTGATAATTTACATATTAAAACCTTGAATGATCAAAGATAATAATGAAATTAAATACAACAAAATACTAAAATGCTTGTTTGAATAGTAGAAACCAAAAAAAATGAGAATTATGAAAAACATAAGAAATATTGCAATTGTATTATTTAGTGCAGCCTTGCTCATATTCAGCAGCTGTCAAAAAAATGATCAGGATAACTTCGGAATTTTAAAAGTGACCATAACTGATGATCCATTTCCTATTGATTTTATTGCGGAGGCAAATGTAACAATTACAAAAGTTGAAATCAGGACCAAGAATGATACCAGTGGCAATCCCTATATGATTTTGATGGAAGATACTTTGGAGTATAATCTGCTTGATTTAAGGAATGGGGTAGTTGCTGAACTTCTGGAACTGGAAATTCCGGTTGGAAACTATGACCACATACGTTTATATGTTGACAAGGCCAGCATTTCAATAATAGAAGGAGATACATTTGAATTAAAAGTCCCAAGTGGCTCACAAACAGGTATAAAGATTTTTATCGATCCTGAACTTAGAATTGAAGGAGGCTTAAGTTCTGAACTACTTCTGGATTTTAATCTTGAAAAATCATTTGTTTTAAAAGGCAATGTCAATACTCCTGCCGGCATCAAAGGATTTAATTTTAAGCCTGTTATTCGGGCTGTAAATAATTCAACGGCCGGATCAATACAAGGAATTGTAAGCGATACATCATTAGTTGCTTTAGAAAATGCTACTGTATGGATAATGCAGGATAGCACAATTGCAACGGCTTACACTGATTCTACAGGTTTTTATGCGATGCCTGGTATCCCTGAAGGCTTCTATTCTCTCTATTCTACTAAGGAAAACCACGATACTGTAATGTTTAGTGATGTAGAGATAATCGCTGCCAATCGCAAGATCATGGATATTATTCTTACTCCCGATATTTAGATAGTAAATCAATTTCTTTATTCAAATGCATTATGGCCAAGCGCTATAATGCATTTTTTTTATTTTCTTTGTAGTCTGTTTTAAATAAAATCTAAATTTTTCAATGGCAAAGGTACTGACAAGCAAAGAGGAGAACTATTCACAATGGTATAATGACCTGGTAATCAAAGCTGATCTTGCTGAAAATTCAGCAGTGCGCGGATGTATGGTTATCAAGCCATATGGTTACGCAATATGGGAGAAAATGCAAAGTGTGCTCGATGGTATGTTCAAGGCAACAGGACATCAGAATGCTTATTTTCCGCTGTTCATCCCAAAATCATTTTTCAGCAAAGAGGCAGCTCATGTAGAAGGATTTGCAAAGGAGTGTGCAGTGGTGACTCACTACAGGTTAAAAAATGACGAGAAAAATGGAGGCATAATAGTCGATCCTGATGCCAAACTGGAAGAGGAACTGATCGTTCGTCCAACTTCAGAAACAATTATCTGGCACACTTATAAGAACTGGATCCAATCATACAGGGACCTTCCTTTACTGATCAATCAATGGGCCAATGTGGTGCGCTGGGAGATGCGTACAAGACTCTTCCTCAGAACAACTGAGTTTCTATGGCAGGAAGGACATACTGCACATGCTACTGAGCAAGAGGCTATTGATGAAACTGATTTAATGATACATACCTATGCTGAGTTTGCCGAAGAATACATGGCTATGCCAGTAATAATGGGTTCAAAAAGCGAAACAGAAAGATTTGCCGGAGCCATTGATACACTTTGCATTGAAGCATTGATGCAAGATGGCAAAGCATTGCAGGCAGGAACATCTCATTTCCTCGGACAAAATTTTGCAAAAGCATTTGATGTCCAATTCGCAAATAAAGAAGGTAAGCTGGAACATGTATGGGCCACTTCATGGGGTGTTTCCACCAGACTCATGGGGGCTTTGGTAATGGCTCACTCCGATGATAACGGTTTAGTGCTTCCTCCTAAACTTGCTCCAATACAAGTTGTAATTATACCTATTTACCGTGGAGAAGATCAGCTTCCAATGATCAGTAAAACTGCGAACCGCATTAAAAAAGAGCTGGAGGCAAAAGGAATTTCAGTTAAATATGACGATAGAGATACACATAAACCCGGATGGAAATTTGCTGAATATGAACTCAAAGGAGTTCCGGTTAGAATTGCAATCGGCCCCAGAGATCTTGAAAATAATTCTGTAGAACTGGCCAGAAGAGATACATTGTCAAAATCAGTGATCAAACAAGAAGGATTAGATGTATTTGTAGAGAATCTGCTGAGTGAGATTCAGGAGAATATCTACAAAAAAGCATTTGACTTCAGAGCACAAAATACCCACACAGTGGATACCTGGGATGAATTCAAAGATATCATTGAAAACAAAGGTGGGTTTGTATCAGCACACTGGGACGGAACATCAGAGACAGAACAGCTTATAAAAAAACTAACGAAGGCAACTGTCAGACTTATTCCTCTCGATAACAAAAAAGAGGAAGGCAAGTGCGTATTCTCAGGAAATAAATCTGAGCAGCGGGTTATTTTTGCAAAGGCGTATTAGGTGGAGGAGACTCTATTCCAATCACGATGGCAAATTTAGTATAACGTAAGCTTACATATACGCTTCTGAGGCATTGCCTAACTCAAGGTATAAGTGGCAGAATTTCTCTTGTTTGGGGGTGAGGTTGGACTTCATATACTAAAATATATATGAAGGTTACCCTGATCTGGGAGGCAGAGATATAAAACTGGACATAAAAAGGAGGGTGACCTTTTGAGACACCCTCTTTTCATTGATGGCTCCTCTATAGAAGCTATTTTAAATAATTGACTCTTGGAGGCTGAATAAATCTATTATTATAACCATCAAAAAGAACCCATAATGATCCTATTGAGACTATATAATAGTATCTAATAAAAATTCATCACCATTTTCATATCTATAAGTTAATACACCTACGATTCCATGATACCTTATTCTATTTATTATACTATCCGAATCCCCTCCAGTATCTAGTTCACCAACAAACACATCATTATACTTTATTCCATTTATAATAAAATCACTAGTTTTATCCTCAACTGTGAAATAAAACAATCCATTTTTATAATTTACATTTACATTATTATATGTCACCATATATTGTAAAAATGTCTTAGAATACCGTCGATAGTTCAATGAAACTGTCAATATTTGACTATTAGTAATTTCATCATAATCATAAAAATTATTAGAATCTGTTACAATGAAAGTATCTATTTTGCTTTTATCAAAGGTAGAATAGATATATACATCATTTAGCTCATGTTGTAAGATTCTCTTTTTTTCGATATAGTTTTTATCGCTCAGTAATTCACAGGATGTGGAAAAAAGAATAAAGGCTATAATCAATATTGGTAAACTATTATGTCTTTTCATTGTATCAAATTTTTATAAATTTGCTAAAATTTCGATTATCCTTTTGTTCAAAATTAAGGAAATAAATCCCATTAGAGAAATCATCCACAATTATCTCAATATCATCTTGCCATTCGAATAATTTCTGTTCGAAAACTTTTTGTCCTACAGAATTAAAAATTGATATACTGACAAAGTCAAATGTTTCAGAACTTATTGGATTTATAATGTGTAATACATCGCTAACAGGGTTGGGGTAAATACTAAATTGCACATCAAATGATTCTGATATCTCTGCTAACATGTCAGTATCTGAATTTTCATTTATTGCAAGTGATTTTTTTGCTCCAAATTCAGGTAGGTCACATTGAGATACAATTAACTTTTTGTAATCTAGAGTATGATTCCCATCAGTAATAGGCTCAATATTGGCTAAAAAATGAGCGTTTTCAACTTTAAAACCAGGTTGCAATATTATTTTCTTACTTGCTGTAAATTCCACATCAGCATTATAAATATTACTTTCTGAATAAATAACTCTTCCAGGAACAGTTACGGATTCATAGCCATAGTTTGCCTCTGCAATAACATATTCTAATTCTTGCCAATGAAATGCGATATACCTTAAATTGTGTAATAACATATAATCAAGTCCATTAAATATCCTATTAAAACCAGAAAACTCTCCAAGTTGATCAGGCCAGATTAAGCGAGAAGTGCTTGACCATGAATAATTCAGATAAGAACAAACGCCACATTCATCAGCTGAATCTAGAAGTGTATTGTAATAATCTATTTCATCATTATAATCATTACTACCTATGATATAGAATTCATCTCTGTCGTATTCGTCCCTGTATAAGATAATACACTCCAAAGGAAGTTGTTCTAAAGGAATAGCCATTCCTTCACCATCACCTTCTGTAGTAGCTAAATCTCTTTGAATTTTAAGCCATTCCCATGTATGATATATAGCATTATCAAATGCTGCTAATTTCCTCAGCTTCTTATGTACATTATAATCCCATATTGATAAAGTAATAAACAAATTTCTGTAACTACTTTCTGGAAGAAGAGAATAAGCAAGAAATTCTCTCAAATCATCATCCCCGGTAATCTTTTCACCAACACCAAGAAATCCATGACTGAAGTAAGCTGCCAAAGTGGCATCAACACCCGATCCTAGTGCTACATATTCATTCCTCACTGGATCTTCAAGATACCATTTTGTTGCTGATAGTGGCCATAGTAAAGCCAAAAGAACTGATGAAATAGTAGAAGATGAAAAAATTGTAAAATTATCATTCTGAATATAATCTATATATCTTCTAGTTATATCTTCCGCCCATAACTTGAAATCGATTTCAGTTTCAGATGAATTCATGATTCCTTGGGTCTTTAAATATGTTGGAATATAGGAATATTGAAATGTTACTGGAATGTTGCTGACATTCTCAGTACCAACCAAAGAATTCAAAAGAGCTATTCCTTCAAGGTTATGTATTAAATTATCCTGGCTATTAGCTATTAATGGATGGTTAGGCATGTTTACGAAACTAGACATTAGATTTTGGGCATTTGCAGGGAATCTTGATTTGTATTTGTCCCAGAAATCCTTTGATCCATCATTCCTCAGTTGAAAACCATTAATATCCCCACTTTGATAGTCAGTCGCAGGGTCCCAGTAGGCAATATTCCAATCAAGATACATATTGTGGTCTTCCGCTGCTCTCAAATAAGACTCAGAGTATGTATCTAATCTTTCAAATGCTAACATAAGATAATATAGTTCTTTGAGTGTTTGGGTATAATCTTGTTCATTATTTTTTAGCAACCATAATTCAGTTGCCAATACACCAAGATAAATGCCCATAACATTATTTGCATCACCAAATTTAGTTGCTCCTACTACACTAGGGCCATCCAAAAAAGGGCCAAACCCCTCACTGAATATAAAAGCGGACATTGGAATATTCACTCCCATTTGCTCAACATCAGAAGTGTCAACCATGAAATCATTTACTAATCGATCCCTATACCTCCAATATTTTTCAAGATTCGCTGTTAGATCCTGTGAACAAAGATTAACTGAAATTTGCAACAAAAGGAAACTACAGATTAATATGAAAGCTTCTTTCATACTTGATATATGTATATGAAATCTCATAATAATTCTTGGTTTGCTTCTTTATCAATACCATCTATTGGTTCTCTAAGAAGCTCCTCTTTAGGGAGTAAGAATTTTTGGAGCTCAATTATTTGTTGCTTCATTAATTCTATGTCTTGGTTCTGATTGTCAATAATATCTTGCTGTTCATTCAGAGCTTCAACTAAAATGGGAATAAATTGAGTATATGAAACGAATTTCTTTCCATTTTCGTCTGTGTCAACAATATCAGGGAATATTGCTTCAACATCTTGAGCAAGAAATCCAAAATATGTCTTTTGTGAAGGATCATACTTATCTGTGTCTATAACTGGATCTTTGTCAATAAACTTGTCAAGTGCATCTTGATGAATTTTTGAAGAATCATTGGATTCAGTAAAACCATTTTCTTCAGCAGTAATGTTTTTGAGCACTGCCGAGGATGTTTGTTGATCATCCTCTGGTTTATAATTGAATTTCACAGCATTAAGGTCCTTGAGAAGAGAAACAGATCCCGTTAAATCCTGAATGTTATATTTCAAGCTACTGTCACTAACATGATAGTCATACCCTGCTCCATCAAGATACCATTTTAGATTCATCCCATCTTCATCTATTACCTTTAATAAATAACCGTAACCCCCAGAAGAAGCTGAGCCACCATCACCTGGACTCCAGATAACTGCATAATCACCATCAACATAAAATCCACCGCTTTCACTATAGCCTTGTTCCATTACAATTCCATAGGAGCTATATGGATTGAAATTATAATTTGCAGCTTCGCCATACGATCCAGTTCCAGTTAGTTGGAGCTTACTACTATAATTACCAAGTTGAATACTATTGTGTATTTTTAGTACACCTGACGTTTTTAACTGCATTTGTGATGTGTTATTCGACCAAAAGAGTAATGGATGATTTGAAAGTGTACCTATACCACCCCAGCCTGCCCATGGGGATGACATTAAAGCTGTAACAATGGATTGATTTGTAGTAGTTACTACAATTTTTGAATTATTATTTCCGTGCACATCCAGAACTTTGTTATATCCTCCTGCGTTTGGAGTACTTGTTCCAATTCCAACATCCCCTGAAGTGACCACTTCTATCTGGGCATTAACTGTAGAGGAAATAAAAAGAGCTAAAAATAAAAAAATGTATAAAAAATGTAATTTTTTCATAGTAAAATGGGTTTTTAGTAATATATGGCTTAAGAATTTCTCTAAAAATATTTGACGAATTTTGAAATCTGGCTTATATAAAAATACGCTATATGGGAAACATAAGTCAAGGAAAACTGGACTTATTGTATGAAGGAGGCGTTTTCGTGTATGAGGGGGGGGGGTATTTCTGTATGAACCAAATATATCAGAATTCTTTCATTCCAAAATAACTAAAACTTATCCCATCCAACCTTCATTTAATTCTTAAGAAGTTTAGCAGCTTTTACTGTTGCGATGAATTACTTAAATAGTGTATCGAATTAATATATTGCCCCCATTCTTCATTTTTATTTCAAAAAAAGAACAATTTTCACTAATGTTGTGAACCATCATAAATTTCAGTTGTTAAATGATAATATAAAACCTATTAAATAATAAATTATGGCAGTATTAGTTGGTAAAAAAGCTCCCGTATTCAGTGCATCAGCAGTTGTGAATGGAGGAGAGATCGTTGAGGATTTCTCATTGAATCAGTATATTGGTAAAAAATATGTACTCTTTTTCTTCTATCCGGCAGATTTCACTTTCGTTTGTCCTACTGAGCTTCTGGCTTTCCAGGACAAAATTGAAGATTTTGAATCTCGTGGTGTACAATTGGTTGGTTGTTCTGTTGACTCTAAATTTTCACATTGGAAATGGCTTCAAACTGAATTAAAAGATGGTGGTATTAAAGGTGTTAAGTATCCATTGGTTGCTGACCCTCCAATGACCATTGCTGACAATTATGATGTATTGGCTGGTGAATGGGACTATAATGATAATGATGAGGCTGAATATGAAGGAATACCAGAAGCATACAGAGGGCTCTTCCTGATCGACAAGAATGGCGTTGTAAGACATCAGATTGTAAATGACATGCCACTTGGAAGAAGCGTGGATGAAGCTATCAGAATGGTTGATGCACTACAGTTTCATGAAGAAAATGGTGAAGTTTGTCCGGCAAACTGGCACAAAGGAGATAAAGCAATTAAAGAGACTCAGGAAAGTATTTCCAGCTTTCTTGCTGAAAAATAAAAGATGACTAAAACAAATTGAGCTGCACCTTTTTTATTTGGTGCAGCTTTTTTTTGTATCTGTTTTTCCGATGTCATGTTCAACAGAAATATTGTAACTTTCGGAGATGATGTTAGAGACCTTCCAATCCTTCATAGAAGAACATAAGCTCTGCGATAAGCAAGAGGATATCATGCTTGCCCTTAGCGGGGGTGTCGACTCCGTTGTCATGACAGATCTATTCTACAAAGCCGGATACCAATGCATAATTCTTCATTGCAACTTTAACCTGAGAGGCAAAGAGTCAGATGGCGATGAGGCATTTGTGAGATCACTGGCTGCAAGCTATGACATGCCGGTTTATGTACAAAAATTTGATACTGAAGATGTAGCTGCTGAGGAGGGTATCTCAATCCAGATGGCTGCGAGAAAGCTCAGGTATGAATGGTTCGAAGAGATATCATCACTTCATGGAATCAATCATATTGCAAGCGCACACAATATGAATGATACTGTTGAAACTGTACTTATTAATTTAAGTCGGGGAACAGGAATAAAAGGGCTTACAGGAATACCTGCCAGGAATGGGAAATTCATCCGACCATTGCTAAATGTATCCAGAAGGGATATTCTCATCTATGTTGATGAAAAACAATTGAAATTCCGTGAAGATTCTTCCAATGCAAGCAAGAAATACCACAGGAATAAAATCAGGCATGATGTGATCCCGGTAATGGAAGAAGTTAATCCTTCATTTGTAAAAACGATGTACGAAAATGTGACAAGGATTTCAGAAGGTTATGAGATTTATAAAAGTACAATTGAAGCAAGAAGAAGTACTCTTTTTACAAAAACTCCAACACATTACGAGATTGATATAAGCGATATAAAGAAACTTTCTCCACTATCAACGTGGTTATTTGAGCTATTTTCTGTTTATAATTTCTCAAAAGATCAGTGCCTGGGTATAGAGATGATTCTTGATTCAGATTCCGGAAAACAATTTATATCAACCAGCCATAGATTGTACAAAGACCGGGATAAACTTTTTATCATAGAACTTGAAGAAGAAATTTTTGAAAGATTCTATATTGATTCTCCGGGCAGCAAAGCAGCCCTCCCCTTTGCCATGGACATTGATCTGGTGGACGTAGAAGATGCCGGAGATTTTCCAAGCTCCCAACATATTGCATTTATTGATTTTGAAAAACTTACTTTTCCGCTTACCATAAGGAAATGGCAACATGGCGACTACTTTTTCCCGCTTGGAATGCAGCAAATGAAAAAGGTCAGTGATTTCTTCATTGATACAAAAATTCCGGTTCCAATAAAGAAAAAGACCTGGATAATGGCCAGTGGAAAAAACATTGTCTGGATCATGGGATTAAGAATTGATGACCGATACAAAGTAACAGAAACAACTAATCAGATATTAAAACTAAATATGTATGAATAACAGAATTACATTTTTCCTTTGTGTTGCGATATTGTCATTTGGATGTCAGAGTAAAAATAAAGATACTTCATCCCAAAGTGAAAAAGAGAACAGTGAAACTATATTACCCGAAACTTCTAAGCCTATACTACCAAATGATACTATCAATACAAATAAGGACAATACAAAAGATATGGTCTCGTTTGACGGAGGGGAGATCACCATTGGCTCAATGCAAGGTTCAAACCGACATCAACCTGTATTTATTGCAGAGATAGAGCCTTTCTATATCGACAAGCTCCCTGTCACTGTTGCCGCTTTTTCAGATTTTGTCAAAATAACCGGATATATCACTGAAGCTGAGAAGTTTGGAGATTCAGGAATCTTTGACTTTAAATCTGGTACATGGAATTTACTGAAAGGCACATCATGGAAATTCCCATTAGGACCAGATCATCCTGAAGCAGAACCCAGCCATCCTGTTACACACATTAGCTGGAATGATGCAATGGTCTTTGCTGAATGGGCAGGAAAGCGTCTTCCAAGTGAATTTGAATGGGAATATGCAGCCCGAAATGGAAAGAATTCAGGTGAGATGTTTCCATGGGGAAATCAAGAAATTGTAAACGGAAAGTATATGGCCAATACCTTCCAGGGCGATAGTCCAACTGCACCTTCACCCAGAGATGGTTACCTTTATACCAGTCCGGCTGGCATATTTGGAGAACATCCATCCGGATTATACGATATGTCAGGAAACGTTTGGCAGTGGTGCAGCAATACTTTCATGCCATATCCTGAATCAAGCTTCAGAACTCAGGTCAATGAAAGCGTAAAATCAATCCGTGGGGGATCCTTTATGTATGATGAATTAGGCGTAGAAAGTTACAGCGTTTATGGACGCTCATTTAACTCAATTGAAACTTCCCTTTTTAACCTTGGATTTCGCTGTGCAATGGATAAATAGAACTATTTTATACCAATATTCGCTCTTAATTCACCGAAAAGCCGGGTAAAATCACCCGCCTCACCCTTTTTTATGAGAGTGATTAAATCATTGAGTTGATCCCGAACATTTTCGACTTGCTCAAGACTGTATGGACTCATCAAAATTTCTGAGAGCAGATAATCGTCTTCAGATAGCAGTCCTGCAGCAATTTCATGGTGTCTCCGGAAAGTTGTACCCGGAGCTTCCTGTTGCTTCATGCAAGATGCAAATACCAGCGAAGAGGAAAATGGAAGTGACAGGGAATAAGCAATGGTCTGATCGTGCTGGTCAAAAGAATAATCATGAACTTTAAGTTTCAAACTCTCAAAGAAATCACGAAAAAACTTAGCCCCATCTTTATCTGATTCTGAAATAATTATAGCATTTTCCTCATTTAGATTTTTCACATCTCCAAAAGTAGGTCCGAACATTGGATGAGTAGATACAAATCTTCTCCCTCTCTCTTTGTAATATGACGCGAGACCCTTTTTTACTGAAGTAATATCAGCAATTATACACTCATCAGGGAGATAAGGAATCACTTCATCGAATACCTGGATAGTTTTCTCCAGACTAACTGCATTGATAAGAATATCAGGAGCAAAATCATGGATCTCTTCCAGGTAGAGAAATTTTCTGGAATTGAAAAAATACTTCAACTTAGATCTGTCTGAATCATATATTCCAACTTCATATGAAAGGCATAAGGATTCTACCAACCATGAGCCCATGTTACCGGCTCCAACAATTACTATTCTCATATCAGCTAACTATCTTTAGGATTAAATATTCTTTGAATTTGTTGCGCCTGAAGCATCATATCTGCAGTCACAATGGCCGCAGCTGCCTCTAATACTACCGGTACCCGAAGCGCTATGCAGGTATCATGCCGACCTTCAACAGTAAGTGATTGCATCTCACCATCATGAAAATTCATGGTCTGTTGAGTTTTATGTGTGCTGGAAGTTGGTTTCACAACCACCCTGAAAACAATATCATTCCCATTGGTGATTCCACCATTTATACCGCCTGCATAATTTGTTTCAGTCTTACCATTTATATCTATAAAATTATCATTGTGCTCACTACCTGTCATTTTAGCGGCAACAAAACCTGCTCCAAACTCAATGCCTTTAATTGCAGGTATTGAAAAGACCATATGACTCAGTACTGACTCAAAGGAATCAAAAAACGGCTCACCTGAACCGCCAGGAATATTCTCTATTCTGCATTCCAGGATTCCTCCGATTGAATCACCATTTTTCATAGCCTGTTCAACTGCAGCCTCAATATTTTCACTACCTCCAACCTCAACAAGCTTACTTTTTACAGAAACAGGCTTAATCATCTTTTTTGCCAGGGCTCCTGCTGCCACCAGGGCCAGTGTAAGCCTACCCGAAAAGTGCCCTCCTCCCCTATAATCTTCAAATCCCCCGTACTTTTTAGATGCTGTAAAATCTGCATGTCCCGGACGCGGAGTCTTTCTCAAGTCAGTATAATCCCTTGATCTGGTATTTTTATTCTCAAACTCAATCATCACAGGTGCTCCTGTAGTCTTACCATTAAAAATCCCTGATCTGATCACGGGGATATCATCTTCCTGACGAGGAGTTGTGCCTTTCGCACCACTCTTCCTTCTCTCGAGGTCAGAGATCAAATCTTTTTCAGAAAGTGTAATTCCGGCGGGTACACCATCAATTAAGACTCCGACTCTCTCACCATGTGATTCGCCAAAGATGCTTATCCTGAATAATTTTCCGAATGAATTCATAAGGCTTGTAATATTTTATTCAATGCTGTGAATTCGCTATAAGTCAGTTGTCCGGGAGCCGTTGCATTTTCTGCATCTGAACTCACAAAGGTAAATTCAGCTCCCAGATACAAGGCTGCGATCCTGGTAATTTTCCCCATATCTCCCATACCTAGAACTACCTTCCTTCCCTCAATGGAATATAGAGACAATAAATTCGAATTATCTTTTTCATAATTTACCTGACAGGCAATTTTTGCGATATCTGCTCCCTTGTCATAGCACTCTTTCAATATTTCTTTCAGTTTCTCCTGCGTTGGAGTTTTTTCAAAATCATGCCATGAAATGATTATTTCAGTGCTTCTTCCTTTTGCGTAATCAATCAGATCGCTGAGATATGACAAGTCCGCATCAATCTCGATATCGATAAATTGTACTCCGGCATCAATGGCATTCTTCAGGATAAGCATCCTATCTGAATTATTTAATTTATCGGGCCTGCATGTCGCAATAATACCAGGAGCACCTTCAACTCCAGATAAAACAGAAGCCGGATCTTCATTCATCATATCAAAACGCAATTCAAGCATATCAGGCTTCATTGCATTTACGATTTCAAGTTGCGCTTTGTTTCCTATACTAATACAAATCATGTAGCACCTTATTAAGATCCTTAAGTTCTAACTCTTTTACAAAGGCCTCACCCAATCCTTTGAGTAAAATAAAATGTATTTTTTCTCCTGTCCTTTTCTTATCCTTGAGAAGAGTCTGAAAAATATCATCTATTGAAACATCTGTTCTTACCGGCAAGCCTAAATTTACAAGAATTTTCTCTAGTCTTTCTGAGTCATTCTTCAACATATAGCCAAGACTTACAGATATATTTGCTGCCATCACCATCCCAATGCTAACTGCCTCCCCATGCAGCATACCTGTCTGTTTCTCAATTGCATGACCGAGGGTATGTCCAAAGTTAAGCAATTTTCTGTCACCCTTTTCCAGAACATCAGATTCAACAATTTTAATTTTAATTTTTGCTGAAACATTTACGATATGTTCCATTGAAGATGAATCCAGTGAGTTGATTTTTTTTGAATTTTCTTCAATATATTTGAATAAATCCTTGTCTCGGATCGCGCCATATTTAACGACTTCGGAGAGACCGGAAACCAGTTCTTTTTTATCCAGTGTATCAAGCAATGACAGATCACACCACACAAACAATGGTTGACGGATAGTCCCTATCATATTTTTATATCCATCCAGATTCACCCCATTTTTTCCACCAATACTGGCGTCTACTTGTCCGAGTAGGGTTGTCGAGATAAATCCAAAATCAATTCCCCGCATGTAAGTTGCAGCAATGAAGCCTGCAATATCTGTAAGCAGTCCTCCTCCAACACCAACGATTAA
>JAUUZQ010000182.1 GCA_030589895.1 Bacteroidales bacterium
AACGTCACGGAATGATAATCCCCCCTCATAATAAAGATTGCGCAATATTCGAAGAAAAGATAAATGGAAGGTATTATGCTCTGCACAGGCCGAGCAGCCCGGAATTGGGCGGAAACTATATTTGGTTGGGCGAATCTCCGGATCTGCTTCATTGGGGAAATCATAAATGTATAGCTCATTCCCGTGAGGGTATGTGGGACAGTGCCCGGGTAGGTGCCGGTGGTGCCCCTATAAAAACGAAGGAGGGCTGGTTGGCAATTTACCATGGTGCGAACGAAAACCACAGGTATTGCCTTGGAGCCTTACTTCTCGATCTTCAGGATCCATCCAAAGTATTGGCCAGATCAAATGACCCACTGGTCGAACCCATTGCAGAATATGAGAAAACAGGATTTTTCGGGAATGTAGTCTTTACAAACGGACACCTGGTAAATAAAGATGTTATCACTATCTATTATGGTGCATCTGATGAAGTCATTTGTGCAGCGGACCTGTCAATTTCTGAGATTCTATCCACATTATAAACTTATTAACTTAACATATGTCAATCCGGAAAATTCTACTCTACCCCTTTACAAAGCTCTCAGGTGAGGTAAAGGTATTTAAGACTTATCCACATCCAATGCGGACCTTGTTGGTCACGAATATGATCTATGCATTTGTACTACCGGTGATCGACATTTTTGCAGGGGCATACATTATGCGTAATTCTTCGGATCCATCTATGGTAGCATTCTATCAACTCGCGGTATATACCGGAATCCCTTTTACATTTCTGATCAATGGATTTCTGCTTAACCGGATTAAGATCGCACACCTTTATTCGTTCGGAATGCTCTTAAGCGGTGTGTCACTGCTTGTTATGATGATGTTGCAACAGATCAGTTTTGCAGGTGTAGGAATAGCGGGCTTCCTTATGGGTTCATCCTTTGGATTTTTCTGGGCTAACCGGGACTTCCTGGCATTGAATACCACCAACGATAGCAACAGAAATTACTATTATGGAGTAGAGACCTTCTTTTATACCCTCACCTACATTATCGTTCCTTTCTTCATTGGATTGTTCATTGTGAAAGCTGAAACTGCAAACTGGTTTGGCGGCAACGCAAACAACGCCTATAAGATCGTTACTGGAATTGTTTTTTTACTTACGATAGTTTCAAGCTATGTAGTCCAGAAAGGCGATTTCAAGAACCCGACTCAAAAGAAATTCATCTACTGGAAATTCGATAAGCTATGGCGAAAAATGTTATTTCTCGCTAGTCTGAAAGGCATTGGACAGGGTTATCTTGTTACTGCACCAGCTATCCTGATCATGACCCTGATAGGGAATGAAGGTGCACTGGGCACCATTCAATCGATCTGTGGAATAATCACAGCTTTGATACTCTATATTCTCGGTCGGACATCTAAACCGAGCCATAGAATCTATATCTTTTCCATCGGACTGATCATATTTGCAGTTGGGGCCGTATTCAACGGGGTTCTTTTCTCAGCAACGGGAGTAATCATATTTATGATGTGTAAGATTCTGTTTCAGCCTCTGCATGATCTGGCTTATTTTCCCATACAATTGAAAGTGATTGACAAACTATCAAAAAAATCAAATCGAAATGAATTCGCTTATATATTCAACCATGAGTTTGGACTATATATTGGAAGAGCTTTCGGGCTTGTTTTATTCATTTTATTGCATACTTATGTCTCTGAAGTATTTGCCTTAAAGTATGCCCTGCTGATCATCGCATTGATCCAGCTGATATCCATTCCCGTAGCAAAACATATCACCAAGAGTACATAAACTTTACAAGGTCTCAAAGATGCATTGAAGAATTCAAGAGTATCTGATTAAGTCCAGTTACCAGTAAGCTTCATTAAAGGTTTTCGTGTTGTTACGAAAATAGCACATCGAAGAAATGTCAATACCTAAAAAATGTTTACTTTTATTCCTCCCTTTTGTTCTTTCTGATTTATATAAAAAAGTTGGAAAATGTAAACTTAGGTTGCTTAGCTAAAAGCATCAAACCCCTTTGTTAAAAATTGCCTCTATGAAACCCTCATCATTGTGGAAAGATATTTCAGCTGAACGAAGACAAAAGAAGATGAATATAATAGTTCCAGACCAATTGCCTGGAGATGAGGGTTCGCCGAACACCATTGAAAAATTTTATTTTTGTGAGGCAACAACCGTAACGAAGTGAAGCTCATGAGCATTTTAATGCGAGTTAATTTCCAATAGTCAAAAAGAACTTATGTTATTAATTAACAAGTAATTATATAATATTTATTCAGATGAAAAGTTTAATGTCATTTTTAAAAACAAGCATGATCGGCGGAATACTCTTTGTAGTACCACTAGTGCTTCTCGTCTATTTAATTGTAAAGGTCCTCACCATATTTCGAAAAATCGTAGCTCCGATTGCCGACAGAATTCCAATAGATTCGATTGGAGGCCTGACGATGTCGAGAATAATTGCGGTTATTATTCTGATCTGTCTGTTCGTACTCGTGGGTATTCTTGCCAGGACAAAACTGGCCGTTAAGCTAAAAGAATGGATTGAAGACAACATACTGTCCATTATCCCGGGCTATTCATTGCTTAAAGGGGTTAGTGAAAGTGCTGTCGGACAGGAATCAAAACATTTAAAAGACGTTGTACTGGTTAACATGGAGGAATTCTGGCAAATCGGCTTCTTAATGGATGTAATTGACGATGAGCTGAATGCTGTATTTATTCCCGGTGTACCCAATCCAATGGCAGGGGATGTTATTTTTGTTAAGAACGAAAGACTCAAGGTTCTGGATGTTTCCGGCCTTAACGCGCTTAATCTCTCGAAGAAACTGGGACTTGACTCCAAACTAATTCTAAAAGGCAAAATTGATGGAAGGTCCTTCAGGGAACTTCAATGATCAACAATTTTCCTGTCCCATATTGCTTCCACGAGGTAAGAGAACCTTGAAATTAAAAAGATCCAATTTGAACAAAATACTGACAAATTGTTTATTAATATTTGAACTATTATCCCTAACAATAGCTATTTTTACAAGTAAATGAAGCGCAGTTTGATACATAGAGTATTTTCCGTTGGGTTATTTTGTCTGATAATTTCAAACTGCTTCAATGAAACCGTGGCCCAGTCAAACAACCACTGGTCACAGAATTTCAACGAAGAATCCTCCCTCTTGTCAGGTGCTGTTGTAGGAGGAGGAGCCGGTGCGGCAGCCATATACTATAACCCTGCCACTATCTCCGAGACGAAGGAATCAAAGATCTCTCTGAACGCCAGTCTCTTTGCATTTGAATATCTGAATTCGAAAAATACATTTGGAGAAGACATTGACCTCTACTATCCACGAGGAGTTGTAGTCCCAAGGTTCATTTCCTATATGATCAAACCCAAAAACCATCCGGGCCTGAGCCTTGAGATCGCATTCCTGAACAATGAAGACTACCTGGTTGAAAATACCAGATCTGTTGATCAGAATCTTGACATACTGACGAATCACCCGGGAAATGAGCGCTACAACACATTTTACGAATACAGAAATAAATATCGTGACGATTGGGTGGGAATAGGCGGATCGGTCCGGCTAAATGAAAATTTATATCTTGGAGCAAGTATGTTCACCTCGGTCAGGACAGTGGCCTATAAATATTCCGTCGATATCGCAGCAGTCCCGGATCCCTCTTCTGGTCTGGAGCAGAATATTGCCCATTATTCGGAACATAACTATGCAAACTTCAATGACTATCGCCTGTTGGGTAAGCTTGGTTTATTGTACAAAAAAGATCAGCTAAGCCTGGGAATCAATTTCACTAGCCCTTCTATTGGAAATATCTATTCTAACCGCAGTGAAGTATCCAGGAAAAAGAGCTACCAAAACATTTCTGATCCATCTGACGGAACAAGTATACCTGATATGCTGATAGCTGACTTCATGAACGGAAAAAATGTCACTGTGAATGCAAAAAGCCCCTTGTCTGTTGGAGCAGGTATGACGTGGACCAATAAGAATAAAGACAAGACTGTCTATCTGACCGGGGAGTACTTTGCCGGTATAGATGCTCACAGAATGGTACAGGCCAGTGAAAACTCCAATATCGCTTCGGGAACGGTTTCAACTGCAATAGACTACAATGAATGGCTTACTTTCATTTCAGGTGCAAAACCAGTCTATAATATAGGTCTGGGATTTCGGTGGATAGCTGCGGAAAAAGTAATGATTCTTTCCGGATTCAGAACAGATTACAATTTCAGAAAAGACATGGATTTCGGTGATCTGAACCATTTAAATTCCTTCAAGCATCTGAATATGAACAGGTACCATCTAACCGGTGGCACGAGCCTGAATATTATGGGCCACGATCTTATTTTAGGAATACAATACACTTTGGGAAATGAAAAAAATCAGGAACAATTCGTGAGTTTTACTGATCCCCTTGAATACGACCCCGCAACACAAATTGTTTTGCAAGGGAACATACAGACCACAATGAATACTTCCTTTAATGCGTTTACAGTCTACTTCGGCGCAACTATAAATCTTAACAGAAGTGCTAACGATCAATAGATTACTAAATCTTAGGATATAAAAACCAGCAAATGAAAGATCAGTGCATTCGTTAAAAAAATCTCCGGCTTTCTGAAAATGACTAAGATTATTGTCTTATCTTTATTTGCTACTTTAGTGAAGTATAACATAGCTTTCAGCCTGTCAGAACACTGAAACCGAAAATCACAGACATTTAAACCCGAGAAAAAATGAAACTAAAAGTATTTGAAGGTCTTATTATAGCAAGTATCCTGATAACACTATCAGGATGTTCTACCGTTAAGGTAATTAGTGTGAACTCTGACGAGGACTTCTCCCTTGCAGACTTTAAAACCTACGATTTCTATAAGGTGGATGCTGATATCGCATCCATGCCTGAATATGAAAAGCGTATCGAATGGATCATGGATGAGATTGGTAATCAGCTTACATTACGAGAACTGGAAAGATCTCCTGAAGATCCTGAACTCTTAATCAATATTGGAATTGTTCTGGAGCAAAAGGACCAAACCCGTGAAACGAATATTATGACAGATATGCACTATATGGGTCAAAGAAATTACAAGTGGGAATCTGAAGAAATTAAAATCGGGGAATACCTGGAAGGAACCTTTTCAATAGATTTTGTTGAAGCGAGGACCTCAATCCTGAAATGTACGACCGTATCAAAAGGTGTTATAGTGGAAAAAGACAAGAACGCAAGAAAAAACCTGAAGATCGCTAC
>JAUUZQ010000125.1 GCA_030589895.1 Bacteroidales bacterium
ACAGAACCCTTATTACGAACCCTATATTACGTCAGATAAGGAACCTGGTGTGTTTGGTTTTTTGAGCAGTATTAAGCTTTACCTGGTATTTAGAAATAACAAAAACGAATTGGGAGAAAGAATTATGCGATTAATAATGACTGGAGTAATGTTGGTCTGTGCGTTTTATACTTCCCGAGGCGGAGTATTGGCACAAAACGTATCTGCCGATTTGAATAAGTTTTGAAGACATGCAATAAAGTACTATTTTAATAGGAACTTCCTGGACCAAGAAAAGGAAGTTGAATGATCTTATTTTTTCTAAGTAAAAACCGGGCAATCGGTTTTGTTGGTTAAAAAGTTGCATTTTATCGCGACATATATTGTATTTTTATGGAATAATAAATTAAAGGAAGGAAAAGAATTGCTATGTCAAAAATAGAAGCATTGGATCTGATCGGAAACACACCGATGGTGCATTTAAAGACACTTGATCCCAAACCGGGTGTGGAGATACATGCAAAACTCGAGTTTATGAATCCTACAGGAAGTATAAAAGACCGAATTATTGCATATATGGTTCAAAAAGGTGTTGATGCAGGTAAAATCAATAATAACACAACACTTGTCGAAGGAAGTTCAGGTAATACAGGAGCCTCTGTTTCCATGATTGCTTCCAGCATGGGACTAAAATCAATTCTATTTGTTCCTGATAAATGCAGTGATGAAAAGATCACAATAATTAAATCTTACGGTGCAGAAGTGATTGTAAAGCCTGCTTCTGCTCCTGTCACTTCTGATGAAGAATATGGAAATGCTGCTGCAAAAAGAGCAAGAGAAAATGTAGACTTTTATCATATTGATCAATATAACAGCCAGTTAAACCCTGAAGCCCATTATATGACAACAGGTAAGGAGATCTGGGATGACATGAACGGGAAGATCGATGCATTTGTCGCTACAGCATCTACAGGTGGAACATTATCCGGGATTGCTAAACGTTTAAAAGAGAATGACCCAAATATAAAAATTATCCTGGCAGATCCGGAAGGATCTATTTATAAACCTTATTTTGACGGTAAAGAAGATTACAAGTCATACAAAAAGTCATTTAAAGTAGAGGGAGCCGGTAAGGGTGCCCTTTGTGAAGCTATGAATTTTGACATACTGGATGAAGCAGTCTCATTTAATGATGAAAATGCTATACGTATGGTACTTCGTCTTTCCCGCCAGGAGGGCCTGATGGTTGGCGGTTCAAGCGGAGGTAATGTTTGGACTGCTTTAGAAGTTGCAAAGAGAATGGAAGCTCCTGCTAAGATAGTAACTGTTCTGCCTGACAGCGGTTTTAAATATCTGAGCAAAATCTTTAATCCCAAATGGCTAAATGAAATAGGCCTTGGACATCTTACTGCTGATTAACGGCTTCATTGTACTTCTGATCTCATTAATCACACTCAGCTACCAGGCACAAAAAGCAGCCAGAATCAATCCGGCCACAACCATAAAACACGAATAAAGCTGAAGATTTCTTCTATCCTTCACTTTTGATTCAAGTAATTTAATACCTCAAGGTCTTATTTAGAATTAGTCTTAACAGTATATCCGCAATGGTGATATAATGAATCAATCAGAACATTGTGATTTATAAGGGATTTTGTCGCTAAATGCTATGTAATAATCAGTTAGTATTTTAAATTTAATTATTGACAAGAAGAGACAAAAGAGTCTAATACAGATTCCATATTTCAAACAGATTGTGTAATGCTCAAAATCCTACAATAATGAAAAAATTCAAAAGTTTTAGCAGTCTTTCCGTGAATGACATTGATAAGGCAAGGGAATTTTATGTCGGGATATTAGATCTTGATTCTGTAAGTGAACCTGTTGATACGGTATTAATGTTTGATACTGGTGGTGATACACGCTTCATGGTTTACCAAAAAGATGATCATCAACCTGCCATTCATACGGTACTTAATTTTGAAGTAGATGACATCGAAGCGGTTGCGGCTAATCTGACCGATAAGGGTGTTAAACTTGAGCAAGTTGAGGATGCTAATGAAAAAGGAATTGCAGAACGAGGACCTATTCGGGCTGCATGGTTTAAAGATCCTGCGGGTAATTGGCTCGGAGTATTTCAAGGTGTGTAGCCATTTCATCTCTCAGAATTTTTATTCCCGGTCAATGTACTATTCCAATCTGTTGCGTCTGATTTTGTTTATCCCATTAATTTTAATGGGCCATGCTAGTCAGGCCAGGAAATCCTAAGATAAAATTGGAATTTTATGTTTTTTAAGCAAAATCCGATTATAATCCGCAAAGAATCGAGTGGTGTAGCTGTTACCACGTCTTTACAGAGCATAATCGTCTATTCAATCAAATTCAATGAATTCAGGATTAAAAGATCCACTTAGAACCTCTATCACATACTATTCATGTCAACCTAATGTCCTCTGTGCAAATTCCGGAGGTAATGAGCACAAACAAACTCAATAGTCATATAGTATTGATTTTATGATGCTTAGGTGCCAGCTTAAGGTCTCAGCCTTTTCCGGAATGTTATGATCAGTCTATTCCTGAACTATGATAAGTATGATACTTTACTATCCATATATGTTGATCGCGAAGTTGATTCCATCCAGCTGATAGAATTTCAATACTTCATCGGGATTCGTGTAAATTCGTATATTTAGTTAATTAGCACAGATTTATATGAGCATTCTGTAGCACAAAATGTTATTGAGGAACTGTCAAAAATGAATAAAAAAGCCCACCGCTTGCTTGCAGCCATAATGTTTACTGATATGGTTGGTTATACCGCTCTAATGCAGGAGGATGAGGCTAAGGCAAAGAAAAACCGGGACCGGCACAGAAAAATACTCAAAACGTATATATATGAATTCAATGGTGAAATCCTTCAATATTATGGGGATGGAACCTTAATTATATTTAAGTCTGCAATAGAAGCCGTTGATTGTGCCGTACAAATTCAAATGGAATTGCAAAAAGAACCCAAAATTCCCTTGAGAATAGGGATTCATACAGGCGATATTGTTTGCGATGATGAAGGTGTGTTTGGAGATAGCGTCAATGTTGCTTCACGGATCGAAAACCTGGCTGTTTCCGGAAGTGTTTTGATTACCGGTAAAGTATTTGATGATATCAAAAATCACAATAGATTTTCAACTGAAAGTTTAGGGACTTTCGATCTCAAAAATGTGAAAAAACCTATTGAGGTATATGCTATTATTAATGAAGGTCTATTCGTTCCCTCCGCAAAAGATATAAAATCCAGGCAAAAATATAAGCTCAAAAGCATTGCCATATTACCCTTTGTCAACATAAGTGCAGATCCGGAAAATGAATATTTCAGCGATGGAATCACCGAGGAATTATTGAATGCCCTGGCTAGAGTGGAAGGACTGCAGGTCACTGCCAGAACTTCATCATTTGCTTTTAAAGGGAAGAATATAGATATCAAACAAATTGGGATCCAATTGGGCGCCAAGTCCATACTGGAAGGAAGTGTAAGAAAAGCAGGCAACAAGGTTAGGATAACAGCCCAATTGATTAATACTGCAGATGGCTATCATGTATGGTCGGAGACTTTTGACCGGCAGCTCGATGACATTTTTCAAGTTCAGGATGAAATTGCACGTAAGATTATCAACAAGTTAAGGGAGAAACTGACACTGGAATCAGAGAAAATAGCAATTGTGAAATCTCCTACACATAATATAGAAGCTTATAATACCTATTTAATAGGATTGTTCCATTCTTATAAATGGACTATTGAAGACACTGAAATTGCAATTAAAGAATTTAATAAGGCCATTGATCTGGAACCTGATTTTGCCCTTCCCTATAATGGTTTGTCACACAGTTATATTTATCTCGGTGCTTCTGGGAAGAAGCCGATTAAGTCTGTATTGCCATTGGCAAAGGAATACGCTCTAAAAGCCATTAAGTTGGATAATATGGCAGCTGAATCGCATGCTGCACTGGCAAGAGTATATTTCTACTTAGATTGGAACTGGGATAAAGTTTACCAGCTAGCGGAAAAAGCGATTTCTATTAATCCAAGCTATTCAGGTGCCTACCTGATTAAAGCATTATGTTTCAATGTTAATGGAAAATTCAAAGAAGCTATTTTATCAATGAGGAAATCCGTTGAGCTGGATCCATTATTTGTTCCAGGACATTATGCATTTGCTGTTATACTTGCTTGTTCTGGCCGGTACAAAGAGGCCTCAGAACAGCTCGGTAAGTTGTTTGAAATAAGTCCTCATTTTCCCGATGCATTGTACCTCCAAGGATTGGTATACCATCTCCTGGGTGATGATGAGAAAGCCATGGTAATACTTTATAAGGCGCAAAAAATTCCGGAGTATTTTGCATTTGCATACTCATTATTAGGTGGTTTGCATGCCAATATGAGGCAAATTGACAAAGCAAAGCAATACCTTGAAAAATTGCTAACGGAAAAGGAATCATTACAAGGTCAGCAAGTGTTATTCCACATTTCGTATCTATATGCAGCATTGGATCAGCCCGATTTGATGTTCCAGTACCTTAACAAGAGTGTTGATGCGAAAGACAATTACGTACTATACATATTGGGTTACCCGATTTTTAATAAATATTACTCAGATTCCAGGTTTAATGAAATACTAAAAAGGATTGGGATTAGTCAATAGTTAAAGCTCCACTGGAAATCCATAAATAGAATTGGAATTTTATGTTGCAAAATTGCAACAATGAGGATGCAGTTCCATTTGCTAATCATCAGACAAGTATTTGCCTGAGTTGATGGTCTTATTTTCCGTCTTTTTCCTTGTTTTAATTTTCGCGTAAAACTCAAAACCCAAATACATGTTTCGAAGACAGGATTTATTCCCATCAGCAAAAAAAAAATCGATAAAAATCCGTAAAAAATAATTGGTACAGCCGGTACCAGGTCTTGATACCGTAAGGCTTATCAGTGAGTAAATGATCTGGGATTAAAGGAGGTATTAATTGTTATTTATGCAGGTCATTTTTACATTACCCAACAAACGTATTTTGTTTCCTTTCATCGTGGCTTCAATTCGAAGAATGTATAGCCCCGGACTTAAATCTAATCCGGAATTTTCTGTAAGGTTCCAGCGTAGAGAGTTATCACCTTTAGTGAAACAGCATTCTATGACTTTTATCTGAACAAGCATGCCCAGGGTATTGTAAAGTTTTAACTGGAGATTTTCAGGCAGTTCATTGGAAAGATTGTACCGTATATTCAGATAATGATTAAATGGGTTGGGAGAGACTCCGCCAATCTGAATCGATGAGCTGTTTTTATGGTTTTTCTCAATAGCAACAGGCCTTGAGTCAACAACAGTGAAGTTTAATGTTAGTGAGTTGCCCGGAGTGCCTCCATCATAGGGAGTTGCCTTAACCGAGTGTTTACCTGGAGTTGGCGTCCAGGCATAATAGTCTCCTTTCTCATCACTTGCCATTGCGTATGGAGGACTACCTTCTGAATGGTAATTCAATATCCCATCATAGTCAAATATAACTCTACTTGCTGCCATGGGGCCCGGGTTGGCACGAATATTCAGATTTCTGGTGGGCAATAAATTTAAGTCCAATGTATCTCCATCGGGTATGATCTCGTATGCAGGAATGGGATAATCGGTATCGGCATTTATCAGGGTAAAACTCTCGATACTGAGCACAAGTTCTGCAGGAGTCCATACTTGTACGGGTTCTTTAAGCCAGGTTGTTTGGGTAAATGCACCGTTGCGGGCAATATCCCATACTTCAAAGCGGGCCCAGGTAGCCTCACTGAGATCTACCGGGAATTCAAATGTCTTTCTGCCAAACTCCTCAGTTTCTGTGAGGGAAACGGAATGGGTTTTGACTTCATTGCCTTCTCCCCAGATGATTTCAGCAAATTCAAGGGGGAAGGTCCATTCAATATCTGCTGTCACTTTCTCGGGGAGAATAGCATGGGAGTGCAGCAGAACCTCGCCGGTGCTTACAAAGAAGTCGCCCTTCTTGAGTACATCAAGCACCTCTGGATAGTTATCCGGGGAGGGCAGACTGTCTAACTTTAAATAATTGATGTTCATTTGACTGTACAGCGATGAATTGGAATCCGGGTAGAAAACATCCACCGCCCCCACTATTCTCTTTTTAAGTCCCCACTGATTCATATCATCCTGGAGTTTGAATACTCTTCTTCCCAGACGGGGTTCGGACAGATCGGAGGGCGCAGCTTTCCATTCAGCACCCAGAAACACCTCATCATCTTTAAAAAAGTCTTTATTGGCATATCTATCGGGATATCCTACTGAACCCTTCATACGCGGATGCGAGGTGTAGGCGATTCCGTTTTCTCGCTTTAACATATCATACACTTCTGCATCATTACCCAATCGGTAGACGGTACCATAGGGCTCGATAGTGTCCATAAAGGGCTCTCCGCTCTCACGGCTTTTAACAAAATAAACGGGTTTGGGAAAAAGATAATTCCAAGGACCACCCCAATGAGCATTTGCTTCCTCTCCGGGGAGAAATACAAATTCATCATCTGAGTATTTTTCTGTTAGATCGAACATGCCTTTTAACTGATTGAGCCTTTCAACTCCCACATCCCTGCCATTCCAATCCCCGCAGCAATGAAACTCTGCCATGTGTACAATTTGCACATTCATATCTTTCATTACTTTCTTGAATGCCTCTGGATATTCCGGTTTTCCTTCCAGTTCGTATCTCGTTAGTTTGGGGTGGTAGTGCCCTGTGAAAGTTTTATAACCATCAATGATTTTAAACTTATCGTTGTTCGTATATAACTTGACTCTGTCGAGAGTTTCTTCAGCCTTTTCAGGACTCAGCAAAAGAAAGGCGCCCATGCGTTGGTATTTGCCAACAGGAGCATCCACCCAGGGGGAATAGGTGGCATCTCCGTGGGTATCCTGCCGTGTTCCCACAACACCCTCACCTGCCTGTAAAAAACCATTATTAGGTATCCACTTGTTAAAAGGCCAAAAGGAGGCATGAGGTGGTGGAAAAATGGCCATGGTACCACTGGTATACTCAACCATTAGTGTCCTGTAACGTACTTTAAGGGTTGTAAGGTTTTTATCGGGACTTTTACGAACAATATTATTAGTCAGATTATCCTGATAAACTATAGTTGGTACTTCGGTTCTAAAAAGACCATCATAGATATAAGCGACCGCATACTCGTCCGTCGTCATGGTGGCTTCCCAATAAATCAGTGGACTGCCGGTATATATGTTGCAGATTAAATCACCATAGAATGATCCACTGCTAATGGAGGAAAATGTCAGTTTGACCCTTCCACCATCTGATTTGACTTTTACAGAATCAAGACTGATCACGGAAGGGAATGTTTCATAGGGACGTGTGTGTACCAGGTCAAAAAAAACGTATGGCCTGTCGGTTACAGATCGTGAACCTATGGTAACTTGAAAATCGGGCTGTATGTGCTCAGCTAATAAAATGAATGGTGATCCCTTAAGCTCTGCTAAAGAAATAGATTCGATTAGAGAATTAGATCCGGAGACATCGAATTTTATCTGATATCTTGTTTCAGTATCTGACTGCCATTCTACGGTTAATGTATTACCATCCTGCTCTACTTGAACAGGACTTGAAGAATTGTACCCACTTAAATCAACGGCTACTTCTCCTTGCTGCTGATACTTAAGTGAGAAACCATCAATGTTAAGTAAGCATAAAATGAATATCAGTAATAAAACTCTTAGTCTCATGATTGAGTCTGTTATTTTATCCAGTTAAAATTACCATCGTACAAATGAGCACTATTAAAAACTAAGGATGCCAATTAATAACAAAAATAATTAAATCAAGAAGATCATTTCTACATGCGGTACTGATTTCAAGATTAACATCATAGTTATCTTAATAAAGCTCCTGTAGATTAATATTCTGCAGGGGCTTTAAGTTTTAGCAGAATAACTGAATCTAACCTCTTCGTTTTTCTTCACGCTTGGCTGCTTTTGCTGCTCTTTTCTCTTTAAGACTTTTAGCTGGAGCCTTCTTAGCTTGTCTTTGTTGTGTATCCTTCTCTTTCCCCATGATTTTTAATTATTTAGTTATTTAGTAACTGGATAGAATCTTTTGATTCAAGATTGTTTAACTTCAGAAAGGTCAGCATTTTCTTTGGAATAATGTTAAGCATCCTCATTATTAACCATTATTTGTAACAAAATCTTTACATTGTCTAAATGACCTTTTAGTAATTCCGAAGTTAAAATATCCGTCAATAATAAACCAAATAAAATGAGACTGAGAATCTTACTGACCATCCTTGCAATCATGTTGTTTGCAGATTATACTTTATCGCAGAACGTTGTCGGTGAATTTAAGCCAAATGGAAAAGCATTCATGAGGATTTATACAAATTATCACAGCACATGGACAGATGGTGAAAGCGACAAAGTTTTTGAAATACAAAGAGCCTATTTCGGGTACCAGGCCCAGTTCAGCGAGTATATCTCAGGGAGGCTGACCCTGGATGTAGGTGACCCCTCATTCGGGGATCTGGAGATGACCGCGTATCTGAAACATGCCTATGCACAGTATAAGAATGATCGTTTTACAGCCAAGTTAGGTATGATCGGTCTCCAGCAGTTTAGATTGCAGGAGGATCTTTGGGCGGGTCGTTATTTGTACAAATCATTCATTGATGAACACAGGCTTGGCCCCAGTGCTGATCTTGGAGTCTTTCTGGCATATAATATTCACAAGATGGTAAGTGTTGATTTAACGGTTGCCAATGGTGAGGGATATAAAAAACTCGAAGCGGATTCACTGCTGAAGTACAGCGTAGGAGCTACCCTTATACCATTCGATGGACTGACCTTGCGAGCTTCTTATGATAATATGGGCAAAGACTCTGCACAGCAGACTCTGGCCTTGTATGTTGGATACATGGCTGAAAAGTTTTCTGTTGGAGCAGAATATATGCAACAGTTAAATCACAAGAGAATTAATCAGCATGACCTTACCGGGCTTTCCTTTTATGGATCATACTACATGAAAAAGATACGGATTTTTGCTCGTTTCGATCAACTCTCATCTGCCAGGATC
>JAUUZQ010000174.1 GCA_030589895.1 Bacteroidales bacterium
ATTAATTGCATTGATAATCTTTCCTACATTTATATCCAGGCGGTGTACCATGGCAGCATAGGTACGTCTCTTTTTATCTTTTATATTGGCAAATAATTTCAGGTCAGCTTCGGTTGCCTGCATTGGTGTATGTGGTGCATTAAAAGAGGCAAAAAGGAAAAATGGCTGATCGCGATGTCGTTGTATGAATTCAACACATTCATCTCCTTTATTATCCGTGATATAAGTTATTGGATCAGCGGTTTTGTAATTACACTCGATATCATCATTGTATGCTCCGTTTTTTGACTGGCTTCTAAAATAGCTATGTCCTCCTCCGGTATAACCCCAGAATTCATCAAAGCCTCTGTTAAGCGGGTGGAACTGAGCTTTGTTACCGAGGTGCCATTTCCCAATTAATCCGCTCACATAGCCAAATGGCTTCAAATGATTTGCAATTGTTTTTTCAGAAATCGGTAGTCCAAGAAATTCAGGGTCAAATCCGGGCTGATTGCCACCAATGTTATTGTCGTGACCAAATGTCACCTGGTTGATTCCTGTGAGTAATCCGGCACGCGAGGGACTGCAAACTGCTGAGGAGACATAGCCTTCGGTGAAGTAGATTCCCCTTTTCGCAAGTTGGTCAATATTTGGAGTACAGATCTGTTTGCTACCATTGATACTCAAGTCTGCAAATCCAAGATCATCGGCAACTATGAGTACGAAATTAGGTTTCTTAACAGATTTTGACGAAATATTACTGTTCTTGTTTTTGTATCCTGGAGAAACATCAGTGTCCCGATTGCTCTGTCCGTTTGCACTGAGAACACAAGTACTTAAAATTAACAGCGATACAATTTTATTCATAGTATGAATAGCAATATTGTGAATATGCTAAAATACTAAATGCAATTTGGATAGCTTAGGAAAATATTGTTGTATGATGGTAATTATTGGTTAAATACAAGTATTATAATTAGAATATTCACATTGATTATACAAAACTTGACAATGATATTAATTTGTTTTAATATGTATTATAAAAGCACTCGTAACTACTTATTTAATATCATATGCACCCATGGCACATCGTACATTGAAGACCAGTTACTCGAATCTCTCAGACAGGATAAATAAATTACCACAGGGAGCTCCGGCATCTGCGCTTCTGTTTTCAATATTAAAAACACTTTTTAGTGAAAAGGAGGCCGAATTGGTTTCATTACTTCCAATAAAGCCTTTTACTGCAAAAAAGGCGTCTCGTATTTGGAAAATGGATTATTCAGAAGCGAAAAACTTATTGGATAAGCTTGCTGATAGGGCTATTCTGGTTGATATTGAGCGAAGTGATGAAACTATCTATTCATTACCGCCACCAATGGCTGGCTTCTTTGAGTTCTCAATGATGCGTGTAAGGGGTGATATTGATCAAAAAGCATTGAGCGAACTGTTTTATGAATACTTAAATGTTGAAGAAGATTTCATTCGGGAATTATTTACTGAGGGAGAAACGAAACTTGGACGCACCTTTGTTCAGGAAACTGCACTTTCTGATCAAAATGCTCTTTATGTTTTAGATTATGAACGTGCTACTGAAGTCATAAAAACTGCTACGCACCGGGGTGTTGGACTCTGCTACTGCAGACACAAAATGCAACATCTGGATCGGGCTTGTTCAGCTCCGCTAGAAATATGCATGACCTTTAACAATTCTGCAGATTCGCTTATCAGGCATGGCAATGCTCGAAGTGTCAGCACAGAAGAGTGTCTGGATCTATTGCAGTCAGCGTATGAGCACAACCTGGTTCAGTTTGGTGAAAATGTAAGGACAAGTGTTAACTTCATCTGTAACTGCTGTGGATGTTGTTGCGAAGCGATGATTGCTGCTCGTCGATTTGCAATAATGAATCCGGTCCATACAAGTAATTTCCTGCCAGGCGTTAATGAAGCAGATTGCAATGGATGCGGGAAATGTGTAAATGCATGCCCCGTAGAGGCAATGACTCTGGTCTCCGCCAATGACCCGAACAATCCTAAAGCGAAAATTGCCCGCTTAAATGAGGATATATGTTTAGGCTGTGGGGTTTGTGTTCGAACATGTGCAAGCAATTTAATATTCTTAAAGAGTCGTGAATCGAGAGTAATTACACCAAAAGACGGAGTAAACAGGGTTGTAATGATGGCTATCGAACGAGGTAAATTACAAAACCTGATTTTTGATAATCAGGTTTTGTGGAGCCACAGAGCAATGGCTGGAGTAT
Source organism: Bacteroidales bacterium (assembly GCA_030589895.1). Taxonomy (GTDB): domain Bacteria; phylum Bacteroidota; class Bacteroidia; order Bacteroidales; genus JAUUZQ01. Next base: position 2,241 of record JAUUZQ010000174.1, read on the forward strand.
TAGGGGTTATACTCAATCTTTCTCCAATTAAAAGAGCACTTGCCAGCGAGCAGATGAGATCACGTTACCTGGAGGTTTTGATAAATCGCTATTCTAAACGGCTCAATAAGAACTAGCTAATCCCCCAGCGTCAGACTCTTTATCAAATCAACTTCCTCCTGCTTATAAGGAGTGCCATCCGGATGGAAAATTTCGTGGAACCAAAGTTCAGGATCGGATCCATCTGGAATTGGCTCACTCCAGGCATATTTGGTATTTGATTTTCCAGAAACAAGTCCCCAGTTGATTGCACCAATATAAGCTTTTGCCAGGATGGGCATAATATTCTGGAAGAGGCTATTGTTTCGTCGGGCCATATATTCTGTACATACCATAGGACGATTATAGCGTTTAAGGGTATCAATTGCTGCCTGATGATCTTCAGGACCACTATAATTGTGATAAGTAATGATATCGGAATTTTCTATCTGGAATTTATTCAGATCTGACAGCCCAAAATTCCATACTCCAACCGACAATGGTTGCGAAGGTCGCACTTTCCATCCCCATTCAAATACATTTTTAAGTAATTCCATGGATGCATTTCCATAGCCTGAATTTCCGGGTTCATTGTACAGATCCCACAATACTATTCTTTCATCCTTGTTAAATGTCTTTAATATATCCATAACATATTGTTCGAGTGTTTCCATTAAAGCTGGTTGTTCCTGAAGTAAATCACCTGGGTCACGTACCCATCCTGAATTGTGAATTCCAGGCAAGGGATCGGGCTGCCTTCCGGCCTGATATGTAGGGTTCCAGCAATCATCAAAGAAGACAAATATTGTTTTTATACCGTGACTGTCTGCTATTTCCAGGTATTTATTCATCCGTGTTTTAAATCCCTCTTTATCAACTTCCCATGCAACATGGTGTAAGTAGACTCTCATGCAATTCAGGCCAATATCAGCAGCCCAACCCAACTCCCTGTCGATGGTCTCTTCATCAAAAGATTCAGTCTGCCATGTCTCCAGCTGGTTAATAGCAGTACTGGGATTAAAATTTGCGCCACGGAGCCAGCCATTTTCATCACCCCAGGCTTTGGCTTGATTCAAATCCCAGATTTTGGATTGAATTTCGGGAGATTCATTATTGCTTGTCTGGTCTGTTTTGGTCTGACAGGCCCCAAGTATTAATGAGATAGCGAGAATGAATAAAATTTTGTAATTCATGCTTTTAGGCTTATAATTACTTCAATCCCCATCTATAGTTATTATATCTGAATCGGAACCTGACTTATCTTCAAGATTTTGAATGATGTTATAGGCGATATATGCACCCACCGCGGCACCAATAAGAGCCATAAAGTAGGTGGCGATTATATTTCCTTTGCTTAATATGGAACCAAGCAGCGCACCTATCAATTCTCCGGCAAACCATAGAACGACAAAAAAGATAATATTAGGTCTTGCTTTATGTCCACGCTTTTTAGCAATATTACCTACTTTTCTGGACAGGAAGATGATTAGAATTATTTCCAGCATTTTTCTTTACTTATTTGAGGCTGCAATATACGAGAACATAGAAAAATGTGCAAACTTGAAATCTTTCTTAATAATTATTCTGCAGGCAATCTGATATTCCCCCGGTGAACGACTCTTTTTATTTGCTATTTCACTATAACAGCAATGCATCCACTATTGCACTTTGCTTTAACATCAATTAAACCACCAGCTTTGATCTTCTCTTCCCCAATCCATTCAGAACTGTTGATATCGATCCAATGTATAATATATTTACCCCTCTGATTAGTAAGATCAAGTTTAACATCTCCTTCATTTGTGAAATAGATGAGGTAATACTTTCCTTCCTTTGCTGCAATATATGCTTCTCCCTTTTCATTGTCTGTTAAGAGATCCATCCGAGGATCTATATCCCAGAATTTGACAATGGTTTCAATATTTCTTATAGTTTTTAAACATGCGACAGCTGGCTGACTAAGTCCTAATCCGTATGTAGGACGATGAAACCTGCTTGATGCAAAACCGCCGATAAGATTTCGGAAAAATGATCGAACGGCATGCTCCTGACTAATCCCGCTAGATGCCCAAGATTCTTTATTATCACTTCCATAAATTTTAGTACTGTTTACAGGGCGTGGGTTATCTCTAATATAGTTGAATACATATTGAGCATTCATCCAATTGTCATATCCCATTATCGAACTATTTTGAGAGATATCAACAAAACTGTATCTCTGCGGATTATCTGTTGTGCGTTTATGTACATCAGACTTCACATCCCAGCTATCCCACATTTCAGTTAGCTGTATCTCTCTATTTCCAGCTTTTAGCTTGATATAATCTGCCCAAAAGATAGCCCACTCCTCCATGCCACTTGTCTCGTTGTCCATACAATAGAGAACGTTTCCATATTGTAATGAAATTGATAATGTCTTATCTACGAATGCCTTTTGATAATGCAGAAGCATCTCATTATTATCTAAGGCCGGCACTGTAAAAAAGAACGGCTGTTGGTTCTTTCCGGGGTGATTTGGATATTGACTGCTTAGTTTTGCCTCTTTATAAGTATAATTAATATTATTCTTTGGGTTGTAAGGATCAGTTTTCCATTCGTCTCTGGAATGATCGAACCTGTCCCAGATTTCAATTTGAACTATTATATCACGTTCATTAGTGAGCTTCAATAAATTCTCAAATTTATTCCAGTAAACATCATTCCATTTGTTCAGATCATATTTACCGTCACTATTTTTGAAAAATGCTTTTTCATCTCCCTCATCCCTGTCGCTCATCGTATTGCGAACATAATTACCGCCAGCTTCAAGCAGACTATCGAGATGCGATTCCAACTCTTCAATTTGAAACAGATTGTCATTTACAGTACCTCCAATGAGCAATATCGGGTCACCTTTGTATTGCCAGTAGGCGGGATTTTCAGAATATGGTTTTATTACTTTATCGGCATCTGGTCTGGTTTCAGTTTGTGAATAGGCACTGAGGCCAAAAAAAATCCCTGTTAACAACAAGACTGTTTTCATATATATATTCATGACGGAGGGTATTTTATTAATAACTGTATTCTAATATTATATTGAGAAATAGCGTATAAATTCATCGATCAACCTTCTGATAGCTTTTCAAAAAAGCATATATAGAACAAATGTATTATTTCTGAATACTACCCAAGCCATTAAGTGTATTTAAATGACACACTTCCCTCTATTGTCCGTATATCTCACTTTTAGGATGGAATCCCAGCCATGCAAAGGCAAAATGGTTACTGTGGGGTTCAATGGAAAGTTGTTTACCTGCTAACTTTCCTTTCAGAGCACGCCCTGTAATATCCCATTTTGATCCTGTTTCCTTATCAACGAAGTATTTCCCCTTTTTTATGAAGGTGAGAATCTCGCCATCCAGCACGGGACTAAAGATTGTTGATGATCCTATGGCCTTAGAATTAACGATCTCTTTGGCATCAAGTACGGATACAGTTCCTTGTTGATAGAACAGCACAAACTTTACGCCATTAAATTCATCATTGATCACATCCTTTGTGGCGAGTATTGACAAGGGATAAATTTTATATTTTCCATCGGCTTCTACGTCAATTACTCTCTCCATTGCAGGAAGCCTGGAATCAACATCTTCAGGAGCAAAAAAACGATCATAAGGCCTGGCATCTGCTGCGTCATAATTCTTATAATAGTTTGTGCCATATTCATGTTGTTTCTCTCCATTGGAATCATAAGGAGAAATAATAGCATCATCAGGATATCTTTCAAAAAATTCCTC
>JAUUZQ010000095.1 GCA_030589895.1 Bacteroidales bacterium
CAATCAGCGGTGATGGTGCCATTGATGTTTCCTCTGGAAGCGCAACGGCCAGTGTGGTAGTAACAGCTGAGGATGGTTCAACAAATACCTATACTGTTGATATAACGGTTCTTGTTGGTATTGAGCAGAGTACGATGGATATGATTGAGGTTTATCCTAATCCTGTTGTAGACAGATTAAATATCAGTGCTGATAGCAAGATTGAATCAATAGCGATTTTCAATTTACTGGGTAGCAAGATTATTGAATTGAACCAGTTGAATTCTTCTACTGTAGAAATAAGTACAGACAGCTGGAATTCAGGTATTTACTTTGTAAATATCAGAGATGAAGCCGGCAATATGTCCGCAATCAAAGTTGTAAAGTAGTAGTTTGGGTTTTTTCATAGATTAGTAACTCTGCCGGTATGAAAGTACCGGCAGAGTTTTATTCTATCAATGCTTTATGCAGATTTCCACAAGCTCAGAGATACTCATATATATAAGTGAAAATGAAAAAAATGCTATTCAGTAGTCTGTTACTGCTTACCTTACTTAATTTACAAGCAGGAGATAAACCGGAATGGGATAATGTGAAGGTTTTGCAAATTAACAGGGAAGCTCCTCATGCTTCGATGATGTTGTATGAGAGTGCAGAGAATGCCATGACTTATGAAAAGCAGAATTCTGCTTATTACAGTACACTGAATGGACTCTGGAAATTCCAATGGTCCAAAAAGCCAGCTGACAGACCGCTGGATTTTTATAAGAGCGATTTCGATATTAGCCAATGGAATGATATCAAAGTTCCTTCAAACTGGGAAATCGAAGGTTACGGAATGCCTGTTTATACGAATATTTTATATCCCTTTGAAAAGGAAAAGGTTGAAGCTCCGAAAGATTGGAATCCGGTTGGATCTTACCGCAAGGAATTTAGTGTTCCAGAGGAATGGAAAGGTCGTGATGTTCTGATACACTTCGATGGTGTTCAAAGTGCATTTTACCTTTGGGTAAATGGTAAAAAAGTTGGTTATAGTCAGGGAAGCAGAACACCTGCAGAATTCAACATTACAAAGTATCTCAAACCAGGAAAAAACATACTGGCAGTGGAAGTATACCGCTGGAGCGATGGCTCATACCTTGAAGATCAGGATTTTTGGAGACTAAGTGGTATCTATCGCAATGTATACCTTTGGAGTACACCCAGGCAACATATCCGTGATTTCAAGATTACTTCAGGTCTTGATCAATCTTTTCAAAAAGGTGTTCTTAAAGTGGAAGGACAAATTCAGTCCGGGAAAAAGAAGAAATTATATCTTAATTATATTCTGACCGATGTCCTGGGCAATGAAATACTTAATGAGCAGGAAGAGATCATTACTGCTAAAGGAGGTTTTGATTTTTCATGTTCAGAACACAGTATTAACAATATTAAACAATGGAATGCTGAATACCCCTATCTGTATAATCTACTCATGATATTGAAGGATGAGAAGGGGAATACCATTGAAATTATTCCACAGAAAATCGGATTCAGAAAAGTAGAAATCTCAAAAGGAAATATTCTGGTTAATGGTAAAGCTGTTTTGTTTAAGGGCGTAAACAGACACGAACATGACCCGGAGAGAGGGCATTATGTTACCCATGATGATATGATGAAGGATATCATCTTGATGAAACAAAATAATATCAATGCAGTCCGTACCAGCCATTATCCAAATTCTCCTGAATGGTATAATCTATGTGACCAGTATGGAATTTATCTGATTAACGAAGGAAATATTGAAGTACATGGATTCGGGAATAATACCCAGAACCGCTTAACAAATTCACCCGAATGGACAAAAGCATATATTGACAGGGTAAGCAGAATGGTTTACCGCGACCGCAATCATCCTTCAGTGATTATTTGGTCACTCGGGAATGAAAGTGGAGATGGACTGAACAGTCTTGCAGTGATGAACTGGGTGAAAGCTACTGACCCATCAAGACCATACTTTTACGAGGGGACTACCCGCAAAGGTGGATATGAATATGCAGATATTTTTGCGTTGATGTATCCATCGCCGGAAGAATGTAAAAAAGTGATTAAGAATAAAAGTGACATTCCCTTCCTTCTATGTGAATATGCCCACGCAATGGGTAACAGTACAGGTAACTTAAAGGATTACTGGGAGCTGATCTATGAGGATAATAATTTTCAGGGAGCCTTTGTCTGGGACTGGATGGACCAGGGAATAAAGCTGGAAGTTCCTCATGTATACCAGGATTCAGACAATGACAGTCATTTTTATGCTTATGGTGGATGGTGGGAAGAAAACCGGGGGGTTCATCATGATGATAATTTTTGTATGAATGGACTTATTGCCTCTGACAGGACTCCTCATCCGGGATTAAATGCAGTGAAGTATTACTACAGAAATATTCATGTTGAGGTTGTAGATGTTCAGAATGCTGTGTTTAGGATAGTGAACCGACTTGATTTCATGAATGCCGGAGAAATAGCAATTGCTGAATGGCAGCTACTTGAAAATGGTAATCCGATTAAAACCACAGCTATTGAAGACCTGGATATTCAAGCTGGAGAAAGCATGGAATATAAGGTCAATCTTGATGGTATTAACATAGATGAGGATAAGGAATATTTTATTATTTTCAGTTTTAGCCTCAAGGATGATAAATTTTATGCCAAAAAAGGACATGAGATTGCGTGGGATCAGTTCAGGTTGCCTGGTAAGACAGAAACTGAATTGTCGATAATTAATAGCAGTAAAGCAATCCATCAAATTAATGATAAGCGAACTATCTATATTTCGGGAGATGATTTTTCCCTTGAATTTGACCGGATTAAAGGAAGGATATTGAAGTATTATTATAAGGATGAACTGATAATGCTTGATGGACCGAAGCCTGACTTTTGGAGAGCACCAACCGATAATGACAAAGGTGCTGTGAAGTCGGGGAACAGGAAATTACCCGTACTGGATTTCTGGGAATATGCTTCTTATTGGAAAACCAATCAGGTAGAAGTCGAGGAAAGTGAAGGCATGCTAATAATCAATGTTAGCGGATACCTCCCTCTTGCAGGGGCTCAATATGATGTTAGCTATTCGATATATGGCAGCGGAGTAATTGACATTGATGTTTCGTATACAGCAGGTGACAAGGCATTGCCCATGATGCCCCGTTTTGGTACAGAACTTGTCCTGAGTCCTGCTTTTGAGCGCTTGACATGGTACGGACATGGACCTTTGCCTGTCTACAACGATAGGAAAACAGAGAAGATGGGTATCTATGAATCGACAGTCGACAATCAATGGATAGAGTATTCTCGTCCCCAGGAGAATGGATATAAGGCTTCTACAAGATGGTTTACTTTGAAAAATAGTGAGGGAAAAGGGATTTATGTTTCAGGAGACACAAACCTGGGATTTGGTGTATCCCGGTTTTCCAGAGAGGATGTCCAGAATAGCGAATATTCATTCCAATTAAAGTCTCAACCCAGGATATTTCTAAATATCGACAAGGAACAAATGGGTGTGGGAGGTAATACCAGTTGGAGCAATAGTGCTTATCCAGCCATAAATTACAGACTCAAAAATCAGGATTACAACTTCAGTTATCGGATTACTCCTACAGACTAGTGTCTGTCTAATAGGTCTGGTGTTTGAGCTAGAAGGTTCGAGTTCATATGGAATCACTTTTTTGGTGGCGACCCTATGCTAGCACCTCCAAGCTTAAGCCATAAAGTGGACAAGCACAAGCTAACTGTCAGTGTACGTTTTAATGAAGGTCCTCAGCCCATTAACGGACGTATATGGTGGATCTATGATCGCGCTCCGGCAGGTTCAGCTCCCTTCTTACACGTGCAAATCCCGGAAGATCAATGGATGGATACCATACCCTTAAAGGATGGGATTGAGCGAATTGATTTCTTCAGTAATCATGGACTGGAAGTCAACGGCTACAAGCAGTATCTTTCAAGTCCTTATACCCGAGTGGAAGGTCTGAAATAATTTGACCTCTCCGGAAAGCGGGAAGGTATGTATATCATTTTGCTACAGAGCAAAGAAATAACTGAATCCAGGAAACTTATTAAGTTGCAGAATATGCCAAACTCAATGAAGTTGTAAGACAGATTTATTATATTTGGGTTTGCTACTACTACTGAAATATGATGAATTTTAGAAAGATTGTGAGGATTCTGTTCCTGATATGCTTTACTGCAGTTATATTCACTTCAGGTCTGCTGGCCCAGGAGAATGAATATATAAGGAGCTATCTTACTATTAATGATGGACTTTCTCAGAATGAAGTAACATCCATTGGAGAGGATCAGCATGGTTTTATGTGGTTTGGTACGAGGGGAGGACTAAACCGTTATGATGGCTTTGATGTCAAAATATTTAAACCTTCCCGTCAGTCAGAAGGAAGTATTCTGAATCCATCAGTTGAGTGCCTGTTTTTTGATAAGGGAGGAAATGCATGGATAGGCACAAAATCTGGAGGAATCAGTATCTATGATCCTCATACCGAAAATTTCATCTCAGGTGATAGTATGATTGAGGACTTGCCCAACAGGGTTGTTGCGGTATTGGAAGATATGGAGGGACTATATTGGATTGGAGGTTTTTACGATGGATTGAAAAGCTTTGATCCTGTCAGTAAAGAAACCAGGACGTGGTATTCTTCAAGAAATGTACAATCAATTGTTCAAACACCTGACAGTACCATCTGGGTTGGTGCCAGGAATTCACTATTGTATAAGAGAAATGGTGAGGAATTCAACGTTGTTCCATGGGAGTTTAGAAATTTTACAATTACCGAAATTCAGATAGATCCGGAAAATCCATGGCTCTGGCTATCGGGTTGGGGACTGCCTTTAGTAAGGTTCAATTACGAAGATTTTAGCTATACATATTATGACATTCCAAATTCTATGATGAGGATTTATTCCTTGCTTCCTGACCAGGATGGAAAAATCTGGGTAGGAACATGGGGATCGGGCCTTTATAGTTTAGATAAACAAGATGGTGAATTAACAAAAGTAGATATTTACCCGGATGCCAGGTTCTCAAAGATCTCGGATTATGATATCATACTTGATATTTATCAGGATTCGGAAGGACTGATATGGGTAGGGACGGATGGCGGAGGAGTTGTTATGTTGTCGCCTTCCCGTGGTTTTAATTCTGTTAACTCATTTAATAAAGGTGAAAAATACCATGTTACATCCATTCATGACCTGGGTGACGAATCTATTATTGTTGGAACCAGGGATCAGGGATTAATGATTTCATCGGATTTTGAGAACTTTAAGAGGATCAAGGTCCAGGAGAGAACTGAAGAGAGTTCTATGCAGAATATCTATAGTACTGGTATGTTGAATGAAGATCTTTACTGGGTTGGAATGGAAAGGGGACTCCACCTACTTGAGCGAACAAGGGGAGGAGATTGGGAACTCGTCCATGCTTCAATATATTTCAATAGTCCGGATATAAATATGGGCGCAATGAAGGTGTTGAGTGTACAGCAAAGGGGGGATGAACTTTGGGTAGCTACTCAGCAAAGGGGACTTTTCCTCTATTTGAAGAAGGATGGGAAGTACGATTTAATTAGGAGGTTCAATGAGAATGTGTATCAATGTGGATTAGAGAGCAACAGGGTTTCAGTTTTATTGATGGATGAACAGAACCATTTATGGGCTGGAACATATAATGGTCTATACAGATTTGATGACAGGGATTCGCTTTTCATTCCACTTGAAAATCTGCTTTCAGATTCAGATAAGCCTCTGTGTAATATTATTTTGTGTAGTTATCTTGATTCAAAAAATAGTATTTGGTTTGGGACACCTTGCAGCCTGAATAAACTGTATTCGAAAGATGGTGGAGAGTCATATATCCTCAAGGAGTATATTAAAGGTGATGGCTTACCAGATGATTATATTAGCAATATACTTGAGGATGCAGAGGGGAATATATGGTTTAGTTCAAATGCAGGAATTAGCAGACTGAATACAGGTACCGGGGATATTTATCATTTTGAATCAGGAGATGGTACCGGTGAATACAATTTTTCAGAATCAGCTGCCTACAGGAGTCAGGATGGAGTCCTCTATTTTGGGGGGTTCTCCGGATTTACTTATTTCAGCCCTGAAGAACTTATCTATAACAAAACAAGCCCTCTCATTGCCATTACAAGCTTTAAAGTAATGAACAGGGAAGTAAAGGTGAGCCCTGACGGAATACTTCCTGTATCTGTTAATGATGTGGAAAAGATTGTTCTTGGTCACAAGGATAAGGAAATATCTATTGAGTTTGTTGCACTCGATTATAAATCTCCAGCCAGCACTCAGTATCAATATAAGCTGGAAAGGAGTGGTATGCAGAGTGAATGGGAGTATATTGGAAACAGACATATGATCTCCTACCAGAATCTGAAATCAGGTGAATACATACTTTACCTGAAAGGGTCAAATTCCAATGGTGTTTGGAGTGAGAATATTAAGGAGTTGAAAATAAAAGTCATGGCATCACCTTTGAAAAGATGGTATGCCATATTGGGATATATCTTGCTGATTTTAATAATTATCATTCTGATTATAAGGGTAAGTCTTAAACAAGAGAGACTGAAGAGTCAGGCCCAAATGGAGCATATAGAATTAGAGCAGGAGAAGCAGATAAATGAATATAAATTACGCTTCTTTACTAATATCTCCCACGAATTCAGGACTCCCTTGTCAATGATAATAGCCCCACTGAATGAGCTGGTAAAAAATGAAAATAAGGACCTCAATCGAAGTGTATTAAAGAAAATAGGACTGGTTCAAAAAAATGCCAACCGTCTTCTGAAGCTTGTTAATCAGTTAATTGAATTTAGGAAAGTAGAAGTTGGTAAAGTCAAAATTGAAGCGGCAGAACAGGATATTGTTGCCTTCCTGAAGGAGATTTATCAACCATTCACTGAACTTGCGCGACAAAAAGGGGTTGATTTTAAATTTGAGTTCAAAATTAAAAAAGCCTTATTGTATTTTGATGCCAGGAAATTAAGCGTAGTGACGAATAATCTACTGAACAATGCCTTTAAATATTGCGGAAATCCTGGCTCTGTACTTGTACTTGCCGAAGAGGATGAATCAGATTTTCGAATTTCTTTTATAAACGATGGCAAGGAAATATCAGCCAGCGATATTGAACAAATCTTCGACCGGTTTTATCAGGTATCTTCCTCCAGGTATCAGGATAGTTCCGGGATTGGTCTTGCACTGGTTAAGAATTACGTTGAAATGCATAAGGGTAGTATTTTTGTGGAAAGCAGTCCCGAAAGTATGACAAAGTTTGAAGTAAAACTAAAAAAGGGACGTGATCATTTTTCAGATGATGAAATAAGCAATGAAGCGGAACAAAAAGCTTTTGCTGAGGAGTTTATTCTTGAGCAGGATGAAGACTCCGGGAGTAATAGTTTCCATCATTTAGGCACTAAGGGAGCAAAAATACTTGTTATCGATGATAATAAAGATGTCAGGGATTACTTAAGGGATCTGATGTCTCCATATTATGATATTGTTACAGCAGAGAATGGAAAAGTCGGATTTGATAAGGCCGTGGTAGAAAATCCAGATCTCATTCTGTCAGATATTATGATGCCTGAAATGGACGGTTACGAATTATGTGCAAGATTAAAATCGCATGAACAATTATCGCATGTTCCGTTTGCCATGTTAACAGCGAAGGATACATCTTCGGATATGATCTTTGGTGCAAAAAAGGGAGCTGATTACTATATTACCAAACCTTTTGATCCTGAACTTCTATTGGAGAAAATCAGACAAATCCTTACAAGTCGAAAGAATTTAGCCAGCAAATTAAGTCGAAAAATCACACTTGATCCTGTCGATAAGGAAGTTACACTTGACGATGAAAAAATATTAAAAGCTGCAATCTCGATTATTGAAAAGAACATTGAGGATGACAACCTGAATCTTGATTTACTGGCAGATGAGATGGCCATGAGCTCTTCTACGCTCTATAGGAAGATGAAGGCTATTTGCGGACAATCGCCCGGAGAGTTTATCAGGTCTGTACGATTCAAAAGAGCTGCCCAGCTATTGCGTGATTCAGACCTTGCTGTATCTGAAATAATTGAGCAGGTGGGTTATCGAAGCGTCAAACAATTCCGGGAAAACTTTAAGTCTGAATACGGAACCAGTCCGGCCAGTTACAGAAAACAGTTCAGAGAAGGGGAACCTCCCTTAACATAAAGCCATTAATCTTTCCTCACTTAAGGCAATGCTGGATAGGAATTAAAATCTAAAAGAAATATGAAAAAAATTAGTTCAATTTTACTGTTTCTATTTTGTGTTTCAGCTATAGTTGCACAAAACAGAATTCAATCTGAGAACAAAAAGACCTCAGCAGACCCAATGTTCAATATCGAAGAGATTCTTAACGAAAGCACGCTGGATATAAAAACCCTGAAGGACTGGCATGTGGACGAGGTGACAGGCACGACGCGACAGAAGCTAATCGAAATCAACGTCGCCGAATGGTGGCCCGGACAAGATTATCGGATTCCGGTGCGCATGATTGTGCCGCTCAAAGGCAAAGCAAAGGGCTTTCGTATTAATGGAAGACTTCCATATAATTACCTGATGAAAGAAGATGTGGGATTAAACGATTTTAATGCAAAGCTGCTGGCTAATGGAGCGAGGCGTCGATATGCTTTTTCAGCCGGGAACACATGACTATGTTGCTTATGATGTTCTTTGGGGAGCGCAAAATTATCCTCAGTTGCCTGTTTGGTACGATCCCAGTGGCGGGCACAAACAAACGCCGCATGGCGCTGCATACAAAGACAACCAGAATACCGAAGCTTTCCTCTGGCATCATTTCTTTGGTGGAGACCCTATGCTGAAGCCTCCGATGTCGAGCCATAAAGTCGACAAGGAAACGCAGCTGTTTTTAATTCAGTGGAGTTGGTCGATTGGATGCTTGGATTTTCAAGGGGAAAGTAGAGATATTTTGTTTCCGAAACTGCCCAGTTGAATGGAAGGAGACCATCTCAACCACTTGCAACTGCTCTATCTTGTAATTGGAGAAATAGAAGTATTTGGAAAAACTGAATAAAAAATTTTATGAAACAAATTGGCAATGTAATTCTGATTTTAGCAGCAATAAGTATTGTTGCATGTACTAAAAATGCTGATCCAGATAAACTAAGACTTTGGTACAAGCAAGCTGCAAATGATTGGCAATCGGAAGCTCTGCCTATTGGGAATGGCTACACCGGAGCTATGTTTTTTGGTGATGTGGAGGAGCAAATTCAGTTCTCAGAGGAATCATTGTGGGCAGGTGGACCCAATGCACATCCCGAGTACAAAGGCGGATTGAGAGTAGGTGCCTGGGAAAACCTGGAAGAAATCCGTAGATTGATTGATGAAGGCAAGCTGGATGAAGCACATCGCTTAACCAAAGAAAGTATGACTGGTATTACCCACAATTCGGAAGAAAGTAATCAGCGATGGGGCGATTTTGGTTCTCAACAACCAATGGGTGACTTGTTTGTAAAAACCCTTGGTATCGAAAAGATGGATGATTACCGCCGTGAATTGGACATTTCAAACGCCGTTGGAAAAGTCTCATTTATTGCTAATGGAACAGAACATCAACGTCGGTTTTTTGCCAATTATCCTAAGAATGTATTGTGCTACTCTTTTTCAAATAATAATACAAACGGCGAAACTTATCAGATTCAGTTCACTTCTCCTCATCCTGCTATTTCTGAAACATTTGAAAACAATATCCTTATTTACAATGGCCAGTTACAGGATAATGGTCTCCCGTTTGAAACTTGTTTTAAAATATACACTCATGGAGCTGAAGTAAACTATGAAGAAGGAGTGGTTGAAGTTACAAATTGCAAGAATTTAGAGATCTTTCATGTAGCCGCAACGGCGTATGTTAACAAATACCCACACTATTCCGGCAACGATTTTAAGGCTGAAAATGCAAAAAAACTAAATGCAGTCTCAACTACCACATTTAATGAGTTATACAAAGAACATCAAGCCGATTATAAACAACTATTCGACAGAGTTACTTTCTCACTTGGAGATGATGTTCACAGGGATTCAATTGCAACGAATGTTCGTTTGCTTGAACATGATAACGGAACTGTTGACAATTCTCTGGAAGCATTATTTTTTCAATACTGCCGCTATTTAATAATTTCATCCAGTCGCCCCGGAACCATGCCTATGCACCTACAAGGCAAATGGAACCATAAAGTCAACCCTCCCTGGGCTTGCGATTATCATATGAATATCAACGAGCAGATGCTATACTGGTCAGTTGAGGCAACTAATCTTAGTGAAAGTCATTTACCCCTTTTCGATTACATGCAAACCCTGGTAAAACCAGGTAGTATAACAGCAAAAGAGTTTTATAATGCCCGCGGATGGACTGTATCGACAATGAATAATGCTTATGGTTATACTTCTCCGGGATGGGGAATTCCCTGGGGGCATTTTCCCGGAGGAGCAGCATGGCTGTGCCAGCATTTATGGGAACATTTTCAGTATACCCAGGATACTCTTTTCTTATCCAAGGTGGCACTTCCAATGATGAAAGAAGTTTCCTTATTTTGGTATGATTACTTGATTGAAGACAAAGATGGTAAATTGGTTTCGTCACCTTCCTATTCTCCCGAACATGGAGGGATCTCCGGAGGAGCATCAATGGACCATCAGATTGCCTGGGATGTATTAAACAATACTATTGAAGCATATCAAACACTGGGATTGCGAGATGAAATTGTAAGTGATTTTATAAAAACAAGAGATCGGATTTTAGAACCACAAATTGGAAGCTGGGGACAATTACAAGAGTGGAAAGAAGATGTGGATGACCCTGAAAATACACACCGTCATCTTTCGCATATGTATGCCTTGTATCCAGGTAAGCAGATTTCCTTGCTGAAGACACCAAGGCTGGCTGAAGCCGCAAAAGTGAGTATAAATGCTCGTGGCGATGGAGGCACCGGATGGTCGCTGGCCTGGAAAACAAATATGTGGGCAAGGCTCAAAGACGGTAATCGTGCGTATAAGCTATATAGTAGATTGTTACAACCTGCAGGTAAAAAAACAGAGGGTTATGCCAGTGGCATCTATCCTAATATGTTGTGTACTCATCCTCCCTTTCAGCTAGATGGGAATATGGGAGGATGTGCTGGTATGGTGGAGATGTTATTACAATCGCATACAGGAACGTTGGTGTTGCTTCCTGCTCTTCCTGATGCCTGGGGAACTGGGCAAGTGGAAGGATTAAAAGCCAGAGGAGCTTATGAAGTGAATATGGAGTGGAAAGATGGAAGATTGATCAAAGCGGAGATTATAGCTCTAAAAGCAGGGAACTGTAAAGTGAGTTATGGGGAGAATGTTTCTGAAAAACAGCTAATGGAAGGAGAATTATGGGTAATAAGATTTTAGGACCTGGAATATAGCCTGAGTAAAAACCGGATATTGGTGTTCATCAGGATTAAACAGATGTTTTTTTATCTTAAAATTTTATAAGTGTCATGTTAAATCAAATAATGAAATTACTTAGAAGATCAATTCTTCCAATAATTTTGATAGCTTTTTTAAGTTGTTCAGCAAATAAATAAAAGACCAAAACCGGAATTGAAATTTACTAAACCACTAATTAGCTTGCTATGAAGAAAAATTGTCGAAGAATAATAATACTCCTTCTTTTTGTAGTGACAGGAGGAAATCTTATTGCCCAGGTAAAAATGACTGAAGAGGAGTGGACACTACCAACCTATCATGTCGAAGAGGCTGAAAAAGCACCTGCGTTTTTTACCGGTGAAAGTTTTCAGGGAGCAAGGCGGGTCATTTATCCATATGCCTTAAATGATGTTATTTCTACTAAAAAGGAAAATCATGCATGGAAAGCCCTTACACTCGAAAATGAATATATAAAATTGTGCATTACTCCTGAAATAGGAGGGAAGTTGTATTATGCAACCGATAAATCAAATGGTTATAATTTTATTTACAAGAACAATGAAGTTAAGCCTTCGAATATTGGGATGACAGGAGCCTGGGTGTCAGGAGGCATTGAATGGTGTGTTTTTCATCATCATCGTGCATCCACAATGCTTCCTATGGATTACAGCATGGCAGAAAATATGGATGGAAGCAAAACTATATTTATTGGAGAGACAGAACCTCGTCATAGAATGAGATGGACTGTTGGTGTAACCGTTTATCCTGACAAATCGTATTTTGAAGCCGAGGTGTCAGTTTATAATCCTACTCCTTATACCAACACGTTTTTGTATTGGGCCAATGTTGCAACTCATACCAATGAAAATTATCAGACGATTTTTCCACCAAGTGTAGAATATGCAACTTTTCATTCAAAAAACGATTTTACCCACTGGCCATTCTCAACAGAAGTATACCGGGGGCAGGATTTTACCAAAGGTGTTGACATTAGCTGGTGGAAAAATGTTAAAAAATCAGCTTCTTTCTTCGCGCATGATTTAAAGGAAGATTTTATGGGTGGTTACGATCATGGAACGAACAGTGGTACGGTTCATATCGGTGATCACAATATTGTGAAAGGAGCCAAGCTTTGGGAATGGGGATCAGGGCCGC
>JAUUZQ010000081.1 GCA_030589895.1 Bacteroidales bacterium
AGGGAGAATCAACTGATATTCAGATAGCATTATCAGGAACTGCTCCCTGGGATCTTACATATTCCGTTGATGGGATAAATCCGGTGACGCTTACAGGAATTGATGCAAGTCCGTATATTCTGGCGGTTCAGGACAACGGTATTTATGAAGTAAGTGCATTGGCTGATAATCTGTGTTTGGGCAATAGTTTTAGTGGAAGTACGCAAGTGACTGTCAATCCACTTCCTCTTTCAAATCTTAATATTGGCAAAGAGACATTTACAATTTTTAATGGTGCAACACTGGATTACGAGGTAAAACTGACTGGAACTGCACCCTTTGCCTTTACATACACAACAGGAGGCACGAATCCAATTACTGTTAATACAGATAGCAGTTCAGCTATTATTGGCTTATCTGAAGCCAACATATACGAGATACCTGTAGTTTCAGATGCAAATTGTACCAATGCAACTTCTGCCGGGTATCTGGATATTTGGTACGATACTTCGCCAACCGCAATTATGTCGAGTTGTGATACTACAATTTGCGAAGGGGAAACTGCTGAAATAGCTATTAAGCTGACAGGCACAGCACCATGGACATTCACTTATACACAAGATGGCCTTGAGCCAACTGAGATCAATACAAGCAATAGTCAGTATTTATTACCGTTAACTGAAACAGGATTATATGAGGTGAGTGCCCTTTCCGATGCCCATAAGGCAGGTATATATTTTTCAGGGAAAGCAAATATCACTGTTAGCCTGCTACCTGTATCTGATTTCACTTATTCTGATAACGAATTGGAAGTCAGCTTTATTAATAATTCATTTAATACTGAGTCTTACTTGTGGGATTTTGGAGATTCAAATACAAGTACAGACCTTAATCCAATACATACTTATGAGTCTTCAGGAAGCTATGATGTAACATTATCTGTTTCAAACAGTGATTGCGGAGAAAGTGTAATTATTAAGACAGTCACCGTGACTACTACTTCAATGAAAGAATCCGGATTTGAGAATACGATAAGAGTATATCCTAATCCCTCTGATGGAAAAATTAATCTTGATTTTGGAGATATATTTGGAACTGAGTTTGAAATTGAAATCAGGAATCTCGCAGGACAAAGTGTTTACTTGAAGAAAGTAGAATTTAACAGTTCTACTGAGCAAATAGATCTGAGTAATTATTCGAGCGGTGTGTATATATTGAATATAATTTCGAAAGACTGGGTACAAACAGAAAAGATTATTTTAACTAAATAAAAGAACACAGAGGATTAAAAGCAGGAAAATTCCGATCCTCTATATATAATTTTAATAGTTCGTGATGCATAAGATTCAGATATGAAAAGATGCTCTTACATATTACATCGGACAATTGGACTGGTTTCAATCATTCTGTTTTTTATTGTGTCGCCAACCATGAATGCTTTTGCTCAATCACCTGAAACATGGACTACGACAGGATCATGGGAAGCTCCTGCCGGAGTTTCTTCTGTTACTGTTGAATGCTGGGGAGCCGGAGGAGCTGGAGGAGGGAACACCTCAACCAGTAATGGTGGTGGTGGTGGTGGCGGCGGTGCATATAGCATTGTTGTTATTTCAGTAATTCCGGGAAATTTTTATACTGTAACTGTTGGTGCCGGAGGTGCAGCTGTCTCCAATTCTACAGGTGGATTCGGTGGAGATTCGTGGTTCCTGGATCTCTCAACAGTATTGGCAAAAGGAGGCTTAGGGGGAATTGATCTCACAGGAGGAGGGGCTGGTGGTGCAGGAGGTTTAGAAGGTGATGGCGTCGGAACTACCAAATTTTCAGGAGGGAATGGAGGCGCAGGAAACATTTTTAACAATGGTAGAGGCGGAGGAGGAGGTTCTTCTGCTGGAACCACACTTGATGGAACTGCAGGAGGTGCAGCGTCAACTGGTGCTGCTGGAATTGGAGGAATTGCTCCTACAGATGGAGGAAATGGAGGTGACGGTGGTAGTAGAAATATCAATGCCATTCCCGGATCTCTTCCCGGAGGAGGAGGAGGAGGTTCTGGAGAGGATGTATCCAATGCAGGAAATGGAGCAGATGGCAGGGTCATCTTAACTTATGTGGCCGTGAATAATGATTGCCCGGAGTCTACAAGTGTTACTCCTGGAACGATTCAATCTCATTGTGTTGGAGATGCTGCTGATCAATTAACTGCTACTATTACAACATCAGGAGGGCCAGGTCCTCCAACTCTTGAGTACCAATGGTATTATAATACAACAAACAGTAATAATCCTACCGGGGCAACTCCTGTGGCTACAACACAAACATATACACCCTTAACAACGGTTTCAGAAATTGGAGACCGATGGTATTTTTGCGTTGGTTACGCTACTGATAATGGTTGTGGTCAAACAAATGATGATCAGTCATTGGCATCTTTAACGGTTCAGGTCACTGTAAATCCTATTCCAACCACACCAACAATAACACCAGGCGGTCCAACAACGTTCTGCGACGGAGACAATGTGACATTAACATCCAGTGTATCTTCTGGTACTTATTTATGGAGTACGACCGAGACTTCCCAGGCGATATTAGTAAGTACAAGCGGAAGCTACAGCTTAACTATTACAGAAAATGGTTGTATAAGTGCTCCCTCGTTAAGTACAGTTGTAACTGTGAATCCAATACCTTCGACACCTACAATCACACCAGACGGTCCGACCACTTTTTGTAATGGAGGAAGTGTAACTTTAGAATCAAGTCTTTCTTCGGGCTCATACTTGTGGAGTACGACAGAAACATCACAATCAATATTGGTTACCCTGGCAGGAGATTACTCACTTACAATAACTATAGATGGTTGTACCAGCACGCCTTCAGCTCTAACTACAGTTACAGTAAATACTGTACCTGCAACAGGAGCAATTTCAGGACCTGCAACAGTAACCGAAAATACAGGGGGCTTGATTTATAGTATAACTCCAATAGCCGGAGCAACAAATTATACATGGACAGTTCCTGGAGATCCGGGTGCCTGGACAAATGAAACAGGAAATGGATTTAGTACAATAACAGTTACTTCTGGTACACAAACCCCTGGCTTTATAAGCGTTTATGCCAGCAATGTTTGTGGTGATGATCCTACTCCTTCCTCACTTGTTGTTGACATCGGGGCGGCTCCGGATTGTCCAACATCCACAGCAGTAAGTCCCTCAACAACACAGATTGTTTGTGAAGGAGATGCAACAAATCAATTAACGGATGCAATATCTTCAAATAATGGCGGCGGAACATACACTCCTCTATACCAGTGGTATTATAATACAACTAACAGCAATACAGTTACAGGAGCCACTACAATAGGAGGCGCAACTTCATCCACCTATACTCCCTTAAGCACCTCTGCTGAGCTTGGTGACAGGTATTATTTTTGTGTAGGATACGCAACAGATAATACTTGTGCTCAGATTGATGCTGATCAGACTTTGGCTTCTAATACCGTGCAGCTAACGGTTAACCCCAACCCTGGAGTACCAACTGCAATATCAGGGAATGCCAATGTTTCACCCAATACTACAGGCATAGTATATAGTACAACTTCAACAAATGCAGACCCAAATGGCTATACCTGGATAGTTCCCACCAACTGGTTAATTACAGCTGGAGATAATACCAGCTCGATAACTGTAACATCCGGGAATGATGGAGACAATGGAAATATTACAGTGACTTCAAGTAATAGCTGTGAAACAAGTGCATTAACTTCTTTGGCAGTAACATCATCAACAGCTCCGGCTCCTCCAACCATTACTTTAGGAGTCAACCCTGAAGTGTGCCAGGGAACCACAAGTGCTAATCTGGAATACAGTGCAACTACTGACAACCCCAACAGGTATAGTATAGATTGGAACTCAACAGCTGAGACACAAGGATTTTCAGACATTCCAATTACAACTACACTTACCTCCACTCCTATTGTGCTTGTAGTACCCGGAGCGGCTGAGGGTGGAACATATTACGGAAATCTCGTAGTTAAAAATGAAAGTACAGGATTGATCAGTGGTAATTATCCAATTTCAGTAATAGTTATTGGAGCAGCTCCCGGACCAATTACGGGATATACCGTGGTAAATCCAAATATATCCGGATATGAATATACAATTGATCCGGTACTCAATGCCACTACTTACACCTGGGATGTTCCTCTAAATTGGATTATCAACTCAGGTCAGGGAACAACCTCAATTATTGTTAGATCTTCTCCAAATCTTATTGATGATGGTGATATCAGCGTTACCGCAACCACTGTATTATGTGGGGAATCCTCCGCAACCATCCTTGCTATTAATGTTGATGATGTAACTGATCATGTTGACATCAATTGTTCTGCATGTCATACTTTTCATAATGCAACAGGAAGTGCCCTTACCAATGCTGCGGCAAATGAAGGTTTATGTTTAAGTTGTCATGTGGTCGGGCAGATTGCAGAAAGAAAAGCTTTTGCTGCCGGAGATATAGCAATTCCGGGCACAAGCGGAAATTCACATGCATGGGATGCAGATGCCATTAATGCTACTTTGGAAACCAATGTACCTTCAGACGCAGGAATGGCTGTGAGGCTGACTACGGATAGTAAAATAGTTTGCTCAACATGTCATAATCAACACAATAGTGCTACAGTAGCGCCTTACCTGAGGGTTGATAATACTGACGATGCCATGTGTAAGGACTGTCACTCGGCTCGTGATGTTGGGCCATATTTGATTCTGCCTGCTACAAACAAAGGCAGCCATCCGGTGGGAATAGCTTTAGACACTGTAGGACCAGAATTCGGTAACACTCCTACAATAGCTGCTCATAATGACAATGTTCAATGTTCTACTTGTCACGGAATGCACGATATAGCAGGAACTAATTTAACAGATGATGGCTATTTGCTTAAACTTGGGTATGCTGGAAATGCTTTGTGTACAGATTGCCATGTTCCGATGACGCATAATGGATTCACTTGTAAAGATTGTCATCAGACACACAATCCCAACAAGACGAACATTTATATGATTGGCAGTAATGTAAACGGAAGCGTTGTTGAATTTTCTGCTGAAACCGGTCCAAAATCATTCTCTGATGGCGATGCTACTTATGATGGTATCTGTGAAGTTTGTCACATAGATGATGGTTCACCGCTGAATTATCACCGGGCTGATGGTTCTGGTGCGAGCCATAATGATGGAGGAGACTGTACTTCCTGTCATCCACATGAAGGAAACTTTGCACCCGAGGGAAGTTGTGTAGATTGTCATAATACAGAGGTTGGAAGCGCACCAATACGACCACAGATTACAGGAACCGGGGGAGAATTTGATCAGACTTCAAAACACACAAACATTGCACCCGTTGATGCAGATTGCCAGGCTTGTCATTATGAGGTTGGTGTTCTTCATAAAGATTTGTCAGTAGCATTGAAGGATCCGGATGCTGATGCTGAATGGACCGGGGATCAGGATGAGTATTGCGTGAAATGTCACGATGGAGCACCGCCTGCCGGTATTACTTTCCCCGGAGGGGATTCAAAATATGATAAATCTAATTTTATTGGTACAAGTCACGATTATACCACTAATTCCTGTGCACAATGTCACAATGACCATGGTTCTCCCAATACGAATCTTTTATTAGAAGCAACGAACTACACAGTTTGTAATTCTTGTCATGATGGTGGAGTTGCATCAAGCAATATTGATGCAGCCAATATTGCCACTCCGGGAGGCAGCGGCAATACACATGCCTGGGATGTAAGCGCCTCAAGTGGATTCTATGAAACAAATACACCATCAGATGGAACAATGTCTGCAAGACTGGATGGGGGTAATATTGTTTGCTCCACATGTCACGATTCACATGATGATACAAATACGAAATTCCTGGTAAATGATAATTCCAGCGACCTGATGTGCAAGGATTGTCACTCTGCTCGAGATGTACAAAGATATTCTGATGGTGCTACAAATAAAGGAAGTCATCCGGTTGGTACTATATATAGTGGTACGGGAAGTGTAAAGGCAACGCCAACAGGGTCTGTAGTTACAATTGGAGGGAATGTTGAATGCTCCAGCTGCCATCAGACCCATAATGCAACAACAAATGATGGTTACTTATTAAGACAAACAAATGATAATATAATGTGTACTGATTGCCATACTTATGGAAGCCATAATGCCTTCAGTTGTAAGGATTGCCATCAAACACATAATCCTACAAAGGATAATATTTACATGATTAAAGATATTGTTAATGGCAGTGCAGTAAATTTTGAATCGGAAACTGGAATTGGAACATTTTCGTTTGCAGATGAAGACGGTACTGAAGATGGAATATGTGAGATTTGTCATACCATTACATTATACCATTTGGCAGATGGATCTGGAGCAAGTCATAATCCTGGAACAAATTGTAGCACAGCTGAATGTCATCCACATAGTGGAAATTTCCCTAAGCCAGTATGCCACGATTGTCACATGACAGGCCCTGCTTATGAATATCCGGCAACAGGAGCTCATGAGGTTCATGTAGGCAGATTTGCTTATGATTGTAGTACTTGTCATAATGGACTTGATAATACATCGCCGGGACATAACGATGGAACAAAAGATGTTGTCTTTGATTTAACCAGTATGGTTACCAGGATTGGTCAGGATGGTAATACTCCTTCATATAATACCGGAACAAAAACTTGTTCTAATGTATATTGTCATAGTGATGGAAGGACCGCATACAGAGGTACAGATGGGACAAATACATGGTCAAAAACATTCGGTTCTCAAACTGCAACATATGCTTCACCTGTATGGACATCCACAATTTCAATTTGCAATGATTGTCATCCCGGAACAGGAAATATGGTTTCTCCTTATACCTATACTACTCCTGGTTTAGCCGATGCCCAACCTCCATCTTCTGGTAAACATACTTCCGCAGCTCATTTATCAAACAGCCAGGAACTTTCAGGGAATGGCTGGGCAGGAGTACAATGCTTTTTTTGCCATAACACCAATAGCGGTGATGATGGATCTCCCATTTATCAAGGAACCTATGGAACCAGTTTACATGTTGATGGGTTAACCCATTTCGACCCAAGAAGTTTTGTTGATGGAGGAACTATGGTGAATAATGAGGCAGGCGGAAGCTATTCGTATTCAATGTTAGGTAGTGCCGGGCATTGTGGAGCCGGAAAAACTTGTTGGTAAAATTTATTACCCTTAACTTGCTATTATATCTGGTCTGTTATAAATATGCAACAACTTAAAAAACTCCTCTCCTCTTCTACACTATCAATGCTTACTTTATTTGCGTTAATCCTGGTAATAGGACTTGCCACTTTCATCGAAGAGAAATACGATACTGCAACGGCCAGTTTATTGATCTACCATGCAAAATGGTTTGAGCTTTTAATGGTATTATTAATTGTTTTATTGGTCCTCAACATGATCAATAAGAAACTCTTCTCTAAGGATAAAATCGCCCAGATCATTTTTCATTTTTCATTCATTGTCATGATCATTGGCGGGGGTGTTACGCGCTATTTTGGGTATGAAGCCAATATGCATATTATAGAAAATGAAACGGTAAGCACTCTATACACCCTTGAACCCTATCTACAACTAAAAATACCAGACGAAAATATTGAATACACCAGTAAATCACCAATCTATTTCTCTCAAATTCAATCAAATACATTTCATTTAGAATTCGAAGCTGCTGGAAGAGGGAAAATTGAGCTTGACTACAAGGATTACGTTTACAATACCCCGAATCTTACTTTCCGGGAATACCTTGAGGAGAGAAATGACAAATCCCTGTTTGTTGCTGGGGATTCTGACCAGGAAAATCCGGATGCTTTAATTGTGGAAATTACTATTGAAGATAAACAATACGAAGCTGTGCTGTATTATGACGATACCAGGTATATCCAACCGTTTCAGAGCTTTATTTTTGAGGATCTGGAATTAGAGCTTACCTACGGACCAAAACCGGTACATATTCCATTTGCCTTGAAGCTGCTTAACTTTACATTAAGTAAATATCCCGGATCAGATATCCCTTCTGGTTCAGAAAGTAAAATTGTATTGATCGATGAACGAAATAATTTAAAAGAGGAGCATTTAATCTATAAGAATCATGTTCTGGATTACGACGGTTACAGGTTCTTCCAAACATCTTATGATGATGATGAAAAAGGGACAATTCTCTCAGTCAACTATGATTATTTTGGTACTCGTATCACATATTTCTCCTATTTCCTAATGGTGTTGGGTGCAGTTCTTATTCTTTTCTCAAAGAAATCGCACTTCTCACAATTAGATAAGAAAATTAAAGAGATTAGAGACCAAAGAAAGGTGCTGGCAATAACGGTCATACTCCTTATCGGCACAAGTATACCGGGCATATCTCAAAACATCATTCAAAACTCAATAAACCAAAACCATGCGGATAAATTTGGAAAGTTGATCGTTCAAACCTATGACGGCAGATTCACATCTGTACATTCACTGGCCTCAGATGTCATTCATAAAATCTCTTTCCAGGATAAGATTGTAACTGAAGGGAAAGGAGAGATGGATGCCATGCACGCTTTCCTTGATATGCATGCAGATCCGGGATATTGGAGAAAGCAGGAAATAATAGTTGTCAGAGAAAAGGCACTTAGAAAAATGCTTGGAGTAAATGGCAAGTACGCTTCATTTAATGATTTTTTTACACGAAATAACAGCTTCAAACTTGATGAGTTAGTACAAAATGCCTTTCAAAAAAAGGCCTCAGAGCAAAGCACTCTCGATAGAGAAATTATTAAAGTTACCGAAAGGGTCAATATACTTTCCATGACACTCAATGGAACACTCCTGAAACTATTTCCCTTACAATCAACTGACAACCATAAATGGGTCAGCTGGAATGATTCTCTGGCATTTATCCCATTAAACGGGGAGTTAATGATTCTCAATGACTATTTCCAACTTCAGGAGTTCACTTACAGCAACATAATGAGATCATACCTCATTTCGACCCTGTCAGCTAAAGAGACCGGTAATTATACAGAATCTGATAGAATCCTGGGCTACATCAGAAGCATTCAACGACAGCTTACTCCTGAAGATATAGTACCCTCTGAAAACAAGATTAATCTGGAAATTTTATACAATAATTCAAAAATATTCCTTTATCTAAAATATCTATATGCATTAATAGGAATTACACTGCTGATTCTAACATTTATTGAAAATTTTAAGATCACATCGAACCGGCAGATTCAAATGGTAATAAAAGTATCTGTTGCCATCCTGATCGGAGCGTTTATTTATCACACAATGGGAATGGGAATGCGCTGGTATCTTTCCGGGCATGCCCCATGGAGCAACGGATATGAGGTGCTATTATTAGTCGCCTGGGGTGGTGTTTTAGCGGGTTTTTCAGTAATAAAACACTCGAAAATCACCCTTGCATCTACAGCTCTTATGGCTTCAGTAATTCTAATGGTGGCGGGATTAAGCTACTATGATCCACAAATGACAAATTTAGAACCTGTATTAAAATCATATTGGTTAATTGTACATGTCGCTATAATTTCGATTGGTTATAGCTTTTTAACCCTGGGCTTTATTTTAGCGATGATCAATCTGCTAATTTTTCTGTTCACACCAGGAAGTAAGGTAAATTTGTCTCAACTTATAGTATTGGAACTCACCTTCATTAATGAAAAATTGCTAACTATTGGTATGTTCCTGACTGCAGTCGGAACCTTCATCGGATGCATATGGGCCAACGAATCATGGGGGACATATTGGTCGTGGAATGCAAAGCAAACATGGTCTCTTATCATTATCTTAGTCTATGCTGTCATCCTCCATTTCCGGCTTATTCCAAAAATGAAATCACCAATAATATTCAATATTGGAGCTATCATCTCATTCGCCAGCGTTATAATGACTTTTATTGGGGTTAATTACTACTTCACAAAAGGTCTGCACAGCTATGCTTCTGATGACCCTCCGGTTTTTCCGCTTTGGGCGTGGATTACAATTATTGGTTTAATATTACTAATAACCGTTGCGGTAATTAAAGAAAACCTTAGTAAAAATAAGATGGCTGATCCTTTGATCCCTGCATCTGAAAAATATTAATCCTGCCAAAAGGCTAATGATTATTTATCAAAAAAGCATCAGTAGCAACTGCTGGAATAGGCGCCTATTCATTGATTCCGGGAGTATCACTTTAGGGAAAAACACCAACCAGTGATAAAATTAATGTTGCACTAATTGCTTGCAGGAACATGGGGTTTGGAATCCTGACTTAAACAAGGAACGGCTACTCAAACTGTAAATTGTAGCCTCCTTCTATCAGGATATCTTTCAAATCTTCATCAAATACCTCAGTAAACTCTTTCTGCACTATGCCTGGTTCAATGTGGGTTTTATGAAAAATCATGTTGCCCTCTATTTCCTCAATAAAAGAAAGTACAACATAATGATCTTCGACTTTAAACAGCGCTTCCGTTGGAAGGGAAAGGGCTTCGCGCTGACAAGTAATGATAGTAGCTTCAACAAGCAAACCATTTACTAAAGTATTCCGTTCCCCGGAGATAATCCTTGCAGTACATTGTATCGTCTTGGTGTCAGCATCGATTGATCGTCCCAGATGAGTAATGATAGCTTTAAACTCAGAAATATTGCTTTCCAAATTATAAAAAACCACCTCCTGTCCCACTGCCAGTTCTGACAAATCCTTTTCAAAAACATGAATATTTAGTTGGAGCTTATCCATATCTATCAACTCAACAACAAATTCCTGTGGTTCAATAAACTGTCCAAGGACAAGCTTCTGCTGTGTCACAAACCCTCCTATTGGAGCATAAATAGAAGCTGAAGAGCTAATATTGTCATCTTCAACCTTTCTGATATCAATATTTATCATTTTAAGCTGTGCTTTCAGTCCTTCAGCTTTAGCCAGGAGAGTTTTATAATCACTCTCTGCACTTATAAGATTCTTCTGTGAAGAAACTCCTTCATCAGCAAGAACCTTTTGACGATCATAGCTTGTTTTTAAAGATTTCAGTTGATTGAATGCTTCGGCATACTCTTGCTGAAGCATGATGATCTCATTACTCTCCAGGGTAAATAACGCTTGCCCTTTCTTAATGTAATCACCAAGAGAAAAGTTAATCCTCTTTACTCGTCCTGAGATGATTGAACTGACTTTTGCCCATCCCGCAGGAGATGGAGCTATATAAGCATTGGCACTTATAGTTTGATTAAAGACTTTCATTTCGGGACTCCCAAGTTTCATCCCTGAAGACTCAAATTGTTCTTTTGTGATAACAATCTCTGTGACATCATCAACTACAGAATCAATTGTAACTCCACCTTTCTCTTCAGCGTTTTGCGTTGAATCCTGATTACCATTATTGCATGAAGGTGAAAAAACCAACATCAATAAAAGTATAGGGAGCAATAAATATTTCGATGTTCGTATCATTTGTCCATTATTATTTTTACTCGTAAAATCTCATTCAAGCACTATAATTTCATTTACAGAGTCATGTAATTTATCTCTAAAACTATCTCATTGTACATGTAGAGGTCGTCCAGGTAGTTAAGCTCAATCTCAACAGCACTATCTACGCTCTGTACCAACCTGAAAAAGTCGATTTCTCCAGCAGCATAACTTTTCTGTGCAGACCGCAATAATTCAGCCGCCAGTCTCTTGCCCGTTTCATCAAAATAAGTGATCGACTCCCTGTGTTTTTCAAGCGTGGATAACATTTCAGATACTTTGGAATCATATACCCTGACATAATTATCCTGCATATGAACTGCAGCTTCCCACGCATATCGCCCCGCTTTCACCTTTGCTCTTTGTTCTCCAAAAAACAAGGGGATTCCAAGGCCCACTTCAAATCCCCGATAATTTCTTGAGTTGGCATAGCTATTGGTTCCACTAAAATACCCAAGGGTAACATCCGGAAGTAACTTGTTCTTTTCAACCTTAATGGCCGCATCCTGCTGTTGCGCATAATGAAGAAAATACTGGTATCCCGGATCAGATTCTGCTGTTTCGGGATTTACAAGTAGTTCTATAAGAGGTTCTGAAAGAATAGTAAATACCGTATCATAGCACATCAAAGCCCCTAAACCTGCATGGGCAATATCAATATCATGCTGAAACTGCTTCTGAATGATTCGCACCTGATTTTGTTTCGATTGTGCGTTTAACATTTCAAGATATGCGATATCTCCAGTTTCATAACTCAATTCTGCCGCAGCCGAAAAACGTGAATATATGCTATCAATCACCTGATACTTATGCTGCTTCTGTCGGAGATAAACAATTTTATAATATGCCTGTGATATATTTTTAGTGAGTTGCCGTTTCTGCTTCTCCATCTCATCTTTTACCATCCTGGAAGCAACCCGATTGGCATCCCGTTGTGCAAAATACAAGCTTGGGAAATCAAATCGTTGTTCTCCGCCTATAACACCAATAGGATAATTATTATCAGCCACATTGTTTTCATCATAGTTATAATACAATGAAGCTTTATCTATGGAGAAGGCTGTTTTTATAAGCGCTTCGCTTTCGTTCACCAAAGCAGAATAAGCTGCCAATTCCTTGTTGTTTTGAAAAGCAATTTCAATGGCATTCTGAAGGCTGATTATGCCTGGCTGATTATTTTCTTCCTTTGCCTGTTGAGCATTTGCAAATGCAGGCAATAGCAGTAGTAAAATCAATGGGATCATTTTTTTCCTTTTAAATTTTGGAGGCCAAAGCTGTATCCCGGTAATATCATCAATAATGGCATACATCAATGGCAGAGCCAGCATGGTAAGCAATGTTGAGGTAACCAAACCACCCATAACAACTGTTGCCAGTGGCCGTTGGACCTCCGCGCCAGCTGATGTTGAAATAGCCATTGGCAGAAATCCCAATGCGGCAGCAGATGCAGTAAGTAACACAGGCCGAAGGCGTTCTCTTGTCCCTTTTAGTATGCGCTCCCGCATATCTGATATACCTTGTTTCTTTAACTCCTTCAAGTGTTCAATAAGTACAATACCATTCAATACTGCGATGCCAAAAAGCGCAATAAACCCAATCCCCGCAGAGACACTAAAAGGCATCCCTCTGATCCAAAGAAGGAAAACTCCACCAACTATTGAGAGAGGTATCGCTGTGAATACCAATACAGCTTCCTTGAATGATCCGAAAGCAAAATGAAGAAAAATAAATATCAGCAACAAGGCTATGGGAACAGCAACTTTTAGCCTTTGGGAAGCATTGCGAAGGTTTTCAAACTGGCCTCCATAATCAATATAGTAACCCGGAGGAAGATCTAATTTTTCATCAAGGACTACTTCAATATCCTTCACCACAGACTCTAAATCCCTGTTCCTCACGTTTACACTTACAACAACTCTTCGGTGTGTATCGTCCCTGGATATTTTCGCCGGTCCGGTGGAATACTCAATATCTGCAAGCTCTTTTAAAGGAATCTGCTCTCCATTGGGTAAGCTGACATACAAGTTTCTGATATTCTCAATATCATTTCGATACTCAGGTAAAAACCGTGTCACCAGGTCGAAGCGTTTCTCACCCTCAAAAACACTTCCGGCAATTCCTCCACCAAAAGCCACCGTAAGATAAGTGTTCAACTCCTCAATGGATAATCCATAATATGCAACTTTATTGCGTTTATACTTCACACTCATTTGTGGCAAACCATCGGTTTTCTCCAGGATAATGTCAGCTGCTCCCGGTATACCGGTAATCAGTCGCTTCACATCCAGAGCTTTTTCAGCCAGAATGTCAAGATCTTCACCAAAAATCTTAATGGCAAGATCGGCACGTACCCCGGTAATCAATTCATTAAACCGCATTTCGATGGGTTGTGTAAATTCATAATCAATACCCGGAATTATCAACAAAGCTTCCTTAAAAAGATCGGCCAACTCCTCTTTGCTCTCTGCTGAAACCCATTCTTTCTTTGGCCTCAGTTTAATGATCATATCGATCTCCTCCATCGACATAGGATCGGTGGGGACCTCTGCGGCCCCAATCCTGCAAACAATCTGATCCACCTCAGGGAAATTATCTATCAGTATTTGCTCCATTCTGGTAGTTATCTCTACTGTTTTTGATAGAGATGTTCCGGTTTTAAGAACAGGCTGGATTACAAAATCTCCCTCATCAAGTGTAGGAACAAACTCTCCTCCCATTTTAGAAAAGATAACTCCTGTCAAAATAAGAGAGGCAAGGGCCATTCCAAAAATTGC
>JAUUZQ010000010.1 GCA_030589895.1 Bacteroidales bacterium
CCGAATGAGGTGTTTGCTGGATAATTACCATAAGTTTCATATAAAGGGAGTGAATGCATTGCTTCGGCGGCAATAATAGCGCTTGCGGCTTTCTGCGGAGAATAAACCAGGTTCAAAAAATGTGTCTGCCAACCAAGATTGGCTTTTGCAGTAACTAACATATCGTAAGCAAACATGGCGGCAAATTGGGCGCCAACGGAACGGAAGGTCCTTACCATTGCTGGATACATTACAGGAGAGAGCAGATCAGGTGCGTCAAATTCATAAACGATTCTAGGCATACCCTTAATTTCAGAAGTCTTCATCATTTCAAAATGATCGACCGTGGGTAGATAATTCCCCCTCAATGTTTCACCGGATACTAGCCCACTGGGATACCAGGCAAAACTTACACCTTGTATTTCTGAATGCTTCAGGGCTTTAGATATATTAAAATCCTGACTTATATTATGAAACAGTATTTTATCACAACCGGTAACTCTGACAGCATCAACCAAAGCATTTATATAATTAACTGAACCCTCGATATCGTTACTGTGATGCCATGGCTCGTTAATCATTTCGATGAAAAGAATGTCCTCTTCGTCCTTAATGGCCGTTTCAGTATATGGATTAACATGGTTCAGAATTTGACGCAGATAGTTTTGCTGTGCCTTAATCGCATCCGGACTGGTCCCAAGTTCCGACTTTTTGAAATGCGCAGAAAATCCATGGGCCTTCTCATCCATTGCATCTGGCCACTGGGAACTGTATGTAACAATCGGGCTAAAAAGCATTTTTATCCCTCTCCTTTTAGCCTCAGAAATTAGATAATCCATCAAATCAAGATGTTCATTGCTTACCAGGTTCCCCAGTGAGTCAGAATTCTGGAAATCTCCCCAGAAACAAATCCTGAGCCCATCCCATCCCATTCTGGCGAAATGTGTCATATCCTTTCTGATTTCAGCTTTCAGATCATCAGTGAAATATTTGGCTGCTCTGTAATCACAGGCAGAAGGAAGGCAATAATTTGCTCCAAATAAAGCCACCTCCTGATGAGTACCTGACCAACGTATAACACCCTCACTGTCTAAATATACCTGGGAATTTTGGTTTGGGCTTTGGGCATAAATAGCTGAAGCTCCAAAAGAACAGATGACTATCAGTAACTTAATAGATAAAGACATGACAAATAAAGCATTAACTATAATTAAAACTATCTGCTTCTCAGAACTTCCTGACCAATTTCTTCCTAGCTATAATATCCGCAAAAAAATCCAGTTTCCAATGAAGATACATCTACAGAATTAATTCTAAGACTCTCCGCTAAGCTATAAACAAAAGAATCAAAGATTCTGCTTAATTACTATTCTATTAAATATTTTCTTTTCTGTCTTAGCAGCCAGTAAATAAGGTCCATCCGGGAGCTTATCAAGGTCGAGATTGATCTCAGACAGAGTCCCGGAAATCAACTTAGAAAATACCAGGCTACCATCAATATTTATTATATTTATTTCAAATATTTTTGTCTGTGTGGGAAACACTAACATCAGCTTACTATTGAAGGGATTGGGAAAAACTTCAAATTCAGATAACAGTTCTGTATACTTTTCTATTGTATTCAAGTCGATTGTTTCACAGCTCCCCCACCGAACCGCAATTATGGTATCATGATCTGCTATGGAATACCCTCTATCTGAGGTCCACCATTCAGCACATTCTGTTGGCACCTCTTCTCTGAATTCTTTGTAATTATCCCAGGTATCTGTTGTCATATAATAATATGCTCCAGCATCTTCTGGCCTGAGGTATGTAGTCCAGTAATAAATACTGTCTTTCAACTCAGAAAGAGGAATGATGGACCATGGGCTACCTGTTTGGTCTCCTGTAAGGAATACTCCTCTGGATATATCTTCCCCGGTCATATCCACTGCGAAAGTTACTTGAACAGAATCCGGTGCTTGTGAAGAGCAACTGCTCCACGAGACAGAATACACTTTAGCATCTCCGCTTAAGAAATATCTCCTGCAACTGTCCTGATATAGCATACAATCTGTAGGGATGCTTTCTTTCATTTGCCATTCAGGACCGTTCAGAAAATAGAATCCACCTTCTGAATCAGGAGGTAAATATGTATAGTAGCTATAAATACTTCCGCCTTCGCTTGTCATGGGGATAAGCTCCCAGGGTTCTCCGCTAAATGATCCCGTGATGAAAACTCCCTGGGATACGTCCTCTTCAGACATATCTACTTTAAAGGAAACTTTCCAGGTACTCAAATCCTCGTAGTAAGGAGCCTGCATCCACATTCCACCCCCGTTTTCCATGAAGTTTGTGTTTTCGGGATCAAAGAAAACCACATGATCATGCGAGGATCCGACTCCCCAGGGTGTTCTGCATGGAGTTGATACCCATGCCGGCTCCCAGAATATCATCCCAATTCCGCCCCCCCTCTTTACGGCCCGAGTAAAGTCAACCAAGTATTCAAGTTGCTTGGCGGGGGAGACCGGCAGGTAATCCGGATCTGGAGTGTTGATTATATTGCCTAAGGGATCGAAGTTCTGAGTAGACCATAGATATCCGGTTTCTGCAACCATTACCTCATATTGAGGAAATGATTGTTTCAGGGATTTGATTGTGGATTCAAGCTCTTTTAAACTGCCACCATGCCAAGAGTAATAGTAGGAGATTCCCATGATATCGAAATCGCTTACTCCTTTGCTAATGAGGTTTTGGAAAGACCAGTTGTGTGCGCTCAGGTTTCCACTGAAGTGAAGGGCAATTTTTGGTTTCATTTCTGTAATTGCACTGATATCTCTAATAGCCCTTATGGCAGCATTATACATCACTGCATGCCTGCTCCAGTTATTGCTTACTGTTGCTGCAATTTCATAACCGTTTTCTTCCGGGACATGCTTAAGAATTCCGGAATTATTTTCATTCCCTACTTTAACAAATTCCGGCATCAATCCTTCATTATTTAATTCATCAAGAAGGCGGTATGTATATGAGTAAACAGTATCTTTCATCGCATCCTGATCATATGCTACATCTAACCACATTCGTGGGATAAGCTGTCTTCCTGGATCTGCCCAGAAATCAGAGTAATGAATACCTAACATAACCTGCATATCCTTTTCTTTTGCCCTGCGAATCGTTTCCTTGACATCTTCCAGGTCGTTGTAGAAGGATTTGGTACCGGTTGGTTGTACCAGTGGAGCTTGCCACCAGGAAGGGTCAACCCAAAGCCTGACCCTGACAAGATTTGTTCCATGGTCTGAAAAAATCTCGTATACATCCTTTTCTACGTTATTCTCTTTGAAAACAGCCCCGCAATCCTCCATTTGGTTCACATATGAAAGATCATTCCCGAAATAGAATTCCTGGCCGTGAATTGTTGGGAACAACAATAGAAAAACAATGCTTATATAAATATTTTTAAACTTCATGTCATCAACTCTTTTGTAAGTGAAATATCAGTTGTCTCTGGGTTATTTGTGCTATCCATTAGGAAATCCCATCCACCAGCTAGAGAAATCTCATTGCTTTTCATAGCGCAGGATGCGTGTAAAAAACTAAAAACCGGGAAGAAGTATATATATCCCATGGTATTAAACTGGTAAATGATCTATTTCTTTTCTATAAAAAACTGTTCAACCTCTTCAAGGGTTTTACCCTTTGTTTCAGGTAGCTTTTTAAGTATAAACAAGAATCCAATAAAACAGATCCCGGCATA
Source organism: Bacteroidales bacterium (assembly GCA_030589895.1). Lineage (GTDB taxonomy): Bacteria > Bacteroidota > Bacteroidia > Bacteroidales > JAUUZQ01. Next base: position 3,716 of record JAUUZQ010000010.1, read on the forward strand.
TACCCAAAATGTGCCATGAGCACCGAGTGCATTATTTAGAATCGGGAAAAGAATGACTAGTAGAAAACTACCTATCCATAATGCAGAAGTGGCAATCGCCATGGCTGTACCCCTGACTTTATTTGGAAAGATCTCAGCAAGTACAACCCAGGTAACGGGTGCCAGCGTCATGGCATACACTGAAATACCGGATAGAATAAAGATAAGGACGATTAGTCCATCCAGTTTGAAATAATAACTGGCTCCTACGAATAGATAAACGATCGACAGGCCCAGGGATCCAAAGATCATCAGCGCACGCCGACCCCAATTATCGACAGTTCTTATGGCAACAAAGGTAAATACCAGGTTGACAATGCCGGTAATAACAATATTAAAAAGGGTATCACTCACGCCAAATCCAGCAGCAGAAAAAATCTCATCTGCATAATTGAATACTACATTTATTCCACACCATTGTTGGAAAAATGCCAGAAATACCCCCAGGAACACAATGGGGAAAATCGCTTTTGACAGCAATATTTTATAGGGGATCTTTTCTAAGGCTGCTCCAAACGATTCCTTTATGTCGACAATTCTATCCTTTGCATATTGACCCCCACCGATCTTCTTTAATATACTTCCTGCCTCTTTATGCTTTCCCTCTTTCACGAGCCACCTCGGACTTTCCGGAACAAAGAAGAGCAGCACAAAAAATAATAGTGCAGGTATAGATTCTGCCCAAAACATCCATCGCCATGCCATTTGCCCATTCCAGGAATCAAGGATCGCCTGGCTCGTGGCTCCTTCAGGAACAGGTTGTGCTATCAGCCAATTGATTATTTGTGCCAGCAACACACCGACTACGATAGTAAGCTGATTTAGTGATACAAACCTCCCCCTGATGGATGCCGGTGATAACTCAGAAATAAAAATGGGAGAAACAGAAGATGCCAGTCCGATTCCCAATCCTCCCCAGATTCTATAAAACACAAACCAATTCAAGGTGTTAGAAGCACCTGTTCCTATCGCAGAAGTTGTAAATAAAGCCGCTGCAATAAATAAAGCGATCCTTCGTCCATACCTATCGCTTATCACACCCGAACTCATGGCGCCAATGACACAGCCAAGCAAAGCACTGCTCATTACCCAGCCCTGCATATTGGGAATCTCACTGATCAGAAAGAACTTTTCATAAAAAGGTTTTGCTCCTCCAATGACAACCCAGTCGTATCCAAATAAAAAACCACCCAAAGCTCCGATCATGGCCACTCCGAGAACATACTTAATGTTGTACTTTGACATGCCTATGCGATTAACTTTCTGAAACCTATATTACAATGCAAGATCGTAAATGAAAAAGAATAAAACTATGATAAATACTTAATTTCATTGGGCAAATACTCCTCTTTGATCATTTTGAGCAAGTTTGACCCAAATGCCTATCCTGCATTTTCTCTTGCACCTGCATGAGCTGGATCATTCTTTAAAACTTTTTGAAAATATTTGTTCGCCCTTCCAAATTCACCTTTCCCCTTATATCCCAGGCCCATTAAATAGTGACATTGATTCTTATTCCGCAGGGAAAGATCATCTTCCCAAATTTGAAGATCTGGCAAGGAGACAGCAAAATATTCGATCTTGACTTCATCATCAGCATGCTTCTCACCAAATTCTATCAGATTATCAAAACAAATCATGGCAGCTTTGCTTTCCCCAAGTTTTAATAGTGTTATTCCCTGAAAGTAAAGAATATCAGGCTGTTGATCATTATAATACCATGCCATGACAGGTTCATTTATACCTGATGACGCTTCCTTCCAAGCTGATCTGGCCTTTTCGGTTTCCCCAAGGCCCTCGTAAGCGCAACCCAGCCAATAATTCATCCTGTTCTCCTGGGTCCCAACTAACTTTCCTTCGCCCAGATTATGAGGGAAGGATCTCAACTTCTCCAGAAAGTGTATTGCTCCCTGGAAATCTTTGCATTCAATAGCGAGGCGTGCCAATCCCAATAAACTTCTAACATATGCACCGGAAACTTTTCCCTCACCACCTTCCCAAGGATGAAAATTTCGCCTCATCACCATTTCATAGGCGCTCTTGTAATCTTCTTTTAAGAGATAGAGTTCTACACGCTCCAGGTAGAGATCGTCCCTTTCAATCACCAACTCCTTTTTCTTTTGAAGCAAATCAAAGCGAAAATCTATCGATCTATTCGTTTTTTTATATAGTTGATTTAATTCCATTAGCAGCCTTGCATCATTAGGTGCAAGTTCATCTGCTTTTTCCATACAAGCTAGCGCTTTTTCCTCCTGATCAAACTTATTGAAGTATGCAAGGGCCAGGTTTCTGAAGACAATCGAAAATGTATCATTCAGCTCTGCCGACTTTTCAAAACATGACAATGCTTCATCATATTGTCGAGCGTTATACCAGAAATTACCAAGATAATAAGGTGCTTTAGATCCTGTTGGATTCAATTCTATTGCCAATTGCAATGCCAAAACAGACTCAAGCTGGTGAGGGAAACAGTAGTCGGGCAGGCATTCTTCTGCGGATAGTATCGCCTGCTTGGCCTCCATTGTCAAACCGCCTCTATTCAATATCCATGCTTTGTAATAATAGGCCATTGGGTAGGCATTTTCCTGGAGCTTAATGCCCAAATCCAGCACAGAAACAGCCTCCTGGTGCAAACCTGCCCAGGCGTAATCAAGTGCAATTTCAATATAGTTATGAATATTGCCCCGGAGTAAGCTGGTGAATTCATCAAGCGCAGAAAGATCATTTAAGAGGTGTTTTTCATATAATACCCCGAAATTAAATGGATCGAGTGCAAGAGATCCTTCACATAAAATAAGTGCCTGATCGTTCTCAGACAGGTTTCTGAGAATAGCAGCTTTCAGGTGCCTCGCTTTATGATTTGTCCAGTTTCTATTAAGCGACCGGTCAACATTTTCAAGGGCCAAAGTCCAGTTATTCTCAGCTACATCGATCTGCGCAATCTGAAAATATCCACTGTCCATATATGCGGCATTCCATACCGATTTGTGGAAATACCTGTATGCATCCGCATCCTTCCCTTGTAGTCTGAGCGACAAGCCCATATTAAACAGTGGTTCACCATCATAGGGATTCGGATTTCTTTTTGTAAGAGTAGAGATGGCAGTTTGGAAATGGGATGCTGCCTGTGCAAATTTGCCTCTTCTAAACAGCCATAAACCAAGAGCGTTGTTACATCTGATATCCCCAGGATCCCGCATTAGTCCTTCACGGTAATATGCTGTTGGGTCATAGGTCGCATGCCTGTATTGCTCCAGGTGCAATCCATTCAGGTAAAGCTCCTCTACCGACTTTATCTCCTCAGGTAAAAGGGCCGCAACAGCAGCTTCGGGGATTGACTCAGGGTTTTCCCCTTCCGGGGACCAATGGATCAAAAGATTTCCGCTATTATCAAGCACTTCAAGATGATAGTCCTGATCTGCAATGTCAGCGTCGATCTCAAGTATATTTGAATAGGAAGTTTCAGGGGTAAAGCTATGCTGCGTATCAAGGAAACCCTTCCCGCCTCCTGTAAGAATGATCCTGGAATCTTTGAATATACCGGTAGTAAATATTTTCACATGAGCCTTCTCTTTTGTGATCTCAAGATTTAACATGATATCCTTTGTTGCATTTTTAACAACTCCAATATCTCTGTAAGGCATGAAGTACTGTGAAAATGATTTCTCCTCGTAGGGCATTAGCCAGGAGAAATCCGGCTGGTTATCGGTATAAACCCCACACATCAATTCAATATAGGGGCCGTTCCTGTCAGTGAGATTTCTGTCCCATGCTTCCCCAAAATCTCCATTACCCCATGTCCATTGCTTTTTTCCGGGTGAAACATGGTGATTTGCCACATGTAGCAAGCCTCCTTGCGAATCATTCTCAAAACCACCCACAAAATCGTATTTCGACTCAATGGCCATATAGGATGTTGGTACCGGAATATTCTTGTATTTAGAAATATCCACACCGGAAGAATAGTCCATCTTATAATAAGTACCCGTTGCGACCGGGAAGGTGGAGACATCTCTTTTCCCATGATCGAATACGGCATTCACATCAGGAGGAAAAACGGATTGATAATGTTCATTAACGGCAACGGCAGGGTTGGCCCACCACAAGAATGTCTGGGCTTGTGAGGTCCGGTTATAAAGCCTGACCTTGATCTCTAAGTAAGCATGCTGGGGATGAAGCGTAAAACCTGTCATGCCCCTGGTACGAAACATCCGCTCAATTTCACTGCACCAGACTGTCTTACTTCCATCTGCATTCTCCTCTATGGTAAAATCCACTGGGTCATAGGTACTGGGACGATGATGCTGGGGCCAGTTAAACTCAATACCGCCAGAGATCCATGGTCCGGTGAGGCCTACCAGGGCAGGTTTTATCACCTCATTATAATAGACAAAGTGCCTGTTCTTCGTTTTATCAAAAGCCATTTGCACCCGTCCACCCAGCTCCGGCAGGATCATAATTTTAAGATATTCGTTCTCAAGGAAACATGCCTGCCACTCTTTCTCTCTTACCTCATCAGAAATCTTCTCAATCACCGGATGCGGATAAACTGCACCACTACTTCCCTGATATACCCTCTTTTCCAGAAAAATTGGATTCTTTTCTGGTTTCCCAATCTCATATGTTGGAATAATCACTTTTTCCTTCCAAACTTTAACTTTCATACCATTATAATTAATAATGCCAGTGCTCATTTCCAGATGAAACCTGCCATATAAATGTATATGAAGGGACAGTGCGAATAAATAGAAAATATTCTGAAATACCTGTATTATATTACTATTTTTACAAAATATATACAAGCATGATTAAAACAGAAGATTTTAGCGGTCAGAGAATGATCATCTTGCCGAATAATATTATTAAACATCTTTCTAATAATGATATAAGCAAATATTCCTATGTAACCGATATTGGCTATTTTCCTGATGCCAAAGATCATTTCAGGAAAAGAGAACAAGGAAGCATGCAAAATATTCTTATATATTGTGTAAAAGGAACGGGCTGGATATCTGTGAGAAGTGAGAGGTTTCGAATGACAAAGGATCAATATTGTTTTATTCCCAAGCATACTCCTCATACCTACGCAAGTGGCACTGATAATCCCTGGACAATTTACTGGATCCATTTTTCCGGGGAGAAGGCCGATAGTTTTGTCTCCGGGGATTTCATTCTGCCTACACCAATGATGGACTCTGAGGACTATAGGGAGGAAAGAATAAAAATATTCGATGAAATCTTTTATAGCCTTGAATCAGATTATACTGAAAATAATCTTGAATATGCGGGGATCGTACTGATGCATCTCCTGGCAACATTCAAGTTTGAACAGCAGTTTGCAAAGATCAGGAACCCTCAATATGAAGATGCAACAACAATGGCTATTACATATATGAAAAGAATGATTGGACAAAAAATAAGACTGGAAGAGATTGCAGGGCATTGTGGGCTTTCTGTCTCCCACTTCTGCATGATATTTAAAGAAAACACATCTCAAACGCCTATTGAGTATATGAACAACCTTCGGGTTCAGAAAGCCTGTCAGCTGCTCGATCTGACCACCCAGAGGATCAATGAAATCTCAGCAGTCCTGGGTTTCTCCGATCCATTCTACTTCACCAGGGTATTCAAAAAAAGTATTGGACAATCACCTGTTCAGTACAGAAAACATATAAGCGGTTAAATTCCTGCTAATTTAATGCTTAGTAAACAGCATCTTCAAAGGAATTATAAATGCCATAATTCTCGATAGGATAAATCCGTAGCATCAGAATGGCAATAATTTCTTTTTTTGGATCGATCCAGTAGGAGGTTCCAAAATATGTATTCCTACTGTAACTGCCGACTGCCCGGGCATTGCTAAATGTGGTTTTCTCAGAAAGCACAGTGAAGTCCGGTCCTAAATAATAGTCTCCTGTATCCAGGTGGATCTCCGACATCAACTCTATTGTCTCAGGTTTAAGGACCCTGACCCAGCTAAATTGAGTAGAAGATTAAGATCTTGCTGCAATAATGAGTTCGAGATACTAACGGTGTGGTGTACTTTAGCGGACAACTTCATCAAAAATTGAAGTTGTCCGTTTTTATTTTCTCCTAATTTCTTGTCAATCAATAAGATCTGTTACAGCACTTCGTTCAATCTGGGTGTTCGATAATTTTTTCCGTCAAAAATGATCTTTTCAGGAAATATCGAACTTAAAATTGAATCCGGCTAATAGGCGTTACGGCCCAGAATAAGACTCCTTCTTCCCCCCAACCTTTCGGCGATACTGGACATCACTTACTAACTGGGCGGAATACTATATAAGGAAGGGAAAGAGAAAGAAGGAAGTGGGTAAAGATGGCGAAAGGAAAATACGGGAATCTGCTTCTACCGTGTTTCTTCTTTTATGTCTGAATTGGATTGATCCCAGCGATTCCACTTTTCGATAAGATCATCATACACCTCAGGTTCCTTGTCTGATAGATTTGTCGTTTCGGTCTTGTCACGACTTAGATCGAATAGTTCCCATTCCTTGTTACCCTTCGCTACAAGCTTCCAATTGTCTTCAATAATTGCTTTTCCATTATTGAATTGAAAATACATAGGATCATCTCGCTCTACTTTAGCTCCTCTTAATGATGCTGAGAAGTCGACTCCCGGAAGATCAAAGATATATTCAGAATAATTATCAGAGCTGCTGTTCGTCAAACTTAAAATGGTGGGCATTAAGTCTATCAAATGGATTTTCTCACTGCTTATTTGAATTTTTGATTTGATGTTCTTCCCACAAAATGCTATCATAGGTGTTCGTATTCCGCCTGCATAACTGTCTGTTTTATAATATCTCAATGGAGTATTAGCTACATTTGCCCATGATCTCCGGATAGACTCATAGCTATCGACTTCTCCCATTGAGCCTGGGTTTCCATTTGGATAATTGACTCTTTTATCGGGACTTTCTGCACATCCTCCATTGTCTGAAAGAAAAAAGATAATGGTATTATCAATTTCATTTTCTGACTCCAATTTTTCAATGATCCTGCCAATATTTTGATCAAGGTTGTCGATCATCGCAGCATATACCTGCATTCTTTGTGATTCTATCTGTCTTTCTTCATCACATAGCTCTTCCCACGGACTAATATAATCTGGAGAAGACAGGGGACTGCTTTCTGAATCTAATACCCCATGCTCAAGTTGCTTCTTGTATCGTTCATTCCGAACGCTTTCATAACCCTCTTTGTATAAGTCCTTATACTTCTCCATATCTTCCTTTTTAGCATGAAGGGGCCAATGTGGTGCGTTGTAGGCTACATACATAAAAAACGGATCATTATCATTTTTATATTCATTAATCCATTGAATGGCCTTATCTGTGAAAATATCTGTAGAATAGAAGTTTGGATCATCAGGAATGTAAGGTGTATGAGATCCATCCTGATCCAATATCCAGGTATAGTATCCTATGTATGCAGGCATTCTGCCTCCCGGCGCTGGTGCATTTCCAGGATTAATATAATTAATGGCTCCTCCCAGAAAACCATAAAAACGATCAAAACCTCTTGTACGTGGATCAAAGTTGGCATGGTGTTTACCTGACCAAAATGTTTTGTACCCGTTTTCTTTCAAAATCTCTGAGATGAGAACAGTGTTATCAAAGTCCCGGTTAGTTTGTTGAAAATAAACGCCTGAAAGCAAAGTGGCCCTGGTGGGGTAACATTTAGCAGTATTGTGCATTTCTGTGAAGAGGCTTCCTTGGGCTGCAAGCTGATCAAGATTCGGAGTACTTATCTCAGAACCCATGCAACCCAGATCCGAATAGCCCATATCATCGACAAGGAAGACGATGATATTCGGTTTTAAACTTAATGTGTCACTTGAAGTACAAGCCTGAAATCCTAAAGATAGGATACAAAATATTACTACTGCTATTCGTGAATGCATATTCATTCTTTTAATCTGTTATTTTCGGGAGCCTCAACATTAGCCAGTTCCCTTAATTCTGCCATTACTTCCCCAACATAACTATCAAGCCGGGCAGTCATAGAAGCATATTTTGGGACTGAGAAATCAACCAGACCTGCCCTCAAACAAATATTAATATATGAAGCTGAGGTCCAAAGCTGCTGGCCTGAGCCATCAATAATACCTGAAGGTAGTTGTACTTTCTCATGAAATGATCCAAATCCGCCCCAGTTTTTATTTCGATCTGCGGCCAGTTTAGTTCCCATTGTTCTTGCCAGCAGCGCAGCATTGTAATCAGTATAATCCTTATTTTCAGCCAGTTCTTTCGCCCAAAGAAAAAAGGTGGAGCAAAATGGCCAGGATGCCTGGTTATGTGGCCCATGATTATCTCTTAAAAACGGATGTATAAGAGGTATTCCCCTGTCGTTCATCGGATAATCCTTTATCGCCTTTAAAGCTTCTTCTCCTTCCAATATTCCAAAGATGATAGCGAATGCTGAGCCCAGGTTATGCTGATTGATCATGACATTTCCATGTCGATCCTTATAATAGCTAAGTGTCCCATCAGGAAGTATTAACTCTTTAAGAATGGCGGATTTTAGATTCTTAGCTCTTTCATTCCAGTCTGCGACAATCACATTAGCTTGCTGACTTCTTTCCGCTGCATCTGCCAGCGACAACATCGCTTTGTAGTATATGCAGTTGGTCGATGTTCCTTTCATTAATACGCAATCTGAAATATTAAGGCTATCAGGATAGGCAGTACTTTCAATATCCTGAAAAGCAGGTTGACACCTATACAAGCCATCATCGTCATCAAACCATGGATTGTAAAACGTCTCAAAGTATTCTGTGCCTTTGTTAAAAAGCCATTCCCAATTGGCTAATTCAGGGTGTTGGGTAAAGAGATCATAGGTAGCCCAGATCCAAACTACATCATCTGTTCTACGTGTGATACTGTTTGTTCTGAAGGCGGCCATCACATCCTTTTCTGATTCTGAAAAGATTTCCCAGGGAACATCAATTTCCTTTACAACATGAGGAGCAGACACCTTATATCCTAGCGCAGATCTAAGCTCTCTTGTGATCTCAAGTGAACGTTTCATCTCTTCTGGGTATATGGCATTTAAGCCAAGAATCCCAGCAAATGCAATATCCCTGGTATATACTCGCTCTGTATATCTTCTTCCTGCAGCAAAATAAGTTCCATAATCATTGCTAACCAGGTTCTGTTCGATATCATTCAGCGCAATCAACCACATCTTTTTTGCAATAAGAGAACTATTGTCATTCAGACCTATAGTGTTTTTAGGAGCAACATTGGGAAGATCTTCAATGGAAAAAGATCCCAGCGCATCCTTCACTGAATCTGCAGATAAAAATAGCGGGGGATTATCATAATGAAACTTTATGACTTCCGTCTTGCACCCTTGAAAGAAAAAAACCGGAATAATAACCCAAAGGGAAAGTCTTTTTAATATCATTTTCGTGAGTTCTTTGTAATATATGTACTTTCTATAGTCAAATCTTTAACTCTCTTTTTTGAGACAAGTTACTTTTCCTCCAGGATCAAAACGCTTCCATTTTCGTCTACCTTATGAGAACTTGCGTATTTGCATTTTCCCTCATCAAAATTAGAATTCTCAATAGGCTTTTTTGCTTCTGTCTCTTCTAACCATTTGTCAAGCATAACTTCCATTTTCAATGCAATTTCAGGCATAGCTTCTACCAGATCAAACTGTTCAGAAATGTCATTCCTAACATCAAATAATTCAATTTTTGCCTGGGAGACAATCTTTTGTAAATCTGATTCATCGATGTAGTCTCCATAAAACCTTATTAGTTTGTAGTCTCCCATCCTAATGAAGCAGCTTGGTGTTTTGCTGTAGTGCGGAATATATAGAGGAGTATTCATATATATTGCTTCCCTGGTGAAATTGCCTTTCTGCAACATCAGGGGAACAAGGCTTTTGCCATCCAGTATATAGTCCTCTTCAACTTCAGCCTCAGCAAGTTCCATCAAGGTGGGAAATAAATCTACTATATGAACAGGTTCAATAACTACCTTACCTGCCTTAATTCTGCCGGGCCAGTGCATAATCAAGGGTACACGTACGCCTCCTTCATACTCTGAACCTTTTCCCCTTCGTAGCGGAGAACAATCCCATACCCTGGACAGTCCTCCATTGTCAGACATGAAAATAACAAGCGTCTCACGTGGCAGGTCAAGTGCCTGAATCCCGTCCATTAACAAACCAATACTTTGATCCAGGTAGTCGATCATTGCCAGAAAATCTGCAGTAGGTCTATCCTCAGTAACTCCTTGTGCTGTTGGGCTTTTTTTATAACCACGAGCCACATGTTTTTCGATTAATTCGGCAGGGGCCAACATCTTGGTATGAACCGTATGGTGGGCAAGGTAGGCAAGTGTAGGTTGATTCCTGTTTGCATCTAGGTAGTCTAATGTTGCTTGTGTATAATTCATCACTTCCTTAGGTTCATCCAGTATACCATTATTGATCGGCATATAGTCAAAGCCATATTGGTCCAGGTATTTATCTTTTCCCAGCATTTGTCTATTTATTGATTCCCTGAGGTCCACATGCCACTTACCGATTGTACCAACATGATAGCCCGCTTCGCGCATTACCTTTCCAATGGTCACTGCCTCGGGAGGCAGAATACGCGTAGATTCAGGCTGAACCATTCGTGCGAAAGGCAGTACATGCTTTTCCTTAACAACAGCATTCATGTTTGTTCTGGCACAATATTGTCCCGTCAAGAAAGTAAAGCGGGTTGGAGAGCACTGTGGCATGGCATAAGCATCAGTAAATTTCATTCCCTCATTTGCCAGTCTGTCTATGTGCGGTGTCTCCACATGCTTATTCCCATAACAACTGAGCGCATTCCAGCCCATATCATCAATGAGTACAAATACTATATTTGGAGGGTCGATAGAACGGGCCTCTTGGGGAAGGCAGAATGCAAGAATGCTAACAAAAATAAATGTTTTCATTGTGTCGGTTTTCATTGTGTCGGTTTTCATCTTGTAGTTGTTATATCAGTAGCCATAAAATTTATGGTCAATTTTTATTTAATTCCCTCACCCAAATATTTCTGAATTTCACAGGATTTGAATGGTCCTGTATCTTAAGGGGCGCTTGTGCAGCAGGGGCAAAGTCTTTTTTCCTTTGAGCTTGCGAATTTGCTGTGGGGTGTACCAGCTCGGTGTGGTGATGAATGATAACGCCGTTATGAATCACCGTTATGAAAGCATTTGAAATTTTCTTTCCTGAAGCATTATAAACCGGACTCTCATAGGTAATATCATAAGTTTGCCATTGCCCAGGGGGGTAACAAGCATTTACTTTGGGAGGTGACATTTTGTAAAGGGCTCCGCAATCATTCCACAATCCATCAGATCCATAACTATCAAGGATCTGCACTTCATAGAAATTCTGAAGAAAAAGACCGCTGTTCCCTCGTCCCTGGCTTCGATTTGAGGGTTGGTAGGGTATAAAAAATTCAAGATGCATCTGGATGCTGGAAAAGGAACGTTTCGTCACCAAGTCATTTTTTTGTCGTTTCCCATTTTTTCTTTTCTCCCCCGGATGAATTTGCATTGCCTTGTCGATAATTGCATACGCAGGTTCCTCTCCTGACCTATTAGGATGCATCCATTCATCAAATCCGGAACCATCGAAAAGAATAACGGCATCCTTTGATGGCAATAGACCTGCTGTAGGAGATTCTCGCAATATTTTTACCAATGAATATTCCCTGGGTTCTCTTTGTTCAGTCCTTATCCCATTGAATACGCCATTTACAATTGTGCCTGACCATTCATCAGTATTGAACTTGAGGCGGCCGTTTTCTTCTTCTGCCACTACATCCAGAAAGAGTGGTGCGCGCTTATCAAACTCTGGCAAGATCTGAACTCTATATTCTTTTTCTCCAAGTCCGATAACCCTTGCCACCAAATCATAATCTTCTCTCTGGTCGGTAAAGCTACCGGCCCAGTCTCCCATAAATTCAGGAACAGGTTCTACCTTTTGAGCCAGGACAATTGATTGAATTGTGATAAGGAATAGTAACGTTAATATTTTCATGATTCTCCATTTATTAGAAAGTGCTATTTCGGAAGAAATTCAGTATGAGCAGGAATTTCTGAAACTAATCCGCTTGCGAGTGGATTCCCAGTACATTCCATCTTTTCCTTGTTCCATTTTATGTCACTATCAGAGCGTAGTGCCAGGTTTCCCAGCAACACAATCTCTGTAAGGTTGGCAGCAACATTGAAATTCGACGATGTAGTTTTTCTTTTTCCCTGTATCGTTTCAATAAAATTCAGCCAATGATTACCCACTCGCTCCAGAATAGGTTCGGGTAGCTTATTTTTAAGGTCTTCCCATTTCTCTTCCGGTAATAACACAGGTTGTTTTCCAAGGTGCATTGCAGGAATATAGATCAAACCTGAATCCCCCACAATAAACTGCCCATTGTCTGACAATGCATTCGGATTTTTCTCTGGAAACATCTCCGGGAAGTGGGGCAGGAATTTTTTATCGAAACCTTCATAGATTTTTTGCTTTCCGTCTTTCCTTCTGAAACCATCATACCAGGTCAATTTCAAAGGATCAGCCTGATCTGAAGTCCCAAATTCATATTCAATTTTACTTTGCACAGGGCAGCGCAAATCATCCCCGCCTCGTTTACTGGCCGATACGGTTTTAGGAATTCCCAGATCAAGAGCGTAAAAAGGGATTCCCATCATGTGACAAGCAATATCTCCCAGGGCACCAGAACCAAAGCGCCACCATCCTCGCCAATTGCCTTGTATGTTTGAATGATATTCAGTCTTCTCTATTACATTGAGCCAAAGCTTCCAATCCAGCCCTTCTGGAACAGGCTCTCGGGCCGGAAATCCGGTTCCCAAAACAGGAGTTTGTCCAGGAGTCAGTCTGTCGGTCCATTGGATTACTTCAGTTACATTTCCAATCAGACCGCTGTCTATCCATTCTTTACACACACGAATTCCATCGTTTGAATAGCTCTGGTTGCCCATTTGAGAAACCACTCCCGCTTCCTTGGCAGCAGCTTTCAAAACGCGTGCTTCCTCAATAGTGTGCGTAAGAGGCTTTTCCACATACACATGTTTCCCTACCTTGATCGCCCACATCGCAGCTGCGAAATGAGAGTGGTCCGGAGTGCTAATTACTACTGCATCGATCTCCTTAGTCATCTTGTCGAACATCTTCCTGTAGTCTTTAAAAAAAGGTACACCTGGATAAGAAGCCCTGACTTGCTTCACTGTTCTTGATTCAGAATTTACATCTACAAATGCAATATAATTTGCCAGTCCCTCGAAATTTGCGATGTTCTTTGCGCCTCTACCTCCAGTTCCAATGAATGCAAGGTTTGGTTTATCTATGGCTGAGAACAATTCTCTACCAAATAATGAAGATGGAAGTGCTGCTGCTCCGGCAATAAATCCGGCAGACTTTACAAATGTTCTTCTGGAATAGTGTCTGTGACTCATTATGATCTTTACTTTTTGACTAATTTATATATTCTTGAATTTTTCTTCCCGTTACGTTTCGTTCAACTTCAATCAGATGAAAAATCTCATCTGTATGGTCTGAGTTTATCAGTGCAATATCAGCACCCCTTGGACCATCCCCTTGAAATACAGCATCGCTAATGCTTATGAATTCCTCTTTCCATCGGTGGCTGCCTTCACCCTTGAATGTTTTTGCTGTTTTAAATTCCCCATTACCTGCAGTGTAAGAGAATTTCCAGGAACCCTCGCTGTTATCCAGCCAAACGATCCGGAATGTGATTTCTTGATTCTTGCTTTCAATTTCGTTGAAAAAATTTTCATGAAATTTAAAGAACAGTGTGTCTTTTTTGGTTTCATGCTCAAAACCCCTGCCAAAGCGACCGTAGGGTTGGTCTTTTGGGTCAAGATGCCACCAGCCTATACTTGTTTCAGCTTGATCTATTGAATACAAATACATACAATAATCAGTATCAATCCTATTCCATCCTACATCGTTATATCCTTCTCTGCTTCGGCTATTGTGGCTTTCTGCAAGACTTGCTTCTAGATCTTCAACGATGGCTCCATGATCTGCATAGGCAGAACAAATTTTCAATACTCTATCTGTATTACTTTTACTGGCAACTCCATAAGTGTCTTCGAGAAAGCGGATGGTATCATCAGCATTTAGCTCATCCTTTAGTGCAGCAAAAGCATAAGGAGATGTTGCAGGAAACTTATTTCCTGCATATTTATTAAATACATCCAATGCAGGATACCAGCGAGGATTTTCTAAAATATGTTCAGGAATATTCCAAATATCCAAACCCCAATGCAAGGCATGGAAAGCGCTCCAATACAGATTTTGCAATGAGTCCTTTTTAAACCATTGTCTCATCCACATGGTTTCACCTTCTCCACGGCTATAAACGGGCCTTTCTAATTCATTTCCAGATGTATTGTATGGTTCGTAAACCAATGATTTGGAGCGTGAATAATTGCTATGGTAGAAATGAGAAGCTACTCCTTTTTTTGTCAGGAATCCGTTATACTGCTCTGCGCCCCAGGTCATATCCCCATCAGTCATAAGATGGATCAATAAAGGAATCTCAGGCAAACCGCTTTCCTTTTCCATAAAAGCATCTACGGTAAATTTTCTGATATATTTCTGGTATTCGGGCCATTCATCTCTTGAGACATTGTATTTTGGATCGATCGGATCGCCTTTATAGCAGAATCCGTCTCCTGTGGATCCTTCTACTACCTGATGAAAGATTATTCGCTCAAATAGTTCCGGAGGAAGACTTCTTAAATGCTCGGCAAGTTTTACTATAATCCTTTCTGAATAGTATTTATACTTCTCATCCATAGGATAAGGAAGGGTGGAGAAATGTGGGTCTCTTTTAAACGAATTGATCTCAACCTTAGGAACACCTTTTTCATATAGCCACTCAGCATTTACCGGATTTAGCCAAAGTAGTGTAAATACATATTTGTCGTGAGCAGCAGCTTTTTTAATAATATCATCAATAAGGTTCCAGTTATATACTCCATCTTCAGGTTCCAGTTTATTCCAGCCAATTACGATGGGAATTCCTTTCAGATGAGGATAGGTCTCATCAGAAGAAATTTTACCATCCCACTTGTTGGGAGCACCTCCGGTTGAATACCAGCTCCATACTCCACATGCCTCAACGGGAAGAATTCCTGGTTTTACTGAATCCTGTTCCTCTTGCTTCTCTGAAGCAGGAGATTTGCAGCCCAAACATCCAGTTAGAATAACTGCAAGCAATGTTATCAAAGTAAATAATCCTTGTTTCATTTTTGAAAGTTCTATTGGATTTTTGTTATTTCCATCATATGAAAAACAACCTCACCTGTAATACGTCATACCTACGTGGACAAAATTGATGTTAACCTAAGAGACATTTAAGTGTTTCATAAGGTATTTTTCCATCAAATGCTCCGTGCGGTCTGTTAAAGTTATGAAAATTACCCCAAGCCTCTAATTTTTTATTTAAATCAACATCATCAGTATAAGTTAGTAATTGATAAAACTCTTCCTTATCGGTTCGATGAGAACGCTCCACTTTACCATTTAATTGAGGAGTTCTTGGTTTAATATAGATATGATTCATACCTTTATCTTCTACATTCCCTCTTTCACGCTTTGTGATAATCAGGTCGGTATCGATAGCATCCTTCAGAACTTGTTCTCTTAACTACATCGTTTTATTCGTTCAGAAATAATGATTCCAAAGTCATTTTGATTATTTAAAATTTCTGTCCGGGTCAAATACAGTCTCTGCTAAATTGTTTAAAAGAGAAAGATCCCATAGCAATAATAAGTTCAAGATAGATCCGGTGTGGTGTACCTTATTACAAAGCGGAAGGTTTTATTATCTTCCGCTTTTTTTATTTAACTCCGACTTTTATTGCCCAATCTTTATATTTCCCTTTTAAGTGTTGGGTAATTTCAATCTCACTCTCAACTAAGTTGTTTGTTTCAGATCTGTCAGTAGATAGATTATATAGTTCCCATGGCTCTCCTTCCATGGCTACAAGCTTCCATTTTCCCTCTCTGACCGCTCTGTTTCCAAGATGTTCCCAATAAATTGCTTCAGAATCTAAATTGCTTTCTCCCTTTAGTAATGGAGCAAATGATTTACCAGCAAGAGGCGGTATGGCTTTATTATTATAGGTTTCAGGATATTCAGCATCTACAATATCACAAATAGTGGCCATGATGTCGATAATATGACCAGGTTGATGAATAATACTTCCTTCTTCATAGATATGATTGGGCCATCTAACAATCAATGGGGTTGAAATTCCTCCTTCATGAATTCTCTTTTTGTACTGTCGGAATGGAGTGTTACTCAGGTTTGCCCATGCTGCGCCATAACTATAATAAGAATCACCGCTTCCCGGGGTAGCATCTCCTTCCCAAAAATTTCCCCAAAAATCAGATCCAAGAACATCATACTCTTCGCTTGCTCCGTTATCTGAAAGAAACAATACAATAGTATTGTCTGCTTCATCCATCAACTCCAATTGTTTCATTACTTCACCTACACCCTGATCCAAACGATGAATTTGTGCAGCATAGATAGACATGAGCAGGTCACTTCTTTCTTTTTGATCCTCGCTAAGAGTTTCCCAGGCAGGCACTTTAGGATCCCGATCACTTAATGGCCAGCTTTTTTCCAGAAGCCCAATCTCCAACATTCTGTCATAACGCTCTTTTCGAAGCTCATCCCAGCCTTTCATAAATTTTCCGCGATATAATTCAATGTCTTCCTGTAATGCGTGCAAAGGCCAGTGTGGTGCGGTGTAAGGTATATACAGGAAAAAGGGTTGTTCTTTTGTATCTGCAATATGTAAAAACTTAATGGCATTCTCCGTGATTGCACTGGTCATATAGAAGTCCTTTTTGTTGGGCAGGAATTCAGTACTGTCAATAGCAAAATGTCTTACTATTCCTTCTCTTTTTCCTCGAGTGATATCAAAATAATTTGCGGCACCACTAATTAAACCAAAGTAGTTATCAAAGCCCCTGTCTGTAGGCCAATTTGGGTGCTTCTCTCCAACATGCCATTTTCCTGACGCCGCCGTATAATATCCCTTCTGTTTCAAGACTTCCGCAATCGTAACTGAGTTGTGACTCAAATAACCCTTATATGCGCCTTCAGGCTTTGCTCCTTTTGTAACTACCATGGCTCCCATGCCTACCTGGTGAGGATATAAACCTGTAAGTAGAGAAGCGCGGGTTGGACAACAACGGGCAGCATTATAAAACTGGGAAAAACGCACCCCTTCCGCTGCCAGGAGATCAATATTCGGAGTATTGACCTCACCTCCATAGCATCCCAAGTCTGAATAACCCATATCATCAGCCAGAAAAATTATGATATTTGGACTAGCATTATTATTTCCGTTTTTTTCAGTAGCTCCTGAATTACAAGATGAGCATGATATCATACCAAGCAGAAATAACACTATCAACCGGAATGGATAATACATAATAAAATTATTTAATATTGAAAAGTTTGAAAATCTAATAAATCAATCACAAATGATAAGGTCTATTCCTAAGGACCGTATTTCCTTTGCGGTATCCTGATCAATTTTATTATCTGTAATAATATGATCAACATGATCCAATCCACATATAAGGCCAAAGCTTTTCTTTCCAAATTTCGTAGAATCAACGAGAACAAAAACCTCCTTTGCAGAATTAATCATATTCTTATTCAAATGGGCTTCGAGAGCATTTGTAGTTGTCAGTCCATATTTCAGATCAAGTCCATCTACTCCAAGAAACAATTTGCTACAAACAGTTTCTTTTAGGATCATTTCAGAATAATGACCAATTACAGAATATGAATTCGGCCTTATATATCCACCCAATTGAAGCACTTCAACATTTTCTCTCTGGCTCAATTTCAGTCCAACATTCAATGCTGAAGTAACAACTGTAAGTTTATTATGTGGATTAATATATTCAGCCATTGCCAGTAGCGTTGTACCAGAAGCCAGGATAATATATTGATCCTCCTCTATCATTTTAGCAGCCTGTTGACCAATAGCCGCCTTTTCAGAAACATTAATAAATTCTTTTTCGCTAACAGGCCTGTCGTTTACATAGGGGCTTTCCAGTGAAGCGCCTCCATGATTTCTAAACAACAATCTTTTTCCTTCCAGAATTATCAGGTCCTTTCTGATAGTAACCATTGAAGTATTTAAGGACTTACTCAGATCGTGGACTTTAACCCTTTTTTGTTCTTTGAGTATTTCCAGAATTTTCTTATGCCGGTCTTCCATTATATGCTGCATAATAGGCTAAGTGTCAAATTATGAAATAGAAAAGATTACTATCCCTTTGTAATAAAGGGGGCTCTTCTCTCAGAGATCCGGCCCCCTTTTGTTATACAAAGTAAGGAGTTTTATTGTATTATTTCAACTTTTATATCATCCAGGAAGATACGGTTTTTGCCTTGTCCGACACCTGCAAGACTGTAATCTCCACCCAGGAATTTGATTCGGGTGTCAACAGTAGCTCCCGTAACTGTAAAGCTATATCCTTTGGCCGGATCCCAGATATCATTTACGATCCCTGCCTCATCTTCAGCCTGTGAGTTTGGAACATTGTTAATGGTAAATTCAGAGACACTGGGTGTACCTGCACCTAGTGCAAATACTTTTAATACTCTGTCGTCAACATTGCCAGATGCAGAGATATAGACTGCAGATTTAAAAGTAACTTTCAAATCGACCGTGCCCTCAATTGCCAGGCTGGGAGTTATCAGATCTCCACCATAGTTTGTTTTTCCCAGCTTCACATAACCGGTCATTGCATAACAGCATTTCTGGTTGTTGGTAAATTCATTGGGAGTAACATCCCAGCCCTTTGCCAGCTCTTCAGATGTCCAGTTATCGTAGCGTACTGCATCCTGCCATTCGTAAGGAACAGTACTTCCATAAGTCAGCCAGCTGAAATCCTCTTGAACAAGGATATGTCCTGCAGCCTGGGTAATTACTACTTCCTCCTGAACATTCGGAAAATCTACTCCACTCAATGTTAGCGTTGCAGCACGCTCGTCACCCCTGTTTCGTGAGGCATAGAATTTAACTTCTGTATCACTTATATCCAGCTCTTCCAACCAGCTATCATCATCCAGACTATATGTCCAGTCAATATTGGAAGTAATTGGCAATGTAAACGGTCCACTTGCAGCAGGTACGAAAATACTTGATTGTCCATTCTCAACCATGACATACGGCACATTTGCTTCCTGATCGATGCGGAAAAGTACAGGCTGTTCCTCTCCATCCACGATAAAAGCAAAATTCATGATACGGTCTTCAAATAAGCTGTTCTCTTCAACAATAAAGCTGAAGATACCATCATCGTCCCCTTCATCAGGGAAGGCTCTTGTCCAGGTGTCCTCTCCCTGGGTTACAATTTGCCAATCACGATTTGAACGCACTGTATAGCTGGAAGTATTTATATTCATATCAACGGAAAGCCCGGTTGGTTCTCCTTCAATAAGAAAGTATGGTTCACCCTCATCTTCTTCACTTTCACATGAAATAAAAGAAAATGACAATAGAAATAATGCTGAAAATGTAATTATCACCAATCTCTTTGGTCTGAAAATATTATTAGTCTTCATAAGAATTCAATTTTTGATTCATTATTTTTCTTCCTCAATAGCCTGTTTGCTCCACCAGACCGGTGTTTTCATATTGTTCGATCCTCCCATGCGATCCAGGGCTACCTGAACATTATCATTGTTTGTCGCCATTGTCGTATTTGGAAAAGCAAAGCGCGTTGGTAAAATATAATCATTATAAACGGCTCCGGCACCAATTGTAAGTTCAGGATAACCGGTACGTCTGTATTCATGATAGGCTTCCATACCAGTCCAGAACAATGCCAGGAATTTTTGATTTGCCAGAAGCTCTTCTTTATTGATTGCATCGTCCCATGATGCCAGATCTGAAGCAAGAAAAGTTGTAATATCAGCTTGGCTAATACTTACCAGTACTTCACTGTACTGACCAAATTCAGACCACTTCTCCAAAGAAGCTGAAACTGCATTGGTATAATGCTCTTTGGCTTTACTTTCACCTCCGGAAATTAAATCTTTTAAGGCCGCTTCAGCCAGAATAAATTGTATTTCTGCATAATCCATAAAATAAGCCGGTGCGTCAGCACGACAGAAAACTGCATGATTCAGCCATGAAGAACCACGATCAGCTGCACTCTGTTCTTCTTCAGTACAACCTGCTACTGTTCCAATCCAGATTTCATCCGGGTTGGTATCTGTATTTGGGTTTTTCTTTCCAAATATTGCCAGTCTCGGATCTTCATAAACCTGATTTCCACTTAAGTCCTCAATCACAGTCATACCAATTAATTGCTCTGTAAGTTTACGACCTGAGCTTGTAAAATCACCTTCATTTTCCAATGCAAATCTATTTCGATAAGGATCCTGTCCTGAAAACTTAACAGTTGCATTATCGTCATTTGATTCAAACATCGGATAGGTATCAGGATCAGCAAGTATCTCTGTCATTCTAACACCAGCATTCATTTCACTACGCCCACTGATTCTGCATAATAACCGAAGATAGAGAGAATTATTAAATTTTCTCCATTGCTCCATTGAGCCTCCATACATTCCATCTAATGCAGGCTTAAGGAATAATGGATCTGATGCATAGATACTGTTTGCAGAATCCAATTCCGCAAACATTTGTTCATACACTTCCTTCTGAGAATCAAATTTTGGTTTTAGAGTTCCTTCAAGCAATCGACCAGTAAAAGCTTCTGAATAGGGAATATCACCATACATATCAGAAAGATTCGACATATATAACACTTTTAATGTAAGAGAAATAGCCTCCAAAGACTTGTCATCCTGATCAATGCTCAAGTCTGACATGTGTAAGGCATTGTTAGC
This sequence comes from Bacteroidales bacterium, assembly GCA_030589895.1. Taxonomy (GTDB): domain Bacteria; phylum Bacteroidota; class Bacteroidia; order Bacteroidales; genus JAUUZQ01. Next base: position 24,711 of record JAUUZQ010000010.1, read on the forward strand.
ATACCTTGAAAACATATTCCACGCACTTTGCCAATTACCGTCACTAATAAAATAGCGATGCTCCTGCCTTGTTGTGCCTCCAGTAAAAGCAGTGTACTGCACCAGCTCATCATTCCAAAACCATGTATAATACAGCCAGTTATTAGCCCCATTATAGAGCAGTGGCTCGAACATGCCATTTGCCTGTATCTGTCCAACAGTAGTTTTATTTGGGTTCGTATTAATATCTTCAAACTCAGATGTGCAAGCAAAAGTGAGTAATGAGATAAGCCCGATCGTTAATATTATTCTATAATTATTCATATTCAGCTTCTTTAAAATGAAAGTTTTACATTAACTCCGTAGGACCTTGTCATAGGAAATGACATAACTTCGATCCCCCTATGAATATTTGCACCGTCCAACATTCCGGTTTCCGGGTCATACTGTGGAAAATCAGTAATGCAAAATAAGTTGGTTGCATACACACCCAGACTGGCTGTCTGGATAAATCCAACTTTCTTAAGCATACTTTCAGGTAAACGATAATCGAAACGAACATTTTTCAGCTTCAGAAATGATGTACTGAAAGTGTTCATTTCTGTGTTATTCCGATTCCAGACATACGCATTGTAATATGTTTTTACATTGCTCGTAATTGTTGTGTTTTCTGTATAGGTGAATGTTCCATCAGGGTTTTCAATAACATTTACGCCCTCATGTACAAGACCATCATATCTTCCTTCCACTGAGTTATTAAGTTTTCCCTGATATGAAAGAGAAAAATTTGTGACGGAAAAAGCATTTCCACCCATCTGTCCGGTGAATGTGGCTGATAAAGAGAGATTCTTATATCTGAAGTATTGGGTCATTCCTGCTCTCCAATCTGGATTAACACTCCCGATTCTGCGATCCGGCAACTCATCCAGTACAGGATAGCCTTCTGCATTCACAATGTGCATTCCGGAAGCATCAACTTCATTCCCATTTGCATCAGTGTAAACTGCTCCTTCAGGTGCTCTCTGGAATCCACGTCCATATATAGTATGCATTTCCTCTCCAATAAATGAATAGATATAGGTCCTGCCACCAATCGTGGTTCCCATATCTGTTTGAAGTGGTTCTTCAGGATCCCAGCCTTCTTGTAAGCTGACAAGTTGGTTTTCGTTTTTCGACCAGGTTAGGTTAAACGACCAGTCAAAATCTTTGCTTCTCACCGGCACGAAACGCGATGCTATTTCTATACCCCGGTTTTGTATCTCTCCGGCATTAATTTTCATTCCTGAGGCCCCGGTAATCTGATCCAGATCAACCGAAACAATCTGATTTGTTGTTGAGGAATTATAAAGAGTAAGATCAAAAGATAAGCGATTTTTTAGGAACTTTGCTTCCAGTCCTGTTTCCCAGCTTTCGACATTCTCAGGTTTAATTGACGGATTTGTAATTGTTCCAGGAAGCGTGTATCCTCCTGAATATGATGTGGTACCATAATATTGATCCAGCGAATATGGTGAAGTATCATTACCCACATTTGCCCAGGAAAGTCGCAATTTCATGAAATCAATCCATGATGCCGTTGACTCAAAATTTAACATTTTACTCAGCAAAATACTGGCTGAAACAGATGGATAAAAATATGACCAATTATTGCTTGAAAGAGTGCTGGACCAGTCATTCCTACCCGTGATATCAACAAAATAAGTGTCATCCCAGCTTAATGAAGCCATCCCAAATAAACTGTTTACAACCTTGTTGCTTCTGTAATTATACGGATTTGGTATTACTCCTGTTGGAAGGTTCTCCGTATGATATATATTTTCTTCACCTAATTGGTCCAGTGTAATCTTTGTGTGATAATACTGTTTACTCATATTATTACCTCCAAATACAGCCGTCAATCCAAATCTATCATCCACTAAGCGGTTGTTTACATAACGAAATATAAAATCACTATTGATCTCAAATCGTCTAACGGTCTGCTCACGATACATACCATTCGGTCTATCGGCAGTGTAAAATGGTTTTCTCATTGTACGGAATTCATCCGACCAATCTATTCCACTTCTAAGATTCAATGTAAGTCCTTCAGCTATACTAACTGTCAGATTAACATTACCTAATAACCTGTCTTTATCGATAGTGTTCGATTGTTCATATAGTGTTCTGTAAGGATTATACGAATTGGAAGAAGGGAAAACCAAGCCATTACCATTTTCACCTTGTGCTGACCAATTTGCATAGTTAAACCTTCCTTCAAAATATTCATCTTTCCAGTCATCTATACTATTTACATTGTATCCCCAAACCAATTGGTACATCGGATTGGTTTCATCATATCCACCTACAGGCATATTATCACTATTCTTTCGGTAATAATTCAGCTTTGTACTCAGCTTAATAAATTTATTGACTTCCGTATTAAATGACAGGGATAAAGATTGTTTATCAAATCCCGTGTTTGGAAGTATCCAGTTGTTACGCATATCAGAGATAGAAAAACGAGTACTTGTACCCTCCCCATTGCTACCATCAATTGTAATGGAATTATTCTTTGTAACACCTGTTTCAAATAATCCTGTATACCAATCGTCCTGATACACCCATGGCAGTTTCTCAAATTCTCCTGTTTCCCAATCCTTCGAAGCATACAGATAACGCATCACCTCAGGATCAAATTTCTCTCCAAACTGATATCGGGAATAATGCCTTGGCTGTGCGATTCCATCAGGTGCCATTTCTTCAGAAAGCTCCCACAAAGAATATGGTGTCAGTCCCATATCAGAACCGTTCCCATATTCAGTTTGAAAATCAGGGAAATAACTAGCCTGTTCAAAAGAAGTAGTAGAATTAACCGAGACGCCAATTCCTTTATCTTTTCTTCCTGATTTAGTTGTTATAAGAATTGCTCCATTGGCAGCACGTGAACCATACAGTGCCGTCGCAGATGGCCCTTTCAATACTGTTACAGATTCAATGTCTTCAGGATTTATATCACTTGCTCCATTGCCAAAATCGACCGGGGCATCAACTTGTGCATAATTTGAAACACTAGATGTTGCCGTCATCCCAGAAGTAATAGGCACACCATCTACAACAAATAATGCTTCATTTGAACCATAATTCAGAGACTGGTCCCCACGAAGGGTAACCCTGACAGATCCACTGGGACCTGATCCCGCCTGGTCAAAAGTTAATCCGGCGACTTTACCGGACATTGAATTCAACCAGTTCCCGGAAACAGATTTTGTTAACTCTTCACTTCCAACTTTTGATACAGCATAACCCAGTGATTTTTCTTCACGAGTGATACCCAAAGCAGTTACGACAACTGCATCCAGTTGAACTGCATCTTCCTCTAGTATTATATCAATGATACTCCGATCATCAACTGCAACTTCCAATGTTTTAAATCCCAGAAATTGCACAATAAGGATAGGGTTCTCACCAGATATCTCCAAGGTGTAAACCCCTTCCATATCTGTCACTGTGCCATTCATTGTACCTTTGAGTATTAATGTTGCACCAGGAGCTACAGTAGTCCCATCCGATTCATATACAACCCCTTGTACCACCCTGTTCTGTGCCAGGGCAGGGACGATAGTCCAGCTGAGGAGTATGAATGCAAAAAGGATTTTTTTCACAATTGATTTTAATTCCATAGAACTAGGTTTAGTTTGGTTAATTATTAGTCTTGAAGGTATTATCTCATATCACAAGTAAATGCTTTAGGTCGCGTCATTGTTTCACTATAGACATTTCCAAATCGGTCCATAACGCTTATCTCAAGAGTTGATACAGGACCGGAAGCCTTTACCTTAAATAGATGAGGGGTATTCTTTGTAATGAATGAACTGGTTGGGGTAGCTCCATGATCCAATCGCTGTGCTTCATAGGAAATTATATGAAGTGGATCTTTGTCATTTAAATAAGTTATATCCAATAAGGTTCCTTCTTCAATTACTTCAATTGTCCAATCTTTATCATATCCCCAAATGTTGATTAAGACTTCATTGGCTACACTTGGAGTTGAATATTCTCCAGCATATACAGCCAGCGCTTCATCAGTGGAGTTTGGAGCATAGTTCTCAGCTGTGATATGGACAGAATTCAAATCATAAGTTCTGAACTGGTATTCTTTTTCATACCCAATACTCTTATAATACCATTCCTGTTCTATTCCATTCATTTCCCAGACTCCATATCCTCCCGGACTTCCGTCTCCACAAATATGATTACCGGCATAACCAGGCTTCCCTGTCCACCACCACGTTGCGCAAACAGCACCAGTATTGTGCTCCATTAGAGATGGTGATACTTCAACAGAGAAATTTCTGTGCGCATGCCCGCTGAGAACATGTACATTTGAAAATGATTCGATCAGAGAAAGAAAGTCACTGCCGTTGCTCATCGCAAGCTGTGGTGTATAGTTACCACTTCCATCTACAATAGGTTGTTTGTAAAGAGGTATATGTATACCTATTACTATTGGAGTATTTGGATCTTGTAAAGTTGCAAGGTCTTTCTCCAACCATTCCATTTGGTATGATACAACTTTGTTATTATAGTTACGGGTCCCGATAACACCTTCAGAACCTCCGGAATTCAAATATTCAACATTATCAAGTACTATATAATGTACTTCCCCCAAATTAAATGAGTAATAATTTGGGCCGATAATTTCCTTGTAAGCCTCAACAGTAAGCCAGTCTCCGACTTTATAAGGATCATTATCATGGTTTCCAATCAGGTTAAAAATGGTACAGTTGATCTTATACATCTGAAGCAGATATTCTGGCAATGCAAATTGATTGGAGTACCAATACAATTCCCAGGTCAGATCACCCAGGGTTAGTCCGTATACTTTCGTACCCTGTGCAATATATTTATCAATAGTGGCATTTACATCCTGGAGAAATCCACTACTGAATTGAGCAACATCACTGTTTCGATTTGCCAAATGCCAATCGGCCATTGCCAGCAAAACATGATTTGTATTGTCAGTTTCGATTAATGAGAAATCTTTGCGCTCAACAGAACTTCCACCCGCAAGTCTTTTGAAAAACTGTGGGAGATTATTGTTATTTGTTACTTCATAATTTCCTGGAACAGAAATAAAAACATATTCGTTTTTCTTTTCTGAAGGAAGATAGTAAATCCCATTTTCATCTGTTACTGTAAGCTCATAACCATCGGAAACAACAACCCCGGAAAGACCTTCTCCATTGCAGTATACTTGTCCCTTGATCGTCATTCCATCTATGTCGGGAATATCAGTATCAGAAGTAACATTTATAAAAACAGTTCCCAGTACCTGAGACTCCAGGAGTCTTACTACCGTAATTCGATATGAGCCAGAAGAAAATTCAGCAGGTATCTCGAATGTAGCAGATAATTCGCTAACAATACTAACTGTTATTGTATATTCAATGCTACCATCAGTTGTAGAAAGCAGTACAATCTGGTCACCAATCTTAAATCCTTTACCTGTAATAGTAATTTCGCCACCTGCAACCACGTATATATCAGATGGAATTGATATTCCAGTAATTTTAAGATCAGGATCAGGATCTATTGGGTCAGTACATCCATGAAACAACAAAAGGCTTACTGACATCAGAAGGAAAGTAAAGAAAACACTTTGCTTTAGATTTCTAAAATTATTACTTGCTTCAATATGTTCTCTCTCTGGTCTTTTAATCATGTCTGTCAAAATAGCTTCTATTAATATTACATTTCACAAACGCAGTTGGGAGTCATAATTTCGGGATTAAAATTAAATCATATTTTTAACATAACAAAACTAATATAATATATTAATTTAATTGCTCGAAATCTTTTTTACTTTCTTATGCTTTCGTTTTAAGCTATAAATATGGATGAAAAAATTATATACAAGCTCCGTCTTTAAATATATAGGGACGGGCTTTAAGCTATATCATATTGATTTTTAGTATTTTAATAATTTCAAATGAAAAAGTTGCTTACAACAAATAGCACAACACCTATCAAACATCCTATATTAACTAACTCTATCATAAGAAAGCTCCAATACAGATTTTAAGTTTCTATATTAAAATATTCCATATATATGAGAATTGATTATCGGCTGCTCCTGGGTACAATAGATAAGAAAGAATATTTCTAATATATTATATTTTTATATCGTAACATATTGTTATTTAAACGTTTAATTAATTTTTCAATTTTTAATCATCATCCCAATCAAAGTATTTTATTCAATTCATGTATAAATATATTAGGGATAATAAATAAAATATTTTACTTTTGAAAAAGTATATAACGAAAGTAAAAGAAATATAAAGCGATTATTAATTAAGAAATCAAATGCATAGAGGAGACCTGATCAATACCCTAAAACAAGAAGAGAGTTGGGATATAATAGTAGTGGGTGGCGGAGCAACCGGGCTTGGCGCTGCATTAGAAGCTGCCACAAGAGGATACAAAACATTGTTGTTAGAACAATATGATTATACGATAGGAACATCAAGCAGAAGTACCAAATTAGTACATGGAGGTGTCAGATATCTTGCACAAGGAGATATTCAATTGGTGCTCGAGGCATTAAAAGAAAGAGGGCTACTATTAAAAAACGCTCCTCATCTGGTAAAGAATCAAACCTTTCTAATTCCATCTTATAATTGGTGGACAAAGCCTTTTTATACCATTGGATTGTCATTATACAATCTTCTTTCAGGGAAATTATCTTTTGGTTTGTCCATGCCCGTTTCCAGATCAAAGTCAATATCCAAGATGCCTACTTTGGTAAAAAATAAATTCAGAGGTGGCGTTATCTATCATGACGGGCAATTTGATGATTCCAGGCTGGGAATAAATTTGGTTCAAACAATTATTGAACAAGGAGGAACGGCACTGAATTATGTCAGGGTAAATGGATTTCTAAAAAACAAGAGTAAGATCTCGGGTGTAGTTGTGTCTGACATGGAAACTGGTGAAGAGTTCAATATTAAAGCAAAGGTAGTCTTAAATGCCACGGGTGTCTTTACGGATGAATTAATGCAAAAAGACAACCATGAAATCGAAAAAATTGTACAACCAAGCCAGGGGGTACATATAGTAATTGATAAAAGTTTTCTTCAATCTGATTATGCTTTGATGATTCCAAAAACAAGTGACGGAAGGGTGTTATTTGCTGTGCCCTGGTATAACAGGGTAATTATTGGCACAACAGATATCCCAAAAACAGATAGCTGTATAGAGCCTTCTGCAACTGAAGAAGAAATAGATTTTATTCTTGAAACAGCCGGGCGTTATCTTGAAAAGAAACCAACAAGGGCAGACATTAAATGTGTTTTTGCCGGCCTGAGGCCTTTAGCTGCTCCAAAAAAAGAAGGTGGAAAAACGAAAGAGATATCAAGAAGACATAAAATAATAGTGTCGAAATCTGATTTAGTATCCATTATTGGAGGCAAATGGACCATATACAGAGAGATGGGTAAAGATGCTGTTGATAAACTTTGTTCTGTTGGAAAACTACCGCAAAAGAAATCGGTAACGGAAAAGTTACACATACATGGATACAAGAAAAATCTAAATAAAGAAAGTCCCTTGAGTTTTTATGGCACCGACAAGGAGGAAATTGAGAACCTTATAGAGGAGAAACCAGAACTTGGAGAAATGATAAGTAAGGAATTGGCAATAAACAAAGCTCAAATTGTCTGGGCAGTCAGAAATGAATATGCAAGAAAAGTTGAGGACGTACTATCCAGAAGAACCAGGGCGCTTATTCTTGATACTAAAGAAAGTGTAAGAATAGCACCGGAGGTTGCCAACCTTATGGCAATAGAACTGGATCGCGACGAAAATTGGAAAAAAGAACAGGTACGGGAGTTTAATGATCTTGCAAAAAAATACTTAGTAAATTAAAGGATGTAGATAATGTTGAAATTTTTAAAAGCACCCCCTGCTAAGCCTCTTATTGACGAAGAAAAAATTGACAAGGAATATAACAGGCTACGCTGGCAAGTTTTCCTTGGAATATTTATTGGTTATGCTGGTTACTACCTCATCCGAAAAAACTTTTCCCTGGCAATTCCAAATCTTATCGACGAAGGATTCAACAAGGCAGAATTAGGCCGGGCATTTGCATTTTTATCCATCGCCTATGGATTGAGTAAATTCTTAATGGGAAATGTTTCAGACAGAAGTAACGTAAAGTATTTTCTACCCCTGGGATTAATGCTTTCAGCCATAATAATGATTCTGATGGGAGTTATGCCTTTCGCTACCAGCTCCATATTTATAATGGCCGTATTACTATTTATAAATGGTTGGTTCCAGGGAATGGGCTGGCCTCCGTCAGGCAGGACAATGGTCCATTGGTTCTCCCTTAAAGAAAGAGGAACCAAAATGTCGATATGGAATGTGGCTCATAATGTTGGAGGTGCTTTAATGCCGATACTTGCAATTCTGGGTGTAGAGTTATTTACTGATTGGCATGCCAAGTTTTACTTCCCCGGAATGGTAGCGATTGTTGTTGCTATTATTGCTTTTTTTCTCTTAAGGGACAGGCCTGAGTCATTAGGCCTTCCTCCTATTGAGGATTACAGAAAAGATTATCCAAATGGTGAAGAGGTCAAGTCAAAACCAAAAAATGGTATCTCTGCGAAGGAAATTTTTACAAAACATATCTTTCCAAACCGGGCATTGTGGTTCATTGCATTTGCGAATGCATTTGTATATCTGGTCAGGTATGGCATTCAAGACTGGGCTCCTGTTTACCTCATTGAAGCTAAAGGCTTTACTGAAGCAGATGCCAGCTGGGCATATTCTGCATATGAAATTGCAGCAATCCCGGGAACATTGCTCTGTGGATGGCTGAGTGACAAAGCATTCAGAGGAAAAAGAGCTCCGGTAAGTATTATCTTCATGGCACTGATCATTATAGCGATTTATATCTACTGGCAAAATCCTGCTGGGAACCCTGTCATCGATTACATATGTTTAATCACGATTGGATTCCTGATCTATGGACCTGTGATGTTAATTGGAGTGCAGGCTTTAGATCTGGTAAGTAGAGATGCAGCTGGCACTGCAGCCGGGCTGACCGGGCTGTTCGGCTACTTCATCGGGACTTCAATACTGGCAAACATTGTTGGAGGTTATATTATTGAAAACTATAGTTATACAGGGTATTTCATAATGATGATCCTCGCCAGTGTATTATCAATCATATTGATTGCATTTACCATTAAAAAACGAGCTAAATAATTCAAATATGAAAGGATTTGTTTCGTTTCTTGTATTCCTGACATTATTATCTTGCAATAGTGAGGTAAAGAAATCCTCTAAGAATAAGACTGGGGAGACAAAAATATTAAGTGATGCTGGTATTATTGTAAGAGATTATGTGAACAAGGATATTGTAATTGCTCACCGGGGAAGTTTATATTGGTCACCCGAGGAAACAGAACCGGCATTCAGATGGTCAAGAAACTATGGTACAGACTATCTTGAATTGGATGTCCAGTTAACAAAAGACAGTATCCTGGTTGCCTTTCATGACAGCAAATTGATGAGAACAACAAATATTACTGAAGTATTCCCAGATAGAGCCGAATCAGGGATTAATGACTTCACCTTAAAAGAGCTAAGAAACCTGGATGCAGGTTCCTGGTTCAATGCTGCAAATCCTGAAAGGGCAAAAAATAGTTTTGAAAATCTCAGGATACTTACTCTCGAAGATGTTGTTATGATCGCTGAAGGGTATAAGATCAAAGGTGTAAATGACCCTGAGCAGGAAATACAAAATGGTGAATGGACAGGTCATTACCTTTATGAAAAAGATCCGGCAGACAATGGAAACAGACCTGGTTTATATATTGAGACAAAAAGCCCCAAACCAGGTACCGAAAGGATTCTTGCTATTGAGCTAGCGGGATTCGGATGGGATATAAATAATAATGCGAAGGAAATTGCTACAGAGAAAGGGAAGGTTGATATTGCCAATACTAAGGCTCGAATAATCCTTCAGTCTTTTTCCAGGAAGAGCATTATACAACTGGAACAGGTTTTACCTAATATCCCAAAATGCTTGCTTTTATGGCATCCAAATATGGGAGATGATATAAAAACTGATTTAATAGAAGCTATTAATTTCGGGATCGATAACAATGTACATATCATTGGACCCAGTATCGCAGGAGAACCAAATAATTATGGAGAACTTACGGCTCAATGGATAACGGAATTATTTCACAGCGCCGGTATGATTATCCATCCTTATACCTTTGATACTGATAAACAATTTAACAATTATAGAGAACGGATAGATGGTGTTTTCACAAACAGGATTGATCTTGCATTAAATATTTATAAGAGACAAGGTGATATTTCTCCAGAGGATTGTTTTGTAGAATTGGGATATCAATAATTTTTTTACACATGATATATTTTCAAATTAAATTACTGACTGAAAAAGAGGGCGTATATGAGGATTATTTCTTAAATTTTGATTGTTTTTAAAAATCTCAGAATAAGCAACTTATTAATTTCAAATACTAAAACTATTAATTATGAAAAAGAAAATTACTTTACTATTTGCCTTTTGTGCAATAAGTATTTGGTCCTTTGGACAAATATTTATTACGGAAATTGCAGATCCGAATGACGATGCTTCCGCCAGGTATGTTGAGTTGTATAATGCCGGGGATACAGAGGTAGACCTGAATACCGGATATAGAATTCAGCGATATACGAATGCCAATGCTGCTGTAACTGGTGATGAAGCCTTAACAGGCATTATCCCTGCAAAAGGTTTTTATATCGTAGCGGCTGATGCCAGTGGATTTGAAGCGGCATTTGGATTTGCACCTGATCAGGATATAGGTGGCGGAGGACCCGCAGACAGCAATGGTGACGATCAGATTCAACTGGTAGATCCCAGTGCAGCTGTATTAGATATTTATGGAGTACCTGGGGAAGACGGTACTGGAACCTGTCATGAATTTGAAGACGGAAGAGCTGAAAGAAAAGCCTCTGTAACAACCGGTAATGCAGGTACCTGGTTTGATTCCAACTGGAATATATGGGGTGACTCAGATATTTCAGGATGTACCAGTCATGTTACTCAGCCAATAAATACTTATGATGAAATCTTTGATCCGAGGGAATGGATAGGACAAGCAACCCCTGTTATTAATTTTGTAATTTCAAGTTCTGAAGTAGCCGAAGATGGAGTAAGTATTGATGTATGTGCAACCATTAGAAATCCAAGTGCATCTGAGGCAACAACAGTTGATATCAACGTCTCCGGTGTAAATACTGCAGTTAATGGAACAGACTATTCGAGCATTACTTTTCCTTCTACCTTGACCTTCCCGGCAGGCAGTAGTGACAATCAATGTCTGACATTTACTATTACGGACGATACGGACGAGGAAAAGACAGATACGATTTCACTTAAACTGGAAAATATTACCGGAACCAATGCAGCAATTGGATCAAAATTCAGACATACACTTCTAATTACTGACAATGATACACCAACCTGTGATTTGGTTCTTGACCCAGCTGATGCAGTTTGTGATGCGATCGCTCTCGGAACGGACACTTATACCATAAATATTCCATATACCGGTGGCGGCAGCTCGACTTATGTAATCACTTCAAAATCGGGTGTCATTACAGGAGATGATCCTACATCAGTTGCATCAGGATCAATTGTGATTACAGGCAATAACGAAGGAATAAATGATACAATTTCAATATACAATACTGCTGCAGGCGGATCATGTGAATATGAAATTGTAGTAGAAGCTCCTGTTTGTTATCCAGATAGCTATGGTAATATATTTATTACAGAAATAGCTGATCCCAAAGATAACACTTCGGCCAGGTATGTGGAGCTTTTTAATGCTGGAGATGAAGATGTTGATCTTAGCGCAGGTTTCGCTCTTCAGCGATATACAAATGGAAATGTTGACCCACAAACTATTAAACTTTTAACTGGGATTATCCCTGCAAAAGGTTTCTACATTGTTGTAAGAAATGCCAGTATTTTTGAATCAACGTATGGATTTGATCCGGACCAGGAGATTGGTGATGCAGGACCTGCAGACAGCAACGGGGACGACCAAATTCAATTGGTGGATCCAAATTCAGTAGTAAGAGATATATTTGGAGTGCCTGGTGAAGATGGAACAGGAACCTGTCATGGATTTGAAGACGGGAGAGCTGAAAGAGCAATAACTGTAACTGCTGAAAATGGCGGAACTTGGAATGAAGCTAACTGGAATGTTTGGGGAGTTACGGAATCTCTTTCATGCACCAATCATATTACTCTCGCAGTCAATACTACGGATAATATGTTCGATCCTGGAGTATGGATTGGCTACGTACCAGTATATACGATAGTGAATTTTGAGTATTTAAGCTCAGAAATAGCTGAAAACGGAGCAACAATAGATGTATGTGTAACAATCTTAAACCCTGATGCAACAAATGCAACAACTGTTGATATCAATGTACTGGACGAAAGTACTGCAACAAATGGCTCTGATTATGCAAGCATTACTTTCCCACAGACACTAACTTTTCCAGCAGGCAGCATTGATAATCAATGTCTGACTATTACAATTACTGACGACACTGAAGCTGAATTACCTGATACCCTCGCTTTAAGTCTGGAAAATGCTCTTGGAGGCTTAACTGCGGAATTAGGTGCACAAGCAAAACATGTACTCATAATAACAGACAATGATATTATTTGTCCAGCTGCAGGAGATATCATTGTTACTGAAGTAATGCAAAATCCTTCAGCAGTTTCTGACGCAAACGGAGAATGGTTCGAAATACATAATACTACAGGAGCTGATATTGACCTGTTCGGTATGCTATTTAAAGATGATCAGACTGCATCTGAAATGATCCTCATAGACGAATCATTGATAATTTCAGCAGATGGCTACCTGGTATTTGCGGTTGACGGTGATACTGCAATTAATGGGGGCGTAAGAGCAGATTTTGCTTACCGTGACGATCCACTGTTCACATTATCTAATTCAACAGATGGAATTGTATTTACTTGTTTGGGTACAGGTATTGATACAGTAATCTGGGATAATGGAGCGACCTTCCCGGATCCAAATGGCAAAAGCATGTCCCTGAAGAAAGACTTCATGAATGCTACTGCCAATGATCTTGGTGTAAATTGGGAAGAAGCTACAATCGCCTATGGAGATGGAGATAAGGGAACCCCGGGATGCGCAAACGATGCTGCATGTTGTTACCTTGTTGTTGAAGATGCTGTAACTTCATGTGATGCTGCCACATACGATGTGGATACTTATACCGCAACTGTTAATTTTACTGATGGTGGTGGATCGGTATATGATATCACAAGTACAGTTGGAACAGTTGGAGGAGATGATCCTTCAACAACATCAAGCGGAACAATAAGCATTACAGGTATTAATGAAGGAACAGATGCTACTGTAACAATTAGTAACGCTGCAACAGGCGGGACATGTAATTTCATTATAGAAGTAACAAGCCCAACATGCTTCACCTTAATCTGTGCTGATGCAGGCAGTGTAATTATAACTGAGATCATGCAAGATCCTTCAGCTGTAGGCGATGATTTAGGAGAGTGGTTTGAAGTATACAACACCACAGCTTCTGACATTAATCTCCAGGGATGGAATGTAATTGACGACGATAAGTCACTTGAGGATGAGGGATTTACCATTGAGAATTCTCTTGTTATCGCTGCTGGAAGTTATTTGGTGTTTGCCAATAACGGAGACGCGGCAAGCAATGGTGGCCTGCCAACACCAGATTATATTTTCACAACAGACTTCCTGCTTGGGAATAATTCAGATGGCATGAAACTAGAATGTTCATCAACAATTATTGATCAGGTTATATGGGATGGAGGCACTAATTTCCCTGATCCAACCGGAGCAAGTATGGCTCTACATCCAAACCATTACTCTGCAATTGATAATGATGACGGCGCTAACTGGAATATAGCAACAACTGCCTATGGAGATGGTGATTTTGGAACTCCGGGCGTTGTAAATGAAACGGTTTCGGTTAACCTGAATAAAATGAATAATTTCATAATTTATCCTAATCCGACAAACGATGGCCGTTTTACTATTCGTTTTTCAGCAGAAGCTAAAGGATCAAGGTCAATAATGATCTTTGACATGCTGGGTAAACGGGTGTTTGATAAAACAGATCTAAATAAAGATGAGTTAATATCTACTGATTTAGATACAGGAATCTACATACTAAAAGTTACTGAAAATAATAAATCCGGTATGCTTAGACTGGTAGTAGAGTAATATTTTTAAGTGTAATTTTAAAAGAGGCTGTCAAACTCGACAGCCTCTTTTGATATATATAGCATTAAGGATAAAATTACTATGGTAAATTTTAAATTTAGGGATACTTCTTATTTAATCCAATAAATTTTTTGATTTCGTTAAGCTTATTAAGCGCCTCAACGGGGGTTAAATTATTAATGTCGGTATTGGCAATTTCGTCTCTTACCTGCTTCAGTACAGGATCGTCAAGGTTAAAAAAACTCATCTGCATTCCCTCTCGCTTGGCCCCAAGGTCACCAACTGGCCGGCTCACTTCTTTTCCCTCTCCACCTTTTTCCAGCTCTGCCAGAATTTCATTGGCACGTTTAACAACACTATTCGGCATCCCGGCCATTCGGGCAACATGAATGCCAAAACTATGCTCACTTCCACCTTTTACGAGTTTTCTTAAAAAGATCACCCTGTTTTCCAGCTCTTTAATAGATATATTAAAATTTTTAACCCTTGGAAATAAGGCTTCCATTTCATTGAGTTCATGATAGTGTGTGGCAAAAAGTGTTTTCGCCCTCCATTTTGGATGTTCATGAATAAATTCCACCATTGCCCATGCAATAGAAATCCCGTCATAGGTGCTGGTTCCACGGCCAATTTCATCCAATATTATCAGACTGCGATCGGAAAGATTGTTAAGAATACTTGCCGACTCCAGCATCTCAACCATAAATGTTGACTCCCCCAATGAAATATTATCTGAAGCTCCTACCCTGGTGAAAATTTTATCCACCCACCCGAGCTTAGCCGATTGTGCCGGGACGAAACTTCCCATCTGCGCCATCAGAGATATCAGGGCAACCTGTCTGAGTAAAGCAGATTTACCAGACATGTTTGGTCCGGTAAGAATTATCACCTGCTGCTCTTCATTGTCCATGTATACATTATTGGTCACATACTCCTCATCAAGCGGGAGCTGGTGTTCAATAACCGGGTGCCTGCCTTCCTTAATATCAATAACAGTACTTTGATTCAGTTCCGGTCTTACGTATTGATTTTTTATGGCAATAGTGCTGAACGATAATAAAACGTCCAGTCTGGCAATGAGGGATGCATTCAATTGAATAGCCGGGATAAAATCTGAAATATATAAGACGAGTTCATTAAAAATACGCGCCTCAAGTGCCAGGCTTTTTTCCTCTGCTCCAAGGATCTTCTCTTCATACACCTTTAATTCTTCAGTAATATAACGCTCCGCACTTACCAGTGTCTGTTTGCGAATCCACTCCTCAGGCACCTTGTCTTTGTGGGTGTTTCTTACTTCGATGTAGTAACCAAATACATTGTTAAAACCGATCTTTAAACTTGTAATCCCTGTTCTCTCTATTTCCCGCTCCTGAATTTTGGTGAGAAAACCCTTCCCCGACTTCATTATTTCACGGTACTCATCCAGCTCCTCAGAAACACCATTTGCCACAACATTTCCCTTGTTAAGCATATTGGGTGCGTCTTCTGTGATTTCAGCCTGAATTCTCTCCTTTACCGAGAGACAGGGATTGATCTGCTCTGAGATTTTTTTAAGTGCTGGTTCTGAGCTATTCTTGCAACTCTCTCTAATGGGCTCAATGGCATTTAAGGCATTTTTTAATTGTAAAAGTTCTCTTGGCGACACCTTTCCAACGGCAATTTTTGAAACAATTCTTTCCAGATCACCTATCAATTTTAAATTTCCCTCCAATTCGGATGAAAATACTTCATCTTCTGAAAAGAATTCCACCATTTGATGTCTCTCCCTGATCAGTAAAATATCTTTCAGGGGCAATGCAATCCATCGCTTCAATAGTCGGGATCCCATTGGAGATATAGTATGATCCATCACCTCAAGCAGTGTTTTTCCACCTTCATGAAGCGCCTGAAAAAGTTCTAAATTTCGGATGGTAAATCTATCCAACCATACATAATGATCTTCCTCAATTCGTGAGATTGTGGTAATATGACTGGTCCTGTTGTGCTGTGTAAGATCCAAATATTGTAAGATAGCACCACTTGCAATTATGCCATAATTGAGACGCTGAACGCCAAAACCTTTCAGGTTCTTTGTTTTGAACTGTTTTAGGAGTTTATCTTTTGCATTGTCTTCGGTAAAAACCCAATCCTCCATGGGATAGGTATAATAGCCCGTTCCAAACTTCTCTTCGAAAAGTTGATTTTTACTGCGTTCTATCAAGACCTCTTTTGGCGTGAAAGAGCTCAGTAATTTATCAATGTATTCAATATTTCCTTCTGCAGTAAGAAATTCTCCTGTTGAGATATCCAGAAATGAAATACCGGCAATAAGATTATCCATAAATATACTGGCCAGAAAGTTATTCTCCTTGTGCTCCAACACGTTTTCATGGGTTGTTACACCTGGAGTTACCAACTCTGTAATTCCCCGCTTCACAATCTTCTTGGTCATTTTCGGATCTTCGAGCTGCTCACAAATGGCTACCCTTTGTCCTGCCCGCACAAGTTTTGGAAGATAGGTATCCACAGCATGATAAGGAAAGCCGGCAAGCTCAACAAATGATGCTGCCCCGTTGGCTCTTCGTGTAAGTGTAATACCCAATATATCAGCCGTTCGAATAGCATCCTCTCCAAATGTTTCATAGAAATCTCCCACCCTGAACAGAAGTATTGCATCAGGATGCTGCGCCTTAATGGTGAAATACTGCTTCATCAAGGGGGTTTCAACGATATTTTTCGGTGGTTTACTCAAAATCAGGGTAATTAAAAACCAAAAATAGTGGTTCTCTGTTTAAAAGAGAAGGTAAGGAAACAAAATATAAGCTTTGTTGATAAATTTCTTCTGCGCTAAAGCTTCGAAGGACACAGTCCCTTCTGCACTAAAGCTTCGAAGGACGCAGTCTCTGCTGCCCTGAAGCTTAGAAAGACAAGACAGGAGATGCTTAAAAAATATTCATAATCGTATTGCTTTCAACTTTTTTGTCCTTCAGTGGTTATCTACTATTATGAAGAGAAAAACAAGTTTATTGGAGATAAGTCCCATGCCTTCAGGAGAATTAAAATACATAAAAAAATCACAATTGACCAAAGTTGCCCTTAGTTCTTCGAAAGAGCTTACGGAAGAAGTGTATTTAATCAGTTTTAAACGAGAGTTTGAGTTTTTACCCGGACAGGTAATCGGAATTTCTCCTGAAGAAGACGGGCCAAGAAGGCTTTATAGTATATGCAGTGGTGCGGATGATGATGAGGTTAAAATTCTTTACAATGTTGTTAAAGAAGGTTATGTAACCCCTCGTCTTTCTGATTTAAGGGAGGGAGATGCAATTTGGATTACTGCTCCGCGCGGAAAGTTCCTTTACGATGATGGTCCGGCATACTGGATCTCAACCGGAACAGGAATAGCACCCTTTTATTCAATGTTCAGATCCGGATTATTTGAAAATAAAAGACTAATTCATGGTGAAAGGTTTATTGAACGCTTCTGGTTTTCTGATGAGCTTCGGGATAATTTCGGAGACAACTACCTGCGTTGTTGTTCGCAAGAGAGTGATGAAAGCACATTTAATGGCCGTGTTACCGAATACCTGAAAACTACTGATCATCTCCCTGCTGATTATAAATACTATCTTTGCGGAAGAGCAGAAATGGTTGTTGAGGCAAGGGATATTCTCATAGGAAGAGGAATTCCGTTCAATAATATTATTTCAGAGATATATTTCTGATATGAACAAGGACAGACTTTTTGGTAAAACACTGAAAGAAATGCAAGCTATTGTGAAAAAGCTTGAATTGCCCGGATTTACAGCAGGACAAATTACCGACTGGCTCTATAAGAAAAAGATATCTCATATCGATGAGATGACAAATCTCTCTAAATCGGCAAGAGAAATACTCAACGCTTCCTATGTGTTGGGACTGGAAAGCTCTCAAAAGGTACAGTCCTCAACTGACGGAACAAAGAAATACCTTTTCAATTCATCTTCAGAAAAATTCATTGAAACTGCTTTTATTCCGGATAAAGACAGGCATACGGTCTGTGTATCTACTCAGGTGGGTTGTAAAATGGGCTGTTTATTTTGCATGACCGGGAAACAGGGATTTCAGGGGAATCTAACAGCAGGAGAAATTGTAAATCAGGTAAGAAGTATTGATGAATGGGAATCGGTTAGTAATATTGTTTACATGGGGATGGGAGAGCCTCTCGATAACCTGGATGAAGTATTAAAAAGTCTTGAAATTTTCACATCCGATTGGGGTCTGGCAATGAGTCCGAGAAGAATTACAGTATCAACTATAGGCATCACTCCTTCTTTAGTAGAGTTCCTGGAAAAGAGCAACGCACACCTGGCTGTCAGTTTACACTCCCCATTCGATCATGAACGCAAAATGCTCATGCCGATTCAGCAGGTTTATCCGATTGATGAGGTGCTTAAGGAAATTCGCTCATGGGATTTTGGTCGTCAGCGCCGCGTTTCATTTGAGTATATCATGTTTAAGGATCTGAATGATACACAAAGACATATAGATGAGCTGGCTAAAATTCTTAATGGCATCCGTTGTCGCATTAACCTGATCCGTTTTCACCCCATTCCCGATACGCCTCTGGATAGCTCATCAGATGAAACCATTGCATCATTCAAAGATCAATTGAACGCCAAAGGAATTATAACAACAATCAGGGCAAGCCGGGGAGAAGATATTTACGCTGCATGCGGATTACTTTCCACAAAAAAACAGATGGAAAAATAATTCAATATTTTACGATATTCTTCTGTCTCATCACATTAATCTGGTATGAGACATGTAATTTTCGATCTGTTAAATTTCCTGTTCCCGATGTACTGTCCCGTATGTGGCACCCCAATGGCTATCAGAAAACAAGTCATCTGTCTGTCGTGTGAATTGAAAATGCCACGTGCCGGATATATTGACGACGCTGAGAACCCTGTTGCTCAATTATTTTGGGGGAGAACAAAGGTTGAGCTGGCGGTTTCATTTTTCAGATTTGAAAAGGGCTCAAAATACCAAAAATTGCTTCATCTGCTAAAATATAAGGGAGATAAAAGGATGGGCATTTTCCTTGGTCAACTTCTTGGGGCAGAGCTTTTGGGATCTGAATTTGAGCAATGTGATTATATCCTCCCGGTGCCCCTTCACCCTAAAAAACAAAAAAAGAGGGGGTTCAATCAAAGTGAAATTATAGCCAATGGCGTCTCTGCTGTTATGGGCATCCCTGTAGAAACAGATTTTCTCTATAGAGACTCAGACACAGACACTCAAACCAGAAAGTCGAGGTTTGAGCGTTTTCAAAATATGGAAAATGTTTTCAAAATAAATTCTTTGAATATCGATATAGAGAACTGCTCGGTTTTGCTAATAGATGATGTTATTACCACAGGATCAACCCTTGAAGCATGCGTTGAAACCTTGTTAAAACAGGAGGGCATTAAAGTATATGTAGCAACTGTTGCGTGTGCATAGTAATCTTTGAATAAGCCTCAATGAAATACTGTTAAATTAAACAGAACTGGTTTGTCTGTAGAGCCCAACAAGCATATTTTAAACAGGTGCTATTACCTGACAAAATAATACTTCACACTCAAGCAGAGTACATCGTGAAAATATCCTTTGTCGCGATACCTGGCTGTCCAAAAATCAAAGGGATAAAACGGAATAGCAGAATATGTATACCTTATACCTACAGCCATATTTTCAATAAAATAATAGTAAATTCCACCAAAGACATTGACACCAAACCGTCTCAGATCAGGTGCATATGCCGGATCCAGGGAACCATGCTCGTCTTCATAGTATTCACTTAACAATACATCAGGAGCAAAGCCCAGCTCCACCTGTATCTTTTCGTTATAGAAATAGTGAATGGAAAGGGGGAGCTCAAGGTATTTCAGATTACTTAATGCTATAAAATTTTGATTTATGGTTGGGTGGTGATACATTCCCCGGGAAGAATACTTCAGCTCCATTTGCCAATAAAAATTTGGCGTTATTTCCCGGCTGACAAATGCTCCTGCGTTTAGTCCCAGCTTATTAAAACCTCCGTACGTGTCGTTGTCAATTTGACTGGCATTAATTCCCGCAAAGATACCCCCCTGGAAGCTCTGAGCAGAAGAGCTGAGGGATATGCAAAGAATCAATATAATAATTCCTGTATTTATTTTCATGTTAGCAGAGTTTATCAAGGTATTATTGAGTGAAAATAGAAGAATATTTGGATAAATGCAAAAGGAGAAATAAATTATCTTTGTTTGAAATACATAAAGAATATGTCAATAAAAGTACTGGACATCCCCTTTAACAAACTGCTGGATCTGAAAACTGCAGATCGTGGTGGGGATTATATATACATGCTGGAGGAGAGACCTGATTTTGCGAATCACCTGGGGAATTTTCATGCGGGGGTGTTGTTTTCCGTTGCAGAATCTACCAGCGGTGAGTTTTTATTGAAAGAGTACAGTGATATTGTGGATGAGATTATCCCTGTTATCAGAAAGGCAGAAGTAAAGTACAGCAAACCTGGAAATGGAACCATCTATTCAAAAGCGTGTTTTGCTGAGGGAGATAAAACAAAATTATTAGAAGAGTTAAAGAAACGCAAACGGGTTATTATGAAAGTAAAATCCGAACTGTTTAATAAGGAGGATGAGCGCTTGATGACTGCTTATTTTGACTGGTTTGTGGCATACAGATAATTCATTAATTGAACAATCACAGGAAGTAATCAAGGAAACGCTTGAAATCGTAGCTTATCTCAAACTCCCAACAGGTCCTTCAGCTCCTCTACTCCTTCGGTTGCCTTCTTATTAATAAACGTAACATCCATGCTTCCAATGCCTACGGGCTGACCAGGATCAATAACATATATTGGGGTCGCGGGAGCTGCGTAATTCATCAGTCCTGCGGCTGGATAAACATTTAGCGATGTACCAATTATTACCAATATATCAGCACTCTGTACTATCGGCACCGCCTGCTCCATGGCAGGAACAGCCTCTCCAAACCAAACAATTTTTGGCCGAAGCTGATGCCCGTCTTCGCATACATCCCCCTCCTTTAATTCCCATCCATCGATATCATACACCTTGTGCATATCTATCGAACACTGAGATTTACGCAACTCGCCATGCAGATGAAGAATATTTGTTGATCCCGCGCGCTCATGGAGATCATCAACATTTTGGGTAATTATAGTGACTTGAAACTTTTCTTCCAAATCTACCAATCCGTAATGCGCAGCATTGGGTTTTGCTTCCAATAAAGCTTTTCTTCTTTCATTATAGAATCGCAAAACAAGGGAGCGATCTCTCGCCCAGGCAACAGGACTGGCAACTTCAGTCACGTCATACTTCTCCCAAAGGCCCCCCATGTCTCTAAATGTAAGAATTCCACTTTCGGCGCTGATTCCGGATCCGGAAAGGATGATGAGGTTTTTCATGGGTAGGTGGGGTTAATGTAACAATGCGACAATGCGACAATGCAACAATGCGACAATGCAACAATGTAACAGGGCGACGATGGAAAGATTGTTTTGCATCTTCTATAAAAATAGGTTATTTCTTAAACTTTAACTAATTTTGTGAACCTGAAAATATTCTAAATCAATTGATTTTCTGAGCTTTACATGATTAACCAAGAGACTATAAACCAAATATTTGAGGCGGCCGACATCGTTGATGTGATCTCTGAATTTGTAACTTTAAAAAAGTCAGGGACAAATTATAAGGGCTTGAGTCCCTTTACAGATGAGAAGACAGCTTCGTTTATGGTATCTCCTGCCAAAGGAATTTTCAAAGATTTTAGTTCGGGCAAGGGGGGAAACGCGGTTGGTTTTCTTATGGAGCATGAAAAGCTAAGCTATCCAGAGGCACTGAGATACCTGGCAAGAAAGTACAATATTGAAATTGAGGAAAAAGAACTTACCGCCGAAGATATACAGCAAAAAAATGAGAGGGAGAGCCTTCTTGCGGTAACCCAATTTGCACAGAAATACTTCACAAAACAACTGGAAACCGCAGAGGGAAAAGCCATTGGAATGAGCTATCTCCGTCAGCGCGGATACCGTGAGGATATTCTCGAGAAATTCCAAATAGGATATAGTCCGGAAGAGCGCAAGGCTTTTACCACAGAGGCAAAAAAACAAGGATTTAAACAGGATTACCTGGTAAAAACCGGACTCACCATTGAGAAGGAAGATTACATCTTTGATCGCTTTGCAGGTCGTGTAATATTTCCTATTCATTCCTTATCAGGAAACGTTGCCGGGTTTGGCGGGAGAACACTGAAGACCGAAAAAAGTATTGCCAAATACCTCAACTCACCTGAGTCCGACATCTATCATAAGAGTAAAATTCTTTATGG
This sequence comes from Bacteroidales bacterium, assembly GCA_030589895.1. Lineage (GTDB taxonomy): Bacteria > Bacteroidota > Bacteroidia > Bacteroidales > JAUUZQ01. The sequence continues at coordinate 47,372 of JAUUZQ010000010.1, forward strand.
TCTCTTCCAGGCAAAAAAATCTATTGTCAATTCGAATCGTTGCTTCCTGGTTGAGGGTTATACCGATGTGATTGCGCTGCATCAGGCAGGAGTTGAAAATGTGGTGTCCTCTTCTGGTACAGCCCTGACTGAAGACCAGATAAGGTTGATCAAACGATTTACAGAGAACATAACAATCATCTATGATGGAGATGAGGCTGGATTAAAGGCCTCTTTCCGTGGAATTGATATGGTTTTGGAGCAAGGCCTGAATATAAAAGTATTGTTGCTTCCGGACGGTGAAGATCCGGATTCATTTGCCAAAGGACGAAGTTCGGGAGATTTCATAGATTATATTAACAAGAACGAGCGTGATTTTATAACCTTTAAAACCCAGGTTCTTCTCCCGGAGGTTCAGAACGATCCGATTAAAAGAGCTGGTCTCATCACGGATATAGTAAGGTCTGTTTCTGTCATTCCGGATGGTATTAAACGTTCAGTATATCTAAAAGAGTGCAGTATTTTACTGGCTGTTGATGAGAAGGTTCTGTACGCTGAAGTAAATAAGATCCGACGTAAAAAACTCGAACAATCATGGAAAAAGCAGCGTCCTGAGCCTGCTCCAACTATTGCGATTGATCAGCCAAGAGTTCCGGGTTTTGTTAAAAATGTATACTCAGAAGTTGAAGAACGAGAGATTATATATTTTCTGTTGAAATTTGGAAATCAGGAGCTAAGAATATCCAGTGAAAAAAACAAAGAATTATCGGTAGCACAATTTATAATCCGGGAAATCTTAAATGATGACCTTGAGTTTACTAATCTGGTCTACAAACAGATATTCGAGGATGTCAGAAATATAATTGAATCCGGTAAGGAGATAACAGAACGAATGTTCACCTTTCATGAGAACAAAGAAATTCAGGACCTTTCTGTGGATATTGTCACTTCAAAATACGAGTTAAGCAAGGTTTGGAAGCGCAAAGAATCATACGTGGAAATGCCGGGTGAAAACCTTGGTGTAGAAGTTCCAAAGTCACTTCTTTTATATAAAATGAAAGTAGTAAACTTTGCACTTACCGGGATGAGGAAGGAGCTACAGGAAACTGAGAAGAATGGTGATATTGAAAAAACAATGGAAATTGTTGGTCGATTAAGTAACCTGGAGCGCTCAAAGAATCTTATTTCGAAAGAGATTGGAGAGCGAATCATCCTTCAATAGCTTATTACTTTCCAAGCACTTCAAATTTAACTTGCTTTTTATTTCCTGCCGCATCCACTATTGTGAGCACGTGAATACCAGGATCAATATCCACAGCCAGTTGATGTGGCTGACTTGTTGTGCCAATAAATCGATCGTCCATGTGCCAATAAACCTCCACATCAGGCTGACGATGGGCAATTTCCAATACCACCCTTCCTTCTGTTCCATTGAGTTCACGTGGAATAACAACATGACTGTTCCATTCCGGATACACGATCTCGAAAGCCTCAACGCTTTCATCAACACAACCTGGCATTACCGATGGAAGTTCCCTGTACGACGGGTCTCTTTTTTTGTAATACCATTCCATTAAGGGGGAAAGAATAAACCATGATTCGGATTTCATATCTTCCACGGGATAGCACTTGCTGTTTACCCTGTATTCACCTGTCTGATCGAGATGGATTCTTGAGTGGTAGGGACATGCCTTTGATTTCAAACCTTGTGGAACAATCATTATAGTATCCCGTTCATCACAATTTGGTCCCGCCAGATAACCGCTTTGATGACAAACAACAGCTTCCCTCAAATCATCCAACGGAGCCTCAAACCATGAGGTTTCGGGTAGTATGCTGAAAATATCAAACATCAATGGTGCTGCCGAACTTATCCCTGACAATCCGGGTCTCCCCTCTCCATCTGCATTTCCGGCCCAAACAGCCACCAGGTACTCAGGTGTGACCCCAACAGACCAAGCATCACGGAATCCATAGCTTGTTCCTGTCTTCCATGCAATGTTTCTTGTGGATGACATTAAATACCAAAAAGACAATTCTTCAGGTCTGTTCACATCAAGTAAAGATTTAAATGTTGTATATAGACTTCCCGCCGACAAAACACCCTCTTCATGAATGATATTTCCATGCGCTTCATTGTCTTTTATTTTTAAGACCGGCATGTGATAATCTTCCGGTGAGTAAGTACCGTCGGAACTTGTATAGTGATTCAGAGCCCTGGCCATGCTCCCATATACACCGGCCAGCTCCCAGAGATTGACTTCTGCTCCTCCGAGAATCAATGTAAGGCCATAATGTTCATGTGATTCCCTAAAAGTAGTGAACCCAAGGCTTTTCAGGAGTCCTAAAAACGGATCCACCCCGTATCTCCTTAGCAGGATTACCGAAGGAATATTGAGTGATCTTTCCAATACGTTTGCGGCGGGTACTGCCCCTTCATACTTTCTGTTATAATTTTTCGGAGCATAGCCGTCATAACGAATAGGAACGTCGGGGACTATTGTGGTTTGCAGAATCGTCCCGTTGTCAATCATTCCGGCAAACAGAAAGGGTTTCAAAATACTTCCGGAACTTCTGTTTGCCGGAATGATATCAACACTATTGCCGTGTTCTTCGCCCTCCTCCGGTTCTGAATTTCCCACATATGCAAGCACCTCTCCTGTCTCCACCTTCATTACCAAACAGGCAATATTGTGAATCTGATTGGTCTTTAAAATATTATGCCGAATACGTGTCATCTCAAGCGTCCGCTCCTGAAGTGCATAGTCAATAGTGGAAAAAAACCTCTTTTCTCCTTTCTCCAGCATAATTCGATCGGTCAGGTGGGGTGTCAGATTGGGAAGAGGAAGTGGTTTGTCCGGCAGGGGCTCCTCACATGCAAGCAAATATGTTATTTCGTCAATTGCTTCTGTTTCATACAAATTCTTTAGAAGTCCGTCTCTTTTTTGTTTTAGAAGATTCCTGTTTTTACCGGGATGAATCAATGACGGTGCATTGGGAAGCACAGCTAATAATGTAGCCTCTGACCATGTCAGATTCTTTGGTGCCGTGCCAAAATAACGCCATGCTGCGGCTTCGATTCCTACAACATTTCCTCCAAAGGGGGCATTATCAGCATAAGTTTTAAAAACCTCATCCTTTGAGGCAGATAGCTCATAACGAATTGCGAGAACAGACTCTATTAACTTCTGTAAAACTGTTCTGGGCTTGTTTTTTCTCGACATACGCATTACCTGCATGGTAATGGTGCTTCCCCCGCTCACAATCTTGCGTGCCTGTAAATTCAGCTTCATAGCCCGAAAAAGACTAATTAAATTTACACCAGGATGGTACTGGAAATATTTGTCTTCATAAAGCAGGACTGCATCCTTGTATTTTACAGGAATAGAATCGGTCCCGGGAAATCGCCACTGTCCATCTGTAGCAATCCTTGCTCCTAAAAGCTCCCCCTTCCTATCGTAAACCACCGTTGAAACCGGGTCGCTGAATAATTCTTTTGGTAAAATTTTCCAAAAGCCCAAAGCAAGACCCAGAAGTATAAGAACAGGCAGAAAAAACTTTCTGTTCCATAAGCTCCCCCTGCCTTGTTCCTCTTTCATTTCAACTAATCCCTTCCTGTAACATCGATCCATTGTCCCGGAAGCACAACCTGTACATCGTACTTATACATTTCCTCTGCCTTGATCGATGGGAGATAGTATTTTCCTTTATAAGCCGCATTCAGACGAATAGTAAATGTTTTTGTCTTGTTACTTCCCAGTGAGAAATAAGTCATCACTCTATCGTCCCTGATATCACGGTATTCAAATGCTTGATATTCATTTGTCGTGCTGAATAATCTTTCATTGTGAATCTCCCATCCGGAAGGGTATATGGTGGTAAGTGCCACATTATGGAAATAGCCCATGGTTCCCGGATTACTCACCTTGTAAACAGCTTTGAAATCTGTTCCCTGCTCAATATCCTTTACAGAAATCGGCTTACCGTCGAGTGTCAGGTAATCAACTGAAACGTTCAGATTCTTGCGCATTGCCACTTCCTTTCCGGGAGTAGGTAATCCTGTATTGATAATCCTGGCAAAGAGTATTCCCTCTGTTCTGTTTTCAATTTTTATACTTGCCTTAAGATCATCTCCCGGATCAAATGACACCTGTGCCAGGGGAAGTCCGGTTTCTGCGCTTATCCAGTCTTCATTATTGAATGAATAGCGAAAACTCAGCTTGTTATCAGTTGCTTTTCCTCCGGTAAATTTAGATACAGCAATCAGACTATAAGCGGTTGTCTGGGTACTCATCCATCTTTGAGAACTTAAATCCTTCGCGATATTCTCCAGGAGTGTAACTCCATCCGTTTTCATATCCATCAACACCATTGCTTCCAGAATCATGGCCTGATCACGTGTCCGGCTGCCATAAGAGTATTGAGAATCATAATAGTTACCCACGCTTGTTGATACATTGTTCACTAACTCAACAGCAGTCTCTTTTTGTCCGGCCAAAGCATAGGCTGCGGCCAGTCTCCATTTGGCTTCCGAAACCAGGTCTGTTCGCTCTCTCAGCCTGTTCATTGCTCCCATTTCGGGTGCCTCATAAAGAGCGAGTGTAAATAACCTGTAAGCCTGCATAATCTGCTCCTGTCTGATTTCATATTCATATGTTGATCCGCCAATACTCCATCGGCGCGCGGTCTTCTTCTGGTAGCGCTGCCAGTTTTGAAGCATGGCTTTTGATACATCATATCCTTTGGCTTTTGCCTCCAGGAGAAAATGACCTGCGTAAGATGTTCCCCATGCTGACTCTTTAATAGAACCAGGCCAATATGAAAACCCTCCACTTGATAACTGGAATGAAGAGAATCGGGCTATAGCTGCTTTAATGTTCCCATCGGTCATCTTTTTCATCGCATCATTCATCTCAACCACATCAGCTATAAAAAGTTGCGGAAATACAACTGAAGTTGTCTGCTCGATACACCCGTGTGGATATTTCAAAAGATATTTCAATCTTCTACCGAAATCAATTGGAGGAATATTCGACACCTCCAGCAACACTTCATTAGTTCCTGCCATTCCCACAAAATCAAATGTATGGGAATAGGTGTCAGAAGCCTCAACTGCTGCTGTGATATAATTTGTAACAGGAGGGTTGGATGATCGAACGTTCAGCTCAATCTCATATTCTGCTCTATGCTTTCCGGATGTAGCCACAATTTTCACCTTGCCAACTCCGGTAAGCTCCGGTGTAAGAATCATAAAATCAATGATTTGGTCTCCCATTCCGTCGAAAATAACGGATTTCTTCTTCTCCTTCATGATGAGCATATCATTCGTGCTCACCTCAATATTGACTTTTTTGATCTTCTCATCCATTACAAATATATTCACCGGCAATGCCACCTCTTCTCCCGGCCCTAAAACTCTCGGTAACGTTGCAAGCAGCATAAGTGGTTGTTTAACCGCTGTTGTCTTATCTGTGTATCCGTAAGCGCTCTTATTTCCTGCAATTACCATTGTCCTCACTGATCCAATATAATTAGGCATTGTAATCGTGTGAACATTACTTTTTCCGGTAAGGGTATATGGCCCCATAAATTTCACCATTGGAGGAAATCGATTGGCATCTTTTGCTCCTTCTCCTGATTCATCATCCATGCCTCCACCAATGCTGTACACACCATCAATTCTTCCGCCATAAGCTCCCAGTACATATTCAAACATATCCCAGGTTTTCACACCCAGGGCTTCCCGTGCAAAGAACACCGCCCATGGATTTGGTGTTCTGAATCGGGTAAGATCCAACAAACCCTCATCAACCATCGCAATGGTATAGGTCATGTTTTTGTGATATTTCTCTGATATTTCAATTTTAACAGTAGCATTGGGACTTAACTCATCCGGCATGGAGAGTTGGGGGTAGAGTTTTGTATCGGAATCCTCAACACGAATAGGAATCACCCCAAACATCCTTATTGGCAAATCATTTTCCGTATTTTCATAGGGCTGCATAAGAGATGCGTAGATGTAAATATTCGGTGTCATCTCCGAAGTGATCTTTATGTTGTATTTTATTTCCGATCCACTGACATCAATCCACTCCTGCTTCAAAACTCCTGAACCATTTTCAAGGCTTAGGAGTAGCTTTCCTTTTGTTGAAGTGGGAATTGTAATCAGCGCTGTTTCTCCAACACTATATGTTGTTTTGTCTGAACTGAATGACAATACAGAGGCCGCATCCGGATCTCCTTTTCTGGATCTTCCTGCCCATCCCGGCCAGTCGATATAAATAATTTTTGCAGCACTGTGTCCTCCCTTGTCAGTAACGGTAACAAGGTATCTTCCCCACTCGGGATAATCGACTCTGAAATCAAAGGATCCCTTTCCGTTTTTTGTATTCAGGGTTGTTGAATAGACAGGCGTCTGGTGGCTTCTTCCCATATATGAAGCAACGCTCTCAGAAGAAGCATCCCACCACCATCTCCAGTTCAATTTATAAACTTTCGCAGTCAGACCGAGCTTTGTTTCGGGCTTTCCTGATTCCGAAAGCGTAACAACCTTAACGGTTTGACCGGTATCTGTAAGTAGCATACCGCGCTTGTCTCCCGGGGGAAGCTTGATCCCTACATAGGTATTATATGGAGAACAGGCAACTGTTTTCTGAGCTATGCTAAAGTCACCTGATTTTTCAAACAGCCTGGTGGTAAAAATTGCATTCAGCATACCCGGGGCTTCACCGGAAATATTAATTGCTTTTGAAAATTCAGCATTTCCATCACCGTCTATATATCCTGAATAAAATGTAGAAGTATATCCTGCCACCTGTTTTGCGGGATTTGTAAAAATATAGTCTTCGTAACCTTTAAAAGCGGTCTTAACCGACCTGAAAAGAACCTCTATTTCAACCCTCAGGTTACGTGCTGTTGCTCC
>JAUUZQ010000076.1 GCA_030589895.1 Bacteroidales bacterium
TAGTTTGTTATAGAGTCTTTACCCAGCATTGAAACACCATTTGTTGTGGCAAAATACATGTGGCCGAGAGAGTCTTGTTTAATATCTCTTACTGTATTGGAGAGTAAACCTTGCTGGTCATTAAAAATCACCATTTCTCTTCCGTTATAGCGAACAGCACCGGAATTTGTACCAAACCAGACATAACCCCTTTTATCCTGAAATATTGAAAACACGTCCTCCTGTGGCAAGCCATCATCAGCCCCGATATTTACATATGGAAGTTGTCCGGTTTGAAATGATTCATAATAGCTATTTATAAATTCATCGGGCGATTGAAGTGTATTGCCCTGAAGTGTCTTTAACAGAACTTTGATGAGACCATTTTCAGAAGATTTTTTGATAAATATCTCAAGTTCCTTTTTTAATTGAGGCTGGTCATCACGAATTCCCCAACACACACTTAATTCTCCAAGAGAAATTTTAGATTCAAGATCAGGATAATTAGCCAATTCATAAAAGGAATTGTACAGGATGGTATAATCAGCTTTTAAAGACTCAACCTCAGGGAGGAAGTTATTGACGACATCATGATAGTAGTTACTGATCCCTTTCTCAATCAGAATATCCTCATATACAGTTTGTTTTCCGGTAACACCTTTAAAATTATTTAAATCCGCAACACTTGTTATCTCAGTCTCCCGTCTCCCAATCACAGTATATTCAGAGGGATATACTGCTACCATCTGTATTTTATTGGTCCGCCAGTCAAGAGGAGCAAATACCTCACAGGCTACATCAAAATAATTAAACCATTCCGGCGTATATGAGGAGTCTCTTACCAGGTCTCCGGTTTCAGTTTCCCAATATTTTGTAAAATAGGGCGTAACGAGAATTTCTAATGATACACCCAGGTAATCTGCAAATTCCTCTGCCAAAGCATGCATAAACTGTTTTTGGCCATTCTCACGATAGATAAAATTTCGGTCTCTAAGTGAAACAACCAGTTTCTTAGATGCCAGTATTCCATCCAGATCACGATCCATTCTTTCATGGCGCATGTTCCTGTGGATTTTATCCAGATAAGAGGAATACTGCATTCCGAATTTCTTATTAAAAATTTCATCAAGAACACCATTGTTGGCTATGGTTTCAAAGAAGTTCTCAACCTCCTGAATAAGTTGATTGTTGTTTCTTTCTACTGCCCAGGCAGTTTTTGTCACATCGCTGATTGGATAGGCAATTTGGAATTTATTGTTGGACCGAACATTGAAATTCAATGCTTCATCTGCGTCGAGTATGATTCCATATGTTTTTCCATTTAAAAGCAGGTTCATTGCTTCTGAACCGCTTTCAACGGCATTAATACGAATCCCCCCACCAAGATTATCATTGATCTCATGCATGTGCTTTTCAAATGTTGTTCCTTTTTGAAAAGTGATACTCTTATCGATAAGGGCATTAAAATCTTTTGGTTGCTCTTCCTTTTTATTAATCATCAGCAATTCAGCTGAATGAAGGGTTTCAGCAAATCCAAATAGCTTTTTTCTCCATTCAAGAATGGTAAATGTTGAACAGATAATATCTGCTCTTTTTAATGCATCAGGTGTGTAGGTTCTATTTGGGTTTGTTTGCAAATCAGCGGGAATTTCCCCGTTTAGCATAAATGCTTCATCCCATGTAATGTCAACAATTTTGAGTTTAACATTGAGATATTTGGCAAACTCTTCAGCAAGAGGCATGTTGATGTTTTCCAGATCATCGCTGGTAAGTGCGATGCGGATTTCCCCTTTTTTCTTTATTTTATCCAGGTCTGTTCCTCTGGCAAGTGTTACGAAACAAAAAGCCAGGATGATCAATAAGGTCCTTTTAATATACATGGTTTCAGATATAAACACTCTAAAATTAATAAATATATATATACAAGTACTTAAGCGGGAATGTGTTTTTCAAAATGATTCAGGGTATATTTTATTAAATCAGTATATGTGATTCTAAAAGAACTCTTTTAGGGCACCAAAATACGATTCGTCCCAGCCCTTGCATATATCATCAAAAGCTTCATCGGGTATATTTGTATGAAGAAGTTCGATTTTTGTTGCATGGCGATCGGCAGAAAGTGTAATTGTTACTACAGACGGGGCTTCCTGATCGCCGAAGTACCACTCCTGGATAAGCTTGCTGTTTTCTTCAAATTGCAAATTTCTTCCTGATATATCGCCACTAAACAATGAAAACTCCTCACCGGCAATCGTACTCATTTCAGCTTTTTCCCCTGTCCATAACTCTATTGAAAAGGGATTGGTAATAGCAGCATATACATCTTCAGGGCTTGCCTTGATTTTGTAGTATTTTTTCAGGTTTTTCATGACAGTATTAGAAATTAGAGTTGATGATCATGCAAAGTTATGCCAAGTTTAATATTTAACGTCATTAAAATGGATATATAATTTGCATTATTACCTTCGGTAAGGGCTAAAGCCGTTCATAAGTTTGTTGTTATGAGCCTTTAAAATACAATAATAAAAGGGAAGTGCAGATTTAAGACACGCAACCGAATTCAATTATTTACCATCTTTCTATTGACTATCATCATTTTTGGATATAACTTTGTAACAAGTTCTTTTTCAAAATGAACCAGGTATGATATTTATTTTAAGGAGATAAATTTTAAGATGATGAAAAGAAATATATTACTATGGCTATGTCTTGGCTTTTCATTGGGACTTTTTTCTCAAAGTGAATTTACTTCGTCTGAGTATATGGAATTCCTTGATGCAAATAAGAGCCTTGATGCTGAGGGCTTGTTGCAGCAATATCCTGCGCAAACCACCTATTATTCGTCTCGTAAATATCCTGCCGAACTGGAAAATTATCCATGGTTCGACAGTATTCACAACAGATATCATTTTACCAGTGGAGAGCTTGACCTGCTGAGTCAAAACCACTTTATGGTTACCGATCGCTTGCAGTATTACACGTGGATTGATGCCTTGACACAGGTTTATTCCGCGGATCTCCCTCTTTTTTTAAGTACAGATTTTATTTTACATACACTGCATCAGTCGTATGATGAAATATTAAAAAGTCTTGAAATAAAGGTTCTCGAACCAAATTTGTCAGATTTACTTGATGGACTATACAACTATTTTCCAACCGTATTCGATAAATATGAAGCCAATCCCGGGATGCTTAAATCACTGGCTGATGTGGACCTGTATCTGGCTGTTGCTAAATCTTTGCTGGATGACAATAAAATTTTACCACAGAGGACTTCCAGCGACCTTTACGATAAGCTCATGACGGCAATAGGAGAGGAGAAGATGGTGGAAATGTCCCTGTTTTCTGGAGACTCGATAAAAAGAAAAATTGATTTTAGTCAGTTTAAACCACGGGGTCATTATACAGATATCATCTGGACTGTTGATGGTGAAGTTACCCTGGAGAAGTACTTCAAGGCAATGATGTGGTTGGGTAGGATTGACTTTTTACTGACTGCTCCGCCTGAAAATCCATGGGAGCCGGGTTGGGGAGAAAAGGACCTGCTGCGTATGAATTTATCTGCATTGGTTCTGAATGAAGTTTTGAGGGATTGTGGAGAGAAGGAATTGCTCGACAAGCATGAGCAAATTATATCTTTTATGGTTGGCCCGGATGACAACATGACTCCGGATGAGTTGTTTGATCTCTCTTCAAATACAATTGATTCTATAACTGATTTACTTGATGAGGATGTATTTTTGAGCTATAGAGAGTCATTAAATTCATCTGATGATTACGGACAAAAAATCATGTCAAATTTCTTTCTTGTTGATCCCTATGAATCAGATCCGGGAGAATTGCCCGTATCGTTTAAATTGCTGGGGCAGAAATTTCTTATCGATTCTTATGTTTTCAGTGAAGTGGTGTTTGACAGGATTGTTTTTGATGGAGTGAAGATATGGAGACCATTGCCGGATCCATTAGATATTATGTCTGTATTTGGAAGCGAAGATGCCATGGCTCTTATGAAAGAAGAGATGACGGAGTACAAGTATGCTTATAAGGTTTCACAACTTAAATATCTTGTTGATTCATATGATGCTGATTTCTGGACACAATCTCTTTACAATACATGGCTTTCCGGATTGATAAAACTGAACCCGCTCTCTTCTGATACGGGATTGCCTTATTTTATGAAGACTTCTGCCTGGCATCATGAAAAACTGAATACCCAGCTTACTTCGTGGGCACAATTAAGACATGACAATATACTTTATGGAAAGCAATCCTATACCGGAGGTACCGGATGCTCTTATCCCTATACATATGTTGAACCATACCCGGATTTTTATGCACACCTGGCAATGTTTGCTATAGACGCCTCTGCGTTTTTTAATGAAGTTCTGACAGAAGAAGATCCAGTTTTCTCTCAGACCATAACTGATTTTTATGCCGGCTATGCCGAAATAATGAACAAGCTGGAGAGTATATCTTCAAAAGAACTGACAGGAACCGCTTTGAATGATACTGACCTGGTATTTCTTAAAACAATGGTTAATGATTATATGGCATCCGGACCATCAGTTTCAGGCTGGGTCAATGATCTGATGTTTCCAACAGAGGATAAGTGGGGATTTGATTTTACAGTTGCAGATGTTCATACACAACCAACTGAGCAGGGAGGTGCGGTTGTTGGAAATGTATTGCATGTTGGAAACGGCTTAATCAATCTGGGTGTTTTCATTGCTCCCAATCCCGTTAATCCCTTGCTTATGATGTGTTATACAGGTCCGGTTGGATCCTTTCACACGGAAGTAAAAAACAATTTTTACAGGTATGATGATGACGAATGGGAAAAGTTGTTTTTTGAGGGGAAAAAGCCTCTTCGCCCTGAATGGGTTTATGCATATATGGCAGATGAGGAAGGGAAAACAGTGCAGCTGTCGAACGTGCTGAAGGGAATTGAGTATACAGGAATTGATCACGTGCCTGAGATTAGAAAGGACATTCCATATCTGCTGACCTATCCAAATCCTGCTTCAGATGAGATACATTTCAGGTTTATTCTAAATAATGAGTCAGCTGTGATGGCTGAAATTTATGACTTGTCCGGAAGGAAGATTAAACTGCTTTACAATGGTATAATGGATGCGGCGGAGCATGATCTTCAAATGGATCTGGCAAACCATGAGGCGGGAATCTACTTTATACGTTTGCAAGTGAAAGGGCAAACTTATGTAAAGAGATTCATTGTACAGTAAAGTCTGACAAATCTTTTTTATTCAGAAATATAAAAGAAAATGTGCTTTTCATACGATGTTGGATTAGTGAATCATAAATATTGGATAAAAATATAAAAATCAGTTGCTACAAGCAGGAGTTATTTCACGTCCTCGTAAACTTCTGAAATCTCAATTCTCACAATACGGTATCCTTTTCCAACTTCAATAGCCGCGAAGACAATACCGGTAATTATAAGTAACATCCCGGCATAAAAGAAACCCAGAATGATCCAGTAAAAAGCATTGATTTCAATATTGGTTTTGATGCCGGTTAAAATGGCGCTCACTACAAACATTACAATCGCTCCTGAGTAACTGAATACGGCAAATTTCACCATTGAAATTCTGTGAATCAGGTGGCTGATTTGCAGTTCAATATTACTAAGACGATTGCTTTTCGCATCATTGCTTTCGCGTTTTCCATAAAGCTTCCGCTTTTCATCTTTGAGCTGACGAATGCGATTCACGATTGTGGAGTATTTATTATTTATACCAAGCAGCAGGATTCCGCAGGCGATAATCATTATACCGGGAGCCATCATGACTTGTATAAGTTGAATGATGTTGTGATTCATAGCAATTGGTTTTTGGATATGCTCTTATTCACAAATTTGAATAAATCATTTGTCTATAACAATAAATATTCGTTGATTTTTTGTGAAATGTGACAAATATGGCCAGACAGGTATAAGTGGGAGCTGTTTTTGGTACTGGTAAAGTATGATTATTATAATTTCTCTTGCAATAGAATCTTACAATTATTACAGAAATCCCTGTTTTTTTGGTCAATGTCTTCTACATAGGAACTGGACCGCATCACACAATTAGTTTGATGACAATGAATGAGGCCAAACATATGACCTAATTCATGGATAATAACTTTCCTGAATCGCTCTATTTGCAGATCATTGTTTCGCTCCAGTCCGTAAAGTTCGTTTCTGAGACGGTATAGAGATACAAGCCCTGTTTTTCCGTTAAGAATTGCCTGTCCAAATATGTAAGTCAATACCGGGATATATAAATCTACCCTGTAGAGACCAATTACTTTGATTGCCTGTTCGGGTGCTAAGCTGGTGATATATTCCAAAATGCCGTTGGCATCATATTGTCTTCTTCCCGGGTTGTAGTGTTTATTGATATCCAGGCTGCATTCTTTGTTTTCAACCGGATGTTGAAATACATTGGTAATATCTTCAGAAATAAGTTTTATTACTCTCTGCTCAAAATGTCCGCAAGTGACTAATATAATGGGTTTTTGTTTCAAGAAGTGTTTTGCTGGTATGATTGAGGTCTTATAAAGTTAGTGGATAAGATTGAAGATTGACCTTGTTGAAAAGGCTCTTTATTCTTGCTCAAGCTTGTATTTTTTTATTTTATTATAGAGAGTTACCCGGTCAACTTTCAATGCTCTTGAGGTTCTGGATATATTCCAATTATACTTTTTAAGTATTTGATTAATATGCTTTTTCTCAAGGTCATCTAAACTTTCAATTGAATTTTGTGAAATGTCTTTTATAATAGGGAGGTCTTTTAATTTGATTTCTTTTCCATTTCCGATAACGATGGCACGCTCAATCATATTTTCGAGTTCCCTGACATTCCCGGGAAATTCGAATTTCATCAGGTGATCCATTGTTGTCGATTCAATACGTATTATATCCCTGCTCATCGAGGTACAATACTTTTTAATAAAATGTGTTGCAAGTAATGGGATATCATCCACTCTTTCTCTCAAAGGAGGGATAGTAATATTAACTACATTTAATCTGTAAAAGAGGTCTTCCCGAAACAGCCCGCTTTTTACCATGCTCTTCAGATCCCTGTTGGTGGCACATATCACTCTGAAATCGGAAGCAATTTCTTTGTTTCCTCCTACCCTGACAAATGTCTTAGACTCCAATACCCGCAATAATTCAATTTGCATTTTTGGTGTGATCGTAGCAATTTCATCCAGAAAGATGCTGCCTCCGTCTGCCATTTCAAATCTTCCTTTTCGATTAAATGTGGCGCCGGTAAAAGCTCCTTTTTCGTGTCCGAATAGTTCGCTTTCGAGCAGACTTTCTGTGAGGGCGCCACAATGGACGTTAATTAGCGGGAAGTATTTTCGGGGAGAGTTGGCATGAATAGCCCGGGCAATAAGTTCTTTACCTGTTCCGCTTTCCCCTGTAATGATTACTGATGAATTAGACTGAGCCACACTTTCAACTTCACTAAGTACATTTTTTATTGCATCACTTTCTCCGATAAGATCTTCAACATCTATCAGGGTGGTTATTTTCTTCTTTAGTGTTTCGTTCTCATTTTTCAGAGCAACCTGTGCAGCAGCATTTCGAATAAGGTGAGAGAGATCATCGGGATCAAAGGGTTTGGTGATATAGTCGTAGGCTCCGTCTTTCAAAGCCTGAACAGCTGTATCTACAGAAGCAAAAGCCGTCATGATGATAACGATCGGTTGCATATTCATTGTTCTGATGCGTTTGTGCATCTCCAAACCATCCATTCCCGGCATCTTTACATCAGTCAGAATAATATCGTAATTTTTTTCTTCCAGAAGAAACAGTGCTTTTTTTGCATCTTCAGCACATTCTACGGTATATCCATCATCTATGAACCAGTTATATAAAGAATCTCTTACAGATTCTTCATCATCGACAATGAGTATGGATATTTGTTTGGCCATGATTATTTGTTGTTAAGTGGTAATTTAATGGAAATAGCAGCACCTTCTCCAAATATTGAATCAACGCTTATTTTTCCTTTGTGATTTTGTATGATTCCATGAACGATGGCCAGTCCTAAACCAATACCATTACCTTCACGTTTTCTTGAGAAGAATGGTTCGAAAATATTTGGAAGATCCTGGGGAGCAATGCCTGTCCCGTTGTCAATAATTTCCACCAGTATTGATTCCTTATCCGGATTACTGGTTTTAATCATAATTTCCCCTTGCTCCTGTATTGCTTCAGAAGCGTTTACCAGAATTGCTACGAGTGCTTGTTTTAGCTGGTTGGGACTACAATAAATTTTATCGAAATCAGCATTGAAGTCCTTTGTGAAGTTGATTTGGGCAATTTTTATAGAGTGAATCATCAGATCATAGGTGGAATTGATAATCTGGTGGATACTTTTTTCTTCGAAATCCTCCTGGTCCTTTCTTGAGAAATCCAGCAAACCATTTACAATATCTCCGCATCGTTTGGTTTCCGTTTCAACTAGTTTCAGGTGTTTGAGAATTGCATCTTTCTTACTATGTTGAAATTCAGAATCATTAAGTTGTTTGTAAATTAGTTTTGTGTAAATTAGTATTCCTGACAAGGGATTATTTAATTCATGTGCAACTGAAGAAGAAAGTTTACCCAAGGATGCAATTCGTTCCACATGGATTAATTCATTTTGAGCCTGTGATAGCTCCTCTGTTTTTTTCTGAACCTTGTATTCAAGTTGCTGTGACCAGTTTTGGAGTTCTTCAGTAGTTGAATTGAGATTATCAAGCATATTATTGAATGCAAGAGAAACCATTTTTAAATCGTTTAGTTGATTGGGTTTGATAATAAGTCGGATACTTTTATCTCCCGATGAAACTGCTTTACTGGCTTTGATGATGGAATACAATGGATCCTTGATCTTTTTTCTTGTAAAAATGATAAGGATCGTTGCGAGTAGTGTAGTTATTATAAATGCAATCAGAAGAAAATTTGTAGATGATTCATCCACAACAGCATCCAGCTCATTTAAAGGTAATTGTATGATGAGGGAACCAAGAACTTCATCTGATTCCGTATGGTAATGACAATTTGAAGTGTAGCATGATTTTTCATTTAGTATGGGTGTTCTGATGAGCAACTGACGTGCATTTCCGTTGTTTGTGAACAGACCACAATTTGAAGTGTCGTCTATGATTCTGTATGTTTTTTCCTTGAGAGCAAACATTTCACTTAAATTGTCGTGACAACCGATACAGTTGGGATAACTCTTGTCGGATGAGATGGCCGGTCCCGAAGTATACGCAAGCCTGTTTTGGTCATCGTACACATTTACCTGTCCTATTCCTGACATTGTGTTAAGGATGTCAAGGGTTCTTTGCATCATTCCCTTATCATTTTCAAGCATTGAGTAGTAGAGAGAACTTTCTACTATAGAGCTTATATTGTCGCCGGTTTGTCGGATTGTTTTGTTGAAAAAGTCAACATAAATAGATCTGAAAACTATATTAAAAAGGATAAACAGGATGAAAAAGGAGCTGGCAATAATAAATACAACTCTACCATAGATTGAGGACCTGAAACGCTCATATTTTTTGCTTAATCCGGTTTTTTTTATTTTTTGATAAAATGCCTTCAATGGAGTGCCCATAAATCCTAATCTTATTGTAATTACAATTAATCTACTGATTTGTAGACATTTTTACCGAAAGATCCGGCCAATGTCCGCATACATATATATTTTATTCAAAAATAGTACGATGTTATTAATATAACAACACAATTGGTGTGATTTTAATCACACCAATTGATAATACTATTTAAAGTAGTTTTATTACCGTTGATTTTTTCATCAATTGTGGTTCAGGAACTGCTTCTGAAAATCGACCCAGATTTCCTGAGACATATCCACCAGTGGATTGTCTATTAATTCGCCACCCTCCTGCAAAACTATAGGTGCAGCATCAGGGGCATGTTTCTTGCTTGATATTGCGATAAAATCTTTAAATCGCTCAATTTCTTTCCCGAACCAGGTTTGGGCTTCGTCTGCCATATGGTAATCACTTGTCTCTTCCTTCCAGTTGCTGGGATTTATTTGATAAATCCAGCCCTTACCGTAAGGATCTTCGGTAATAGCGAGAGGATTTTCTTTTACCAGAGGATTGATATTGCTAATTTTACCTGTGATGGGCGAGCTAATCTCTACGGATTTATTTTCTTGTTTAATTTTTAAGATAATATCCCCTTTTTGTATTTCATCCCCGCTTGTTTTTATTGTTTTTAAAGCTACCGGTCCGGTTAAATGAAGCAGCAATTCATTTATTCCAACTTTTGCTTCGCCGGATCTTCCAAGGTGTGACCAGGTGTGATTGTTACTATATGACAAACCTCTGGGTGTTTTTAAGATATTGGCCGTAAGAGATCCAAGAACTTTTTGAATGGCGGTTTTTACTTTTAAGGGTTTGTTTAAAATATTCCAGAAGAGGATGATGAGCATGAGAAATCCAATGATAATGATATATTCAATACCCTTGGTATCAAAAATATCTGTATAAGTAAAACTGTTCATATCTAATAATTTTATGGTTAATTTTTATTGGCCCAGTTAGGATCTTCGCTTAGTACCGGTAGACGACGAATAATCCATCTAAAAACCCAGATTTCTACAAATAATACGGTTAGAGTC
This sequence comes from Bacteroidales bacterium, assembly GCA_030589895.1. Classification (GTDB taxonomy): domain Bacteria; phylum Bacteroidota; class Bacteroidia; order Bacteroidales; genus JAUUZQ01. The sequence continues at coordinate 10,632 of JAUUZQ010000076.1, forward strand.
ACTACAATTTCCATCCAGGAGGGAATATAGTGGGTAGCTGCATCCCACCTGAAACCAATTACGGTTATATTCAATCTGTTAATGATGATCCCAAGCATAGTGAGGATTGAAGCAATTTTTATAAGCGTAAGGCTTTGTTTTCTGAAACTGTAGTAAAAGAGGATCATGGGCAATAGTACAAAACCAAGCATTTCAGTCAGGTACCAATATCCCATGGGAGTATTTAAATACATCCAGTTTTTTCCGTGAATAAATGTCAGGATCTGTAGAAAGAAATACACAAACAGGGTTACTGTACAGATTTTTGACAAGCTGAGTACTATGTTATTATGTGCTTTGTGGTTTTTGTCGCTGACCTGGTCTGAAAAGACTTTTTGACTTATAGATCCTTCAAAAATCACCATGGACAATCCGGCAAAGATGCTGGATATAAAAAACAGGATGGGAATAAACTCTGAATACCAGAGTGGATGTATTTTTTCTTTTGCCATTAAGTATAAAGCACCCAGTCCTGATTGGTGAAGTGTAGAAAGTGTAATTCCAAGAATCACTGCTCCCAGTGTCATTCCTGATAAGATCTTGTGCGTACGTTTTGCTCCAATCCATTCGGCAATTGCCGGGGAGAATTCAACTAGCTGTGCTATCATGTATAGCAGAAAATGCCAGGCCACCAGAAACAAGACAGAGCTGACACCAAAGTTGTTTCCGATTATCGGATTGATAACATTCCATGGGCGCCCAAGATCCAGAAGGAGTGCTCCTGCATAAAATACATAGGCAAGAAATCCATTCAGGACTGTAACCCTGACAATGGATTTATATTTTTTGATGTTTAATATGTATACTAAAAAAGTAATGACATAGGCTCCTCCGGCAAATGCCACTCCTGTTACCACATCAAATCCGATCCATAAACCCCAGGGAACTTCCTGTGTAAGGTTTGTAACCGATCCGATTCCTTTGGCAAAGCGTATCACAATGATCACGATGCCAAGCAGAATTACCGGAGCTGAGATGATATTAAATGGGGTGAAAATTTTGCCCTTTGGTTTGAGTTCACTTACAAGAAATTTCCAAACCGGTTTTCTTGTATTGTGGTCTTTTGTAATTGTATAGGATGTATTATTCATTTTCTTCTTCTTGAGCTTGGTTGTTTTTTGTTGCTTTATTTAGTCCCAATAGCAATGCTGGCCATAACACAAAGATGGTAGGAACGCTGTACAGAAATCCTTTTGTTAGTTCAGGATAGGAACTCTTTTGAATCGAGGTATTGAATCCAATTTCATCGAATGGAACAGGCGAAATGTAGAGGTAGCTTGTTCCTCCTGCCTCGTGTTCACCATAGATATAATCGTGGTAAAGTTCCGGATCATCATTCATTCTTTTTCGGGCTTCTGCTATCATTTCCCGTCTGGTTCCAAAGGTGAGGGCTTCAGCCGGACAATCTGTAACACATGCCGGCATTTCTCCCTTTTTTAGACGGTCATAGCACATGTCGCATTTTTCAATTTTAGGATTTGGACTGTGGTATTCAAATTTTGGAACATCGAAAGGACAAGAAATCATACAGTAGCGGCATCCCATACATTTTGGATCTCTCCATATCACGGGACCCTCTTCAGTTTTATGCATGGCTTCGGTCAGACAAGCTGAAGCACAGGCAGGTTGTCCGCAATGCATGCATTGGGTTTTAACATATACTTCTCCTACTGAAGTATCGTATGCATTTATTACCGTTCTTCTGTTTTCATCTTCCTTGCGTTTTTTTCCGATTTCCGGATAATCCTCCATATCGGGTTCAGGTAATCCATGTTCCATTGCACATGCGACTTCACAGCTCTGACAACCAACACAGCGTGTGGAATCATAAAGGACTGCATAAAATTCTTTGTCAGGATCGGGTTTACTTACCGCGCCAAGGTTTTTACCTGTTCCGAGGGCAACTCCCGTTAAGCCCAGCGCTTTGAGAAAAATTCTTCGATTAACACTCATGTTATTTTATTTATTTATTAAAGTTCAAGCTCAGAGTTCAATATTCAGAGTTCGGCGCTTTCTTTAATTATTATTGAATGATTTGAGAGATAGCTGCCACTCAGAAAATTGGCTTACTTAAAAAGATCAATGTATCCGGTCTGAAATTCTTCCCAGGTTTGCGGATTCATTCGCTCAAGGAGATGTTCAGTGATCTCTCCTCCATCTTGCAATGCCAGCATTGACAATGTTCCTTTTTTTAATTCTACAGTGTTGGATAAAAAGTCCTTGAATCTGGAAAACTCTTTTTTCAGCCATAGTTTATAATCAATGGCCATCATGGAAAGGCTTATTTCTTTTAGCCATTGATCAGGCTGTATCATATAGATCCAACCTTCAGCATAGGGTGATGAATTGATCAGAGAAGAATTTTTTTCGAGATTGGTATTGTGCTTTATGATGGTGCCGGATACAGGAGAGTATATGTTGAGTTGTTTTCCCTGTTGGCTAATTGTCACAAAGGCCTCTCCTTTTTTTACTTTTTCTCCCTCTTCTTTCATTTTCACTTTTGTGATGCGACCTGTAATTCTGGAGATGAAATCATCTACACCAATTTTTACTTTTCCATCTTTTTCCATAAACGCCCAGGTATGTGATTTGTAATATGACAGACCGGAGGAGATTTGTACCGTCTCTTCATTAAGAATGGCAGGGGTCTTTTTGTGTTGCAATGAGCTTTCTCTGTTGTCTGATCTGAAATATCGAATGACAGAAACAAGTAGTGACACTACAAATACAAATACCAGAGCGATAAGGATGATAATTGTGGCAGATGCCAGTTTCGGAGCTGATGCCAATACCAGAGAAGGCTGGGCTTTAAGGCTTTGTAGTTCTGCCAGACTTTCACTGCGAAGCAAATTTGAAAATCCATTTCCTCCAAGGTATTCTTGCCCGCTAGTGAGTAACCATTCAAGAAAGACTTGTTCTTCCTTGTTTGCCGGAAACTCATGGCAAACATAATGGATGCTTTGGTAAAGACTAGTTGGATATTTTCCGATCCAGACTCCCCTGGCAAAATCATTCACATTTCCATAGAAATCTTCAAAATGATCCACTGTGTAATTCTGATTTACATCAATAGGAATGAGAACCAGGTTTTCTGCAAGGCTGTGGTTAATTGGATCGATCAGGTCGGCCAGTCGGCAAAAAGCAATGGCGTTTTTATTTTTATGGATGCTAGAAAGTATTTCTGCCTGTGGTAGCAGAATTCCGTTATTGCAATCGGTTATTTCATATTGAATGAATTCGGAGAGGCAATTTATAAATGCAGTTTGATCTATCCCATAACATTCCACCGCTACAGTGTTTTCATTATTGAGGATCCTTCCCCAATTTGCGTTTTCTGATTCTGTTAGAATGGTTTTGTATGCTTCAGCAGAGATTCCCTGTGCCAATAACTGATCTGCATATGGATTGTCCTGATGCATGATCGGGACATATATTTCACGTCCCAGGGATATCTTCCAAAATGATTCTGTTTTGAAATCAGATACTGAATTATCTGCTATGATAGCAATAGAATTTTTTTCCTGCATCTGTTGTGTTAATTCAGAAGGTGAAAGTGAAATAACAGCCATCTCTTCATGCTGAAATTCATTTACCCAGGTTGAGACAAGAGGATGTAGTTCAGAAGAGGTCAATATCTTTATTGGATCCTCTTTTGTGGTCGTTTGATCAGAGCCAAATGCCAGGCAATCCGACATTCCAAGTATCTGAGAAACCACAAGGCTTAGTAAAAAGATTTTCTGCTTCATAATTGTATATTTTATTGTTTTTTGAATATCCTGCGTTTAGTCGGCAGAAGTCAAAGAGTGTGCCAAAGTGAATTTTACACCTGTAAGTATCAGATAATCAAAATAATACAAATACGATGCATTTTTAAGAAAAGAGGAGAGGTGTTGAAAAATTCTACATTTATTTCTACCCACATAAAGTATTATACTGATATACAGATAATTATATATGGTGTAGAAATATTCAACAAGTATATAAGAATTCAACACCAGGTATTTATTGCCTTATTTTATATTGACGGGAAAAATAAAGGAAAGGCAGCAGGAGCCTGGTTTTGGAGAGGGACCAGATGTTGAGATTTTAAGCAGTTTATGTTTGGTGATAAATATAAAGAGCCCCCTATAAAGGACGCTCTTTTCTGGTTTTATCTGAACTTAGTATTTTGAAGAAAAGCTATAAAATACTGAGATATTCAGAAACACTTTTTAATAGTGACTGATGTTTATTTTAAAGCAAAGGTAATTGGCATCGTAAAGATAACACTCACATTTACTCCCCTTTGTTTTCCAGGTATAAGATCGGGAATTTCACCAATGACCCTAACTGCCTCATCTTTTAGAAGCTGGATATATTTTTCATCGGGAGCAGCATTATCAATATTTATTGGTTTGTAGGCGACAACGACCACATCCTCAATCTCTCCGCTACTGGTTTTTTCCGGTGGAAGTTGAGAAGGTGATGGAATTTCCACCTTTCCTGTTTCAGTTACAATAAAATGAACAAACACTTTTCCCTGAGCGCCATTTTCTTTGGCTTCCTGGGGATAAATCAGTTTTGTAGCAACGAATTTTCTTAACTCCATGAGCATTTCGCTGCCGTCATGCCATTTAGGCATTTCCTCAACAACATAGAAGATTGGTTTCTCAATGGCAGGAACATCGATATTTTCTGTTACATCTGCAGCTCCTTCATTATTGCAAGAGATGAAGAGGAAGAGTACAATGCTTGCAGGAACCAGCAATAAGCTTTTCCAGAAACTTCCTTTTTTATAATTTTTGTTTAGCATAATGATTCTGTTTTTAATTTGACTACTAAATTGATTAGATATTGAAGCGCTTCCAATATATTGATTCAGAATTGACA
>JAUUZQ010000066.1 GCA_030589895.1 Bacteroidales bacterium
ATTTTTGAATTTTATTCCAAACTATTGTTAACTGCATAAAGTGGATACACCTTTATATTTTTATATTCTGCAAAATTCTCCAACGATAATCTACAGCCATATTTTGTTTTCTTTTCGTTTAAAAATAAAAACATACTGTTCATCGAACCTTTCGTACCTGACTTCACTTCAACAGGCACAATATTGTTTTGTTTCTGAATAAGATAATCAACTACTGCATTACTGTTTAAAGCCTCCCGATGCCAATAAAATAATTCAGTTTGATTATAGCATGATGCATTTTTTAAAATCTCCAGTCCTACAAATTGTTCAGCGATTCCACCTTTATTCACTAATTTGAAATCTTCACTAAAAAGTAATTCCGAAATATCAAGTTGCATTAATCGTTGAAAAATACCGGTATCCAATAACAGCATTTTCCTTTTTTTAGGATTTACTTCTGCTCCCAGCGGAATACCATTTGCCGAAGTATGAGTTACCGGAATTACAAGACCTGCCATAATCAGAAGTTCAAGAGTCTCTTTTATTTGATGAATATTTAATTTTTGTGAAGCTTTGGTATAAACAAACTTTCCTCCTGATTGGCGTACAACTGATTCAAATATTTCACGAATACGAAATGATGGAACCTTATCTTTATATTTAGCGAAGTCGGTTCGTAATGAGACAATTAAATCATCCAATACCCTTTGACATCCTCTTAAATCATTTTGAGATGCGTATTTTTCTACGACTTCGGGCATCCCACCAATAACCAGGAATTTTTTCAATAAATCCAGCAATTTTTCATGAATTGGGATTACCAGGGGATTTTGGCTATCTGCTTTACGCTTTGCTTCCAGAAGTTTTCCTTGTCCCAATCCTAAAAGAAATTCATCAAAAGATAAGGGGTACATATATATTGAACGAATTCGTCCAACACCGAAGGAAGGAATTTCAGCCAATGCAAATTCCAACAACGATCCGGCAGCCACAACATGTAATTCTGGCATTTTTTCATAAAAGAATCGTAACGATGAGATTGCCGGAATACATGTTTGAATCTCATCAAGAAAAAGTAAAGTTTTACCTGGAATTATCTCCGTATCAAACATTACCGACAGATTCTCACAAAGTACCTGAGGAGTTAAATTTCCTTTAAAAAGAGAATGAACATTTTTATGTTCTTCAAAATTGATTTCCAGAAAAGAATCGAATTTTTCTCCCAATTTCCTTATAGATGAAGATTTTCCAACCTGCCTGGCTCCACGAACAAGCAATGGCTTTCGACCGCTCTCCTTTTTCCAGAAAAGTAATTCTTTATCGATACTCCGTCCTAAATACATAAGCAAAAATATTTTACAAAGGTAATATTACACAATAATAATAAATTATCAAAGGCAATAAGTATATATAAATATAAATTTTCAAAGGTAATTTAATACTCGCCTTCTGTATTATAAGTTCTTCATAACTAAAAACTCAAATTCCCCCGAACCAATCTCAATCACAGACTTGTCATTATAATGTTTACTTATCTCGAAACACTACTTCAACAAATAGAAATACAATTTTTTCTAATTCTGCTAGTTGTTAATAAAATAATTGCTGATATTTATATTGTTGTAGACCGAGTCTCAATTTTTTTATTTGCATATAACTCAGTGTGCTAACCAACAATAATCCTATGCGAAATCGGTTTTTCGTTCATATTGTCAGAGGACTGTTCTTTTTCTTTCTATTTTCAGCTGCTGCCGGCTCAGCCTGTTTGGCTAACGACATTGATTCGACCAGGGCACGAAAATACGCAAAGGAATTTTTTATCCAGAAGGGCTGGAGTAGCACTGAAAATCCAGACCCATTGCTCCTTGTTTTTAAACCGATTTTTCTTGATAGCACAAAGCAGTATAGTGATTATGCTTACTATGTGTTTCAGATTGATCAGAAGGGATATGTAGCTATTTCAGCATGGAATCTTAGCCGAACCATACTTTTTTATGCAGAAGGTGATTTTAAAGCCAATGCGGAACTGGAGGTATTTCAATACTGGATTAATTTCTATATCGACCTGATGAGGGAAAAGTATGACGATCCCGTGAAAGTTGATAAATCTATCGTTATTGAATCGAAATCCGGTGATATATCCTTTAGTAAGGGCCCCGGTTTTGTTGAACCATTGCTCACAACAACCTGGAACCAGGGATGCTATTATAATGAATTATGCCCGGCAGATGCTGGAGGATCATGTGGTCATGTTCCGGTTGGATGTGTCGCAGTTGCTATGGCTCAAATAATAAATTATCATGAGTATCCTGAGGTGGGTGTGGGATCCTTTTCATATACGCATGAGGTTTATGGAGAGCAGAGTGCAGATTTTTCTGAAGGGTATGATTACACTAGTTATCCGGACTATATAAACTCATCAAACCCTGAGCTTGCCAGGTTCCTTTATCATTGTGGCGTAGCTGTTGAAATGGATTATACTCCTACTGTATCGTTAGCCTATTCATCCATGGTAGTTACCGCCCTACTTGATTATTTCAATTACTCTGAAACAATAAGCTATCTAAGTAAATCCAGCTATTCTGAAGTGTATTGGAATCAATTATTAATCGATGAACTGGCCAATGGGAGACCATTTTATTACAGGGGTTCAAATGATACGGATGATGGTCATGCGTTTGTTTGTGATGCTTATGATGAGTTTGGACTTTTTCATTTTAATTTTGGATGGGGAGGATCAGAAGATGGTTATTTTGCCCTGGAAGATCTTACATTTAATAACTCTCAGGCAGCAATAGTAAATATCAAGCCTCAATACAATGGACCGGTGAATGTTCAGGATTCCCTTGCATTGGTATCTCTTTACAATTTAACGAATGGAGCTTCCTGGACCAATAATGAGAATTGGCTGACAGGGAAAGTTTCTGACTGGCATGGGATACAATTGGAAGAGTCTCGTGTAACTTATATTGAGTTATTCGAGAATAACCTGACAGGTGATCTTATAAATGATGTTTGGACCATTGATTCACTTCAGTTGCTTGATTTAGCTAATAATCAACTGACAGGTCAAATTCCTGCTGCAATTGCGAATCTTAATTACCTTAAGGGCTTGATATTGGATTCTAACCAATTAACAGGAACAATACCCGGAGATATTTTCGGCCTTCAGGATTTAATTCTATTGAGTCTTTCTGATAATCAGTTAAGCGGGGAAATTCCAACTGAGATTGCTTCTCTGACGAATCTTCAGGAAGTTTGTCTTGACAATAATCAATTTACAGGTAGTATTCCTTTGAGCATCTGTAATTTACTTCAATTAGAATATCTGAGTATTAACAATAATGAATTAACCGGAGGAATTCCTATCGGGATTGCTAACCTGAATAATCTAATGCAGCTGAAATTGGCAGGTAATAATTTGACAGGTGATATTGTAGCCGGTATATGGAGTTTGACGAACCTATATGTTTTAAGTCTTAGTTACAATCAACTGACAGGAACGATACCTGTTGAAATAGCCAATCTTCCACGTTTACAGTATCTGATCCTTAATAATAATAATTTAACAGGAGCGATTCCCTCTGAGATTGGAGTAATGACAAATCTTAAATACTTACGTCTTCACGATAACCATTTTACAAGTTTTCCTGATTTGAGTTCTCTGGAAAAAGTTGAGGATATGCAGATTCAGAACAATCAACTTACCTTCGATGATATTGAACCAAATATGGGGGTGGCAATTAATTTTAACTATGCTCCCCAGGCAAAAGTTGGTGAAGAACAGGAGATAACCCTTGCTGAGGGAGATAATTACACCCTGTCGGTTGATTGTGGCGGGACCTTTAATATTTATCAGTGGTATAAAGATAGTCAGTTGATAACAGCTGCTCAGCAAGCAGATTATACTATTACGAATGTTGGTTTTTCTGATACAGCTGAATATCATTGTCAGGTTACAAATACACTGGTAAGCGGATTAACAATTAGCTCAAATCCAATAAATATTGAAGTCTTGCCAGCGGGCTGGAGCTATGAGGAATCTGAATACACTTATAGTGGGCTTGTCAACGCATTGGTCTATATTGATGATCAGCTTGTTTCATCCGGATACTTAGGTGCATTCGTGGGAGATGATTGCAGAGCTTACGTTTCCGCAACTTATTATGAGCCACAAGATCACTATCTGTTTGAGTTAGCATGTTACAGCGATTCTATTAGTGGTGATACACTTACCTTAAAGTATTATGATCCATTGTTGGATAGCATTTTCGATCTGTATCAGCCTGTTGAATTCATTCCGGATATGAATTTGGGTACGTTGGAAATCCCCATTGAATTTAAGAATTACAGAGTTTTCAGCACCACATTTGTTGAGGGATGGACCTGGTTTTCATTGAATGTCTCTCAGGAACATATGTCAGTCGACAGCTTGTTAAATATGTGTGCTACCGATGGGGATTACATCAAGAATCAAACGCAGTCTTCCACTTTTTACGATGGTTATAACTGGTTCGGGACTCTCATAAATCTCGATCCTGTATATCTGTATTTATTAAAAGCCACTGGTATTTGCGGTATGGATATCACAGGTATCTCTCTGGATGTAGATACAAATCCAATAAGCCTGGTTCCAGGTTGGAACTGGATATCTTACTTTCCGCAGGTTTCAATGCCTATCGGAGATGCTTTCTCTTCTTTAAGCCTGGATAGCATGGATTATATTAAAAGCCAGACTGGTTCAGCTACTTATTATCCTCATTCGGGCTGGTTTGGTGCGCTTCAGAATTTAAATCCGGGTGATGGTTTCATGGTTAAATTTGCTAATCCACACCTGCTTTATTATCCGGTAAAAGCAGAACCCGCTGCCGGGAAATCTATGATAGCAAATTTGGTTTCTAATTCGGAATTTAAAGTGGATCCACATGAATTTCAATATAGCGGAACGATAACAGCCAGAATATTTGCAGAGGGATTTTCCTTGGGATCAGAAAATGATCTCTTGCTTGCTTATGTTGGCGACCAGCTTCGGGGCGTCTCAAGGGGGTATTATTTCAAACCTGCTGATGCTTTTGCTTTTCCATTGATGATATACAGTAATATCAACGAAGGCGAGCTGATTAATTTCAAATATCATAATGCAAATGAAGATAAATTATATGTGTGTAATGAAACTATTCTTTTTAAAAAGGATATGATTATTGCAGATGTATTCCATTCTTTTAACCTGAGTATTGATAATGCTCTTGACATTAACAGCGCTAAACTTAGAAATGGACTCTCTCTCACGGTGTATCCAAATCCATTTCGCGATATGCTAACAATTAGTTTTTCTATCGATGAGCCTGCCAGGGGCTTACTGTCAGTCTATGATATGTATGGAAAAATGATTAATGTACTTCGTGAAGGGAAGTTCTTGCCGGGAACATATTCTCTCGATTGGAAAGCATCGGGACTACCATCCGGAGTTTATATTGTCAAGTTAAATACTGATAAGGGACAGTTAATAGAACGCATAACCCTCATTGAATAAATATTCTATTCGGGAATATCCCACCAAACAGGGGTCTTTAATCTTAGCTCTGCAGTTAACCAATCTTGCACCCAGGTCGTACCGCTTTTATACTCCAATACATCAGAATAAGCAGGTTTATGATCACTTATCGTAAGCTTCATTCCTTATATCAGATAATAATTGTGTTCCTTCGGTAAAACCATGATAAGTTCCTGAGAATAAATTTCCTTACTTTTGTGCACTTGGATGAACCTGGATTCCTGAATTATGAATTGGAAAGCAAGCTTTATTATATCATTGCTATTTGCTCTCTTGCCCGTATATACCTTCGGTCAGATTCAGCTCAATGAGATGATGCCTGCTAATACCATAAATTTTGCCGATCAGTTTAATGAATATCCCGATTGGATAGAGTTATACAATAATCATGAACATGCTGTTCCTCTGGATTCTTTTTATCTCTCCGATGATCCTGAAAATCTCCTGAAATGGAACTTACCTCATATGTCACTTCCCGCAGGAGGATTCCTGCTGGTATTTGCCTCAGGCAGAGATATCAAGGATGGGGTGATTTACTGGCATACACTTATCAATATGGGAGATGAGTGGCAGTATCAGATACCTATTGCTGAAATCGGGGATGAATGGAAGTCGTTTGTACAAAACGATACTTCCTGGCACAATGGTAAAAGTGGAATCGGTTTCGGTGATGGAGATGATTCAACAATAGTTCAAAATTGTGTATCAGTATACATGCAAAAGGATTTTTTTCTTAACGATACATCCGCCGTTAAGTCTCTTTCTCTGTATATGGATTATGACGACGGCTTTGTTGCATACCTGAATGGTGAGGAGTTTGCCCGTAGCACTACCATGGGTAACCCGGGAAGTCAGGTGGCATTTAATGCGCTTGCTACTTCAGGACATGAGGCTGGAATGTATAAGTCAGAACTTATTGAGAGTTTTACGATAGATCAAAGTCTATTGGAAAATGGGAGCAACGTTCTGGCTGTTGAGGTCCATAATGTGCAGGTAACTTCCTCCGATCTGACTGCAATTCCTATTCTCATTGCTGGTGCAAATTCGATAATAGACGGTCTGACTAGCGGGAATCAGTATATTACTTTTTCTGATCAATATCCTCATACAAATTTCAGAATAAAGTCAAATGGAGAACCGATTTATCTCAGCAATGCTAAAGGAGAAATTATCGATTCAATACCTATGGTTTCCTTACCGTTCGACTATTCTTATGGCAGGATATACGGTGCACAGGATCAATTTGGTTTTTTCTCAGAGCCGAGTCCCGGATCTGCCAATACACATGAATATGCAAGCACAATTATCTTGGATTCAGTGAAAATTCTGAATAATGCTTCATTTTACGATAGCCTTCAAATTATCAGGATCCAGTCACCAAATGCTAGTGATTCAGTTTTTTATACCCTAGATGGATCCGAGCCTGGATGGGATGATTCCTTGTACACCGATTCAATTGAAATAAGGAAAACTACAGTGATAAGGTGCCGAATATTGAGACAGGGCGCCCTGCCCGGACCAATAACTACCAGGTCGATATTTACAGGGAGGATCCATGATCTAAATATATTTTCAATTGCCATGGAGCCTGATGATCTTTGGGATTATGAAGAGGGGATCTATGTCATGGGACCGAATGCGAGTACAGAAGTGCCTTATAAAGGAGCTAATTTCTGGCAGGATTGGGAGCGACCTGCTCATTTTGAAATTCTGAATCCAGATGGGAATTTGCTTTTTGAGCAAAGTGCAGGTACGAAGATCTTTGGAGGACGATCCAGAATTAAACCTCAGAAATCGCAGACTTATTATGCGCGTTCCCGATATGGAGAGGGCGAGTTTTCCTATCCTTTATTCAGCAAAAAACAACTTACTTCCTATGAGGCGTTTATCACGAGGAACAGTGGAAACGACTGGAGTACAGGAATGTTCAGAGATGCTTTGTCTGCATATATAGCAGCAGAAATGAGACTGGATCACCAGGCCTATGAACCGGTTTCTCAATACATCAATGGTGAATATTGGGGACTGATCAATATGCGGGAGAAGATCCATGAGCACTTTGCTGCTGTTAACCATCATGTGGATCCCAATGAGGTGAATCTTATTCAGGGAAATATGAACATCCAGGCAGGAACGCCCTTGCGCTATTATGAACTTTTGGAATATCTGCGGGTACAAGATCTTTCTGATGATGTAGTTTTTGATGGTCTGAAACAGTTCATGGATGTCGACTATTACAAACGATACTGGGCCCTGAATGTCTATATCAACAATAAGGACTGGCCTGCCAATAACGTGAAGTTCTGGTCAACAAATACCCAGAGTGCGCAATGGAGATGGATCCTTTATGATACTGATTTTGCATACTCAATATGGGGTGATGCAGATTATAAAATCAACACCTTGCTTTTTGCTCTTGGAGAAGGAGATTTGCATACTTGGGGAAATGCGGATTGGGCCACAGAGGTGATGCGTATGCTTATGAAGAATGAGAATTATCAAAAGGAGATATGCAATACTTTTGCCGATGGAATGAATTATTATTTTCATCCTGACAGAATGCTGCCGGTAGTTGATTCTTTTCAGCAACGGGTCATGCTGGAAGCTCACTATCATCTTGAGAGATGGGGTGTTCCATATGATAACTGGACAGAAAGTGTGGACAGAATCAGAGAGTATTTTCAGAAAAGACCTTATTACATGAATCTGCATCTTATGGATCGTTTTGGTATCAGCGATGTCCATGATGTTACTGTAGACATTAATGATATTAAAGGGGGAAAGGTGCTAATCAATACAATAACGCCGGACAATTATCCATTTGAAGGAATCTATTTTCATGATGTTTCTATCAGCCTGAAAGCAATTCCAAATCCTGGTTACTTATTTTCCCATTGGACAGGGGATGTTGTTGCAGATAGCGCTGCGATTAGCTATGACATGCTTGAGCAAGGCTATTTCAAAGCCATTTTTGTTCAGGCTTTAGATGAGGAACCTCACCTGGTAATCAATGAAATTAACTATTGTTCTTCACCAGAACGGGACACCAGGGACTGGATTGAAATTTTTAACAATAGTAAAACTCCTGTTGATCTGAGTGACTGGTACCTGGAAGATGGGTTTTCGGGCAAGCAATTTTATATTCCCTCAGGTACAATCATGCAGGCTGGAAGCTTTTTGGTATTGAATCACAGCAGAGCCGATTTTAAGCGTTATTTTCCTGAAGCAGCTCCTTTAACAGGGGATATGGAGATAAAACTGGATTCTGTTCAGGATGGAATTGGTATCCATACACCAAATGGTGAACTTCATGACTATGTAGTGTATGAAAGTGTCTTCCCCTGGCCTGAAGGAGCTAACGGTACAGGTGCTACACTGGAACTGATTCATCCGGATCTGGATAACAGTCTGCCGGAAAGCTGGAAGTCAGCATCTAATATGCTGGGAACTCCTGCCATGATCAATAGTATTTATGAAGAAGTAATAACAGACAAAAATCCCCTGAAAGTGATATTGCCGGACTTGCAGGTATATCCATCTCCGTTTACAGAACTTACATATATAAGTTTCAACCTGAAGCATGAAATGCGTTTATCAGTCAGTGTACATGATATATCCGGAAGAATGGTCGCTCAGCTACAAAATTCTACTTTGCGGGAAGGTCAGCACAAACTTAACTGGGTGCCACGGTCTGACGTTTCACCCGGCATCTATATTATCCGGATCAGAAGCGAGCAATTTTCTGAAAGTTTGCGAGTGGTCTATATGCGATAGATAGCATTAAAACAGGGCGCTTACCCTGCAAGCAGTGATGATTCTTTCACACCCTTCAGTTTTTAAATCTGAAAAGTATCTCTAACTTTAGCTGCCATTGTCTCCCAAAAGATTCGAATGTAAAACTAAGTCCATTTTCTAAATGGATTAAGCCAATGAAACTTAAATATAAACATACGGAGAAAGAATTGGATCATTCTTTTTATGCCGTCAGACAGACCACACCACACCTCGAGTCGAACTGGCATTTCCATGATGAATTTGAGTTGATCTATATTACCAAAGGAGCAGGAATTCGTATTGTGGGTGATAGCATTATTAATTTCAGACCGCCTCAGCTTGTTTTAGCAGGTCAGTGGTTACCGCACGTATGGAAAAACGATGATACTTGTACAGAAGATGGAAGTGTTAATGTTGTTATTTCCAAGTTCACCCGAAATTTTAGCAGCATTGATCTTTTTTCTATTCCGGAGTTCCGTAAAATATCTGCTATGCTTGATCTTTCAAAAAGAGGAATTTCTTTTAGCAGGAAAGAGATCCGGAAGGTGAGGGGTCTAATGGAAGAATTGCCTGAAATTGATGGTCCTCAGAAAGTGATTAATCTTTTGAGAATATTGCAGATTCTATCTGAATGTAAAGACTATAAACTTTTATCCTCACCGGAATTTATACTTCCCATTACCTTGTATGGAGAAAATCGCCTGAACAGGATCATCAACTATATATCTTCTAATTATTATCGTTCTATTGATCTGGATGACCTGGCTAGTGAGGCAGCGATGACGCGCAGCTCAGTTTGCAGGTTTTTCAAGAGCAGAACCAATAAAACAATTTTTCAGTTTATTAATGAATATAGAATTGGCATGGCTTGTCAATTGCTAATTAATGGTGATCAAACCATTTCTGAAATTTGTTTCGCTACCGGATTTAATTCTATTACCAGTTTTAACAGGGTATTTAAGAATTTCAAAAACCTTACACCGGGCGAATTTAAGAAGCAGTATACTTCATTTTAATTAAATTACTGATTCTTAAAAGGATTCACTTTTGAACTCTTTTCAATTATATTTATATATACCAGCCTGTTTTTATTTATTGTTTAGTAATTACCCAAGGTTTGCAAATATTTGATAATAATAAGACAATTATTGAGTATATTGGCTTTTGTAGAGAGTATAGATTTGTTGAATGGCTATTTGGTGAAAATATTATCTAATTCTTTAAAAATACATTTATGAACTTTGGATATCAGAAGCTTTATATCGGTGGACAATTAGTCGATGCAGCAGATAAGGCTGTTAAAGAAGTTATTTGTCCGGCAACAGGAAAGTTCGTTGCCCAGATTGCCAGGGCAGGTGAAGAGGATGCACATAAGGCTCTGGATGCAGCAGAAAAAGGGTTTAAATTTTGGTCTGCATTGTCATTGAATGAAAGGCAGGATTGGATGATGAAACTCAGAACTGCAGTTCTTGAAAATGAAGACCTGCTCCGACAGGCTATGATGTATGAAATGGGGAAGACTTATGAGAGTGCCTGGGAGGATATTGAGGCGGTTGCGAACGGATTGGAGTATTATCCCCATGCCATGAAGAATATGCATGATGAGCAAATTAACGATTTTGAGGGGACCCACAAACACCGTATTATTCATCAACCTGCAGGCATTGCTGTGGCATACCTGGCGTGGAATTTTCCACTTCTGAATCTAGGATTTAAACTTGGACCTGCACTGGCGTCAGGATGTAGCTTGATAATAAGGCCATCTGAATTAGCCCCCTTGTCGGCATACTTGTTAGGTAAGATTATGCATGATATAGATTTTCCGGCGGGAGTTGTGAATATTCTTACAGGCCCTTCTCAGAAGGTTGCGACTGTGCTGTCGAAAAGCAAAAAGACCAGAGTGCTCACGATGATTGGATCCACGCAAACGGGTTTAAGAGTCATCGCAGATTCCACTACATCGATTAAAAGATTAAGTATGGAATTAGGTGGTAATGCACCATATATAGTTTTCGATGATGCAGATTTTGATACAGCACTGAATCTGGCCATTGCATTAAAGTTTGGTAATTGCGGTCAGGTCTGCGTTGCTGCTAACAGAATCTACGTTCATGAAAAGATTTACGACAAATTCCTTGCTGCATATATTGAAAGGGCGAAAGCACTGAAGCTGGGATTTGGTAAGGAGGAGAAGCCTGATATGGGACCAATGGTTGCCAGATCAAGCCGGGACCATATGTTTTGGTTAATTGAGGATGCCACTAAGCAAGGAGCTAAAGTTGAAACAGGAGGAAATATTCCCGAAGGAATGGAAGAAGGCAACTGGATGGAGCCAACTGTATTGTCGGGTGTAACTATGGATATGACAATCGCTAAAGAAGAGATATTCGGACCCCTGGCATCGATAATGAAATTCTCATCCGATGATGAGGTACTTGCCATGGCCAATGATACAGAATATGGGCTGGCCTCTTACATCTTCACTAATAATCATAAAAGAATTGAGCGGTTTACAGATGAATTGGAATTTGGTGAAGTACAGGTAAACGGAGTTAAATATGCAATTTACCTTCCTCATGGAGGAATTAAAAATAGTGGAATTGGACATGATTGTTCTCATCTTGCTCTTGAGGATTATCTTGTTAAAAAGCGCATTAGTATCGCATTGTAGATGAATACTATCGAACAGTAAATAATAATTATTAACTAACTATAATATAACTATGGAAGCTGCTTTTACACCTTTTTTACTGGTAATTTTTGCCAGTTTGTTCCAGGGAAGTTTTGGTCTCGGCATGAAATATATGGCACCATTGAAATGGGAATCCTGGTGGTTGGTTCATGTAAGTATCGCAATGATATTGTTTCCAATAGCCTGGGCTCTGATAGCAGTTCCCGGACTGTTTGATATTATTGCTTCTGCTCCAACAAACGCTGTACTTATTGCTATGCTGTTTGGCTTCCTCTGGGGTATTGGAGGTATATTATTTGGAGTAAGCGTGCCCTATATCGGCATGTCTCTTACATATGGAATTGTAATGGGTCTGGCCTCATCAGTTGGAAGTCTGATACCATTATTACAGATGGAAAATGCAGCAAGTAATCCTGCTTTTCCATATGTAATACTTGGAGTCTCCGTAATGCTGATCGGTGTGGCAATTACTGCTGTTGCAGGAATAAAACGTGATAAGATTCTGAGGGAAGTCGGAAAGCCGTCTAATATTGTTAAGGGCTTGATCATTGCTTCAGTTTGTGGAGTTATGTCGGCCTTGTTAAATATTGGATTTGCAAATGCTGCACCTATTGCTGGTGTCGCTGAAGAGGCTGGAGTGATTACAAGAAATAGCAGTCTGGCAGCCTGGGTTGTGGTACTATTGGGTGCCTATCTGATGAATGCTGGCTATGCAGTATTTTTATTAACCAAAAACAGAAGCTGGGGCTCTTTTGGCGTTGCAAAATCAGGGAAAGCTTATATGTGGGCCATACTTGCTGGTCTTTTCTGGTTTGCTGCACTTGGTGTATATGGTCAGGGTTCTGCATTACTTGGAGAAATTGGACCTGTAATCGGTTGGCCGATTCTTCTTGGCTTGTCCTTGATTATCAGTAACCTGTGGGCATATCTATCAGGAGAATGGAAAGGTGCCTCCAAACCATTCAGGTTATTATTACTCGGATTATTGGTGCTTATACTTGCCAGTGTAATCCTGGGTTTTGCAAACAAGGCCTGATCACATATCTATAATTAGTGCATGCAAGAAAACTGTCTAATTTTACGGAGTTTGCTTGCAGGCACTAAATAAGATTGGAAATTAAATTATCATTAAGGAATTCACTCTATGAAGATTAAGAGTATAGAGCCAATTGTCGTTTCTCAGAAATTAAAGAAGACTTTTCATTTTTCACAATGGGAATACAGTAGCAGAACGATATGTATTGTGAAAGTTACTACTGAAAACGGAACTGTTGGCTGGGGTGAAGGCTACGGCCCTGCACATATTGTTAAATCAGCCATTGAATTTTTTATCCCATATATTGTGGGAAAAAATGCCCTGCATAATGAAGAGGTGTGGCAGGAAATGTATCTCAGGTCGCTCGATTATGCCCGAAAAGGTGTGATGCTTGCTGGTCTGAGTGCCATTGATATTGCATTGTGGGATATCAAGGGAAAAGCGCTTGGTCTTCCGGTTTACTCCCTTCTTGGTGGTAAAAAGAATGAATTTGTGAAACCTTATGCTACGGGACTGTATTTTTCTAATGGTGGAGATTGTAAAAATTCGCTGATAGATGAAGCTGTTTCTTACAAAGAAAGAGGTTTTATGGGCATCAAGATGAAAGTTGGTCTTGGTGTACAGAAGGATGCTGAGTATGTACATGCTATAAAAGAGGCGATCGGAAATGATGTTGAGTTAATGATCGACTCGAACCATGCTTATTCTTTTACTGAATCAGTATTACTTTGTAATAAGCTGAAAGATCTTGAAATATCATGGTTCGAGGAACCGCTTTCTCCGGAGCATTACGATAATTACCGGCAATTGCGTGAACGCACAAGTATTCCAATATCAGGAGGTGAGTGTGAGTATCTGAGCTATGGTTTTTTACAGCTTTTCCAAAAACAATCAGTGGATATTGCACAACCTGATATTTGTGCGGCAGGTGGTATTACAGAAGTAAAGAAAATTGCAGCACTGGCAAATACTTTTGGTGTTGACCTTGTTCCTCATACATGGGGAACCGGTATTGCACAACATGCTGCCATGCATCTTATTTCTAATCTTGATATTATTCCGGGAAGGATGTATAAGTCTGTTCCCTGGATGGAGCTTGATCAGACTGAGAACGAGTTACGGGATAAATTAACAAAGCCTCTTACAGAGCTTGAAAATGGTTTGATCAGGGTGCCTGATTTGCCTGGTTTGGGTATTGAGCTTAATGAAGACCTGATTGATAGATATAAGGTATAAAATAATGAAAAGATATATAGTTTTTGTTCTTACTTTTTTTCTGTTTGCTTTTGCAAATGCACAACTTACTCAGCCCGAATCAATATCCCTTGATGGAACATGGAGTATTATTTTTGACCATGATAACGAGGGACAAGAGGGGAACTGGCATCTGGCGGATACTTTTAATAATATTGATGCTGTACGGACAATTAATGTTCCTTCAAGCTGGGAAACTATTGAACAGGACTATGAAGGTGTGGCATTCTATAAATATGATTTTGATGTGCCTGCAACATGGGAAAACAGTGTTATAAGTTTGCAATTTGCTGCTGTAAATTACATTGCTGAAGTGTGGTTAAATGGGGAAGCTGTTGGTTACCATGAAGGTGGATTTACCCCTTTTGAATTTCGTGTGGATGAAATAATAAAAGTTGGGGAAAATAATGTACTGACGCTCCGTGTCCTTGGTCCGATTATTCTTACAGATAAGCGTATTGATGGTATTGGAAAGCTGGAAACACCAACCTGGAGAGGTGGTATTACAGGGGGTGTCTGGCAATCTGTAAAAATTGTTGCGAGTGGAAATATCTATGTAAAGGATGTATTTATTAAGCCGGATATTGCGCAAAACACCGCAACTTTTGAAATAGAGTTGGATAATGCAGCAATCATGGGCACCGAAGCTCTTGTACTTCTTAAGATCAATGAGAAAGGGTCCCATAATGATACTATTTATCAAAAGGAACTACTAAGCATCATCCCTGGTGTAAACCGGATGTCACGTACACTGTCAATTCCAGATGCAAAATATTGGTCGCCCGACAGCCCAACTCTTTATACGGCAAATGTCAAAATTTTTGTAGATGGAGAATTGTCGGATCAGTGGAGTGCAAATTTTGGCATGTGTGAATTAACAATCAGAAATGAGGATTTTTACCTCAATGGGAAGCCTGTTTATATCAAGGCAACGTTTTTTGAGGGGCTTTATCCCAATGGAATTGCTGCTCCCGATTCCAGGGAGATGGCTATAAGGGAAATCAGGCTTGCCAAAGAGGCCGGCTTTAATATGATTCGTCCCTGGCGCCATCCCCCTACACCCATGTGGCTCGACCTTGCCGATGAGATGGGTGTGATGGTTGTTGGAAGTCCGGTCCTGGAATGCATGCGCCTCCCCTTATCAACACCCTATCTGCCTGCAAGAGTTGAAAATGAAATCAGACAGGCTGTTTTAAGGGACAGGAACAGGGCATCTGTAGTACAGTGGGAATTATTTAATGAGTTGCATCGCCCGGTTTTGAAACAGATGATGCGGCCAATGGCTTTGGTAACCAGAGAGATAGATCCAACCAGGTTGATACTGGATGAATCTGGTGGATGGGCTTATGGTGCCAATATGTACCTTCCTGAAGAAACAGAACCTACTAAGTTTAATGATATACATACATATCCTGGTCCTTTTATGGATAAAAACCTCTTTGATGGATTTTTAAGTGTAGGAATGACTGCAGAGGAGAAAAATAACGCCGGACTGAAAGCCAGGGGGCCGGGAAGAAATGTTGTACCCGGACTCATGTCTTTTATTTCAGAACTTGGCTATGGCAGTTTGCCTGAATTGGAGAGCAATGTGTTGAAGTTTGAGGAGCAAGGGAATCCGCTTACTCCTGCCTATAGATACCATAAAAGGCTTGCAGAAGAACAGAGAGAGATGATCGCTCTATCTGGCTTTTCAGAGTTATACCCGAGGATGGAACAATTTTATCTCGATCAGCAATGGATCCATGGTGAAGCGAACAGGAGAATGATTGAGGCCGCAAGATCGAATCCTGAAGTGGATGGTTATTGTATTCATGCATTGGTAGCGGGAGATTGGATTTTAGGGGCTGGTTTGCTCGATATGTGGAGAAATCCAAAATCACATGTATATGATGCCACCAAAGCTGCAAACCAATCAGAAATTTTGGTCATCAGGGCTATCCCAAGAAATGTGTACGCCAGCTCGGGAACAACTGTTGAAATAAAGGGTATAAGTGAACTGGAAACTAAAAGTGGCTACCTCAAATTTGTTATACTTGATACAGAAGGGAATAATGTATTTACCAGGCGAATTGATACTGATCTGGGAAAGGGCGTTAACGAATTATTAAAAACACATTTTGATACCAAAGCCTTAAAGGGCAACTACACTTTACTGGCCCGGTATTTTTCGGAAAAGGATGAACTAATTACAGAAAACCAGATTGAAATTGATGTCTTTACAGAGCAGGATCTGACAAAGCCTGAGCATAGTATAGCTGTGATGGACTTCAACGGTGCATTAACGAAAATACTAAATAAACAGCAATTGGATCACCTGCCTTTTAAGAATAGTATAAAGAAAACTATACCGGTATTTGTGTCTGGTTACAATCAGGCGAAGAATCTTGAAGAGGATAGTTTTAAGGATCTGCTGAATTTTGCTTCAAAGGGTGGTACCGTAGTATTTATTGAAGAACTGGGCATTAAAATCCTTGAGGATAAATCATTATTGCCTTTTGAGGCAGTTAGCCATCGGGCCAGGGGTCTATGGACTTGTATTCCTCATCTTGTACAAGATCACCCGGTTTTTAGCGGGCTTCCTTCCAATGAGATGATGGATGATATCTATGAGAATGTATGGGCTAACAATACTCTTATGGATATTGAATCTCCCTCACCCGGAGCTGTTAAACCAATAGTCGCCTCAGTAGGATTTGATTGGTTTTCCCAGAACCATAAAATGCATTATTCAGGTCCGGGATCCTCATGGTGGGGCTCTGATGTGGTAGAGATACCTCATGGGAAAGGCAGACTAATAATTTCTCAGTTGAGATTGCTCAATTCATTAGGAAATGATCCTGTGGCAGATAAAATTCTTTATAACTTTATCAGGTTTGCTGCCGGACAATAAATTACTGTAGATTGTCCTGCCACCTAACTTTGTAATATCATGAAGCTAAATTATTTACTTTTTATATTGGGTGTACTTTTACCGCTTTCATTACTGAACGGAATGCCTGATACGACAGAATTAAACGTTTCAGAAAATGTTCCCGGTACATGGATCTCGCCAGGTGATAACTCAGAATCAGATTTTAAATGGAATGCAAGCTGGATTTGGACAGCTCCGGATGAGAGTAAGCACGTAATGTTGGCAAGGAAGACTTTCCAATACAACGAAAATAATACAGATGCAATATTACGTATTACAGCTTCGGATCGCTATCAGTTGTATGTAAACGGGACTTACGTTTGCAGGGGACCGGCCAGGTCAGTTCCTCATCACCAGTCATACGATATTCTGGATATTACAAAATTGCTTGTCCAGGGTGAAAATATTCTGGCAGTGAGGGTCCATCAGCAACAAGAAAAAAAATCATACCAATATGAGGGGAGAGCTGGATTGCTTGCACAACTGAATTCCTTATCTGCCGATGGTGTTTCTGTATTAGTAAGTGATTCTAATTGGAAAGTATTACCAGATCCTTCATGGTCTGATGATGCGCCGAGAATAAGCCGTTTTCAGGATTTTGTTTGTGACAGAGTTGATTTCCGTGAGTATCCCGCCAACTGGAAGACTCTTGGATATGATGATTCTTACTGGCAGGATGCCATTGAATTAATGCGTAATGTTGGTTGGCCTGCGCCGCAAAAAGATGATATATCGAATGCCTATACTCCTCCATGGACATCCTTGCTTCCCAGAGATATTCCGTATTTGAATGAAAAGGATATCAGGGCTGAGTTATTGCTTGCGGAGCTTATTGTTGAAGACACATATACCAAACCTGAAATTAAGGATTTGAATGATATACCTCTTGCAGAAAAGATTCCGGGCAGGGATAAAAAATACCATAAAGCGGTATCAGATTCAAAGCCCTATGTGATTGCGAAAAATAAGCAAGGAGAATCTACTGTGATCATATTCGATTTTGGAGAAGTAGTTATAGGTATGCCGAAATTAGAGATTGAGGGAGCTGAGGGAACAGTGATAGATATCATGTGTGCGCCCTATATTCTTGAGGAGAATTTTACACATAAGATCGTTGATACCAGGGCGATGGACAGAATAACGCTGTCGGGAAATATTGATAAATGGGAAGCGACATATTTTAAGCCTACCCGTTATATGGCTGTTGCAATTCGCAATAACCCTGAAAAGCTTCGTCTCCACTATGCCGGTATTCATGAAATAGCATATCCTTTTACGTCCAAAGGCATGGTTATTTCTCCTGAGGCACCCTGGTTGGAGCAATATTGGAAAGCATCGGAGAAAACTGTAAACGTTTGTACTACGGATGGTTTTACCGATAACTACAGGGAAAGGAGACAATATGCCCAGACGGGATATTATGCTGCACTTGGCACTTATTGGACATTCGGGGATTATGATTTACAAAGAAAGTATTTAATTCAGGTTGCACAGGAGCAAATGCCCAATGGAATCATGCCTGCCTATGCTCCTTCGGCGGGAAGTGATTACATGGTG
>JAUUZQ010000068.1 GCA_030589895.1 Bacteroidales bacterium
ATCTTCCTGTGCTTCTTATTAAATATCTCAGAAGGCAGTTTAGCGGTCCGAAGAGAAGGATGTATCAATCCAAGAAGGTGGAAAATCCTTGAATTTGTCCCTTCAAAATATACAGGGACAACAGGCACTCTGGATTTCTTGATCATTTTTAATGCCGGGATCTGCCATTCTCTGTCACAAATTCCAAAATTATCCTGGTTGTAACTGGATACCTCTCCGGCCGGAAATATCCCCAGCACATTTCCTTCATGAAGATGTTGAAATGACATTTTTATTCCAGCGATACTCGAAGACTCACTCTTTCTGTCTTCAAAAGGATTTACCGGAAGGATAAATTGTGAGAAAGGCTCGATTCTTTGCAGCAGAAAGTTAGCAAGTATCTTTATATCAGGCCTTCTAGATTCTATTAGCTTTACAAGTAGCAAGCCGTCAATGCCACCATATGGATGGTTCGCCACAACGATGAACGGACCACTCTTCGGAATTCGATCAAACTCCTCCTCCCTGACATCATACTCGATTTCCAGTTTATCGATCAAGGCATCGATAAATTCAACTCCCCTTATATCAATAACTTCCTCATACAATTTATTGATCTTATTGATGCGCAGCAAAGTCATCAGCACTTTTGCAGTACCGCCACCGGCAAACCTGTCAAGCTTAGCTGCTTTCACCAGATCACCCGTTTCAATGAGTTTTTGTTTTGAAGACATTATTGTAAATATAGGAGAAAAAAGAAAACAAGATGCTAACTTTTTCCTTTCGTCTTTCGCCTTTCACCTTTTTCCCCTTATATTTGTTTATACAAACAAATAGATGAAACCTTTACATAAAATTCTACTTGCCATTCTTTCGGGATTACTATTGTCACCGGCATTTTTTCAATGGGGCACCGGCTTTATCATGTTTATTGCTCTGATTCCCTTGTTGTTAATTGAACATGAGCATAGCCTGAAGAAGGAGAAAAATCGTACAAAAAATTTATTCTGGTATCCGGTGATCGCCTTTGTCATTTTCAATATCCTGACCATCTGGTGGGTATGGAATTCTCACTGGATGGGTGTAATTATTGGGGTTCCGCTAAATACAATAGTGATGACCCTTCCATTCATGGCATTCCACTATGTAAAGCGAAATCTGGGCCCCCGACTGGGATATTTCTCACTGATCGTCTTCTGGGTAGCGATAGAATACCTTTATCTGAATGTGCAGATCAATTTCCCATGGCTTCTTTTGGGGAATGCTTTCGCAAATGATGTTGCTTTTATTCAATGGTATGAAGTTACGGGTGTCTTTGGGGGAAGTGCATGGATTCTGATCCTCAATATCCTGATTGTCCAGCTCTGGATCAGCTTCAGAAAAAACAGGTCCTTTCAGTCCAGCAAAGGTAAAATCAGCTGGATACTCGCATTTCTGATCATCCCTGTCCTCATATCATTATTCAGATTCTATACATATGAAGAGGAGAAGAGACCATACGAATGTGTGGTGTTACAACCGAATATTGATCCATACATGAAATTTGTTGACATGCCTCAGGCAGAACAAACGGCTTATCTCCTGGATATTGCCAGGGCATCGGTTAGCAGTGAGACTGACTATATCATAGCACCGGAGACATTTATCAGCAATGGAGCCTGGCATGCAACGCTGGATCATCAAAGTGATGTGCTTAAACTCGAGGGATTCCTGGAAGAATTCCCAAAAGCAAAGCTGGTTATCGGTGCGATGACCTATAAGCGATATGCACCTGGAGATTCCCTTTCCAAAACTGCAAAACCCTTGCGAAAAGATGGTTCGTACTACGATAGTTATAATACTGCCATTCAACTCGACAGCACACATAAAATTCCGATGTACCACAAATCAAGATTGGTTACGGGGGCTGAGTGGATGCCTTCACTAAAAAAGTTTAAATGGCTGCAGAAACTTTCTGTAGACCTGGGAGGAATTACCAGGAGTCACGGGATGCAAGAGAATCGCGATGTGTTTATCTCTCCACAGGATGGATTGAAGGTGGGACCGGTCATCTGCTGGGAGTCAATATTTGGAGAATATGTAACTAAATATGTAAAAGATGCAGGGGCAAATCTCATCTTCATCATCACCAATGATGGATGGTGGAAAGATACGCCCGGACACAGACAACACAATAGTTTCGCTCATCTTCGGGCAATTGAAACCCGACGGAGCATCGCCCGGTCTGCCAATACCGGCATCAGCTGTCTCATTGACCAGCGCGGTGTTGAAACGGAAAGTATTGGATGGTGGGAACGAGGTGCCATTACGGGAACTCTAAATGCCAGCAGCCATCTCACATTTTACACCAAACACGGTGATTACCTGGCACGGATCAGTATGTTTCTAAGCGTACTGATGATATTATTTGCGTTTGTGAAGAAGAAAGTGGAGTGATAGCTATCGTCCCGATAGCTATCGGGAGATCCCGGGCTTATTCTGCCAGTGCAATCCCCTCTTTCAACCAGGCCGTATAACTTGCAACATTAAGGTCTGTACCTCTGGGTTTGTTCACGACATTTCCTTCGCTATCCATGATGACATACAGGGGAACGGTATTGGTTTTAAAATTCTTTATTTCGTAATCAATGTTTTGCTGTCCGATCGTCTTCTTCACTTTGCCATCAACTTCAGATGTGTACCATTCATTTTCAGGTAGTTTAGTCCGGTCATCAGTATACAAGGCGATGATGATAAATTCATTTCTCAAAATAGATTGTACGCCGGGATCTGACCAGACTGCTGCTTCCATTTTTTTACAATTGGAACAGAAATGTCCTTTGAAGTCTATAAAAACAGGTTTCCCGGTTTGTTTCGCGCAAGCCAGTCCCTCTTCAAGATCATAATATGCAGTTAGATTGTACGGCATATGGAACATATCTGTATATTTCTCAGGAGCACATTCCGATTCCTGGTGACTTGAAACCACAACTCCACGATTTGCTGTCAGGTCTATCCAGTCCACCGACTTAGGCGGAAGCAATGGAGCCACAGTCTTCAATGGAGCGCCGAACATACCCATGAAGAGGTATATTGAGAATACGAATGCGACGATAGCCAACAGCAGTCGGGGTACGCTTACATGTGGCATGTCGCTGTCGTGGGCAAATTTTATCTTTCCAAGGAAATACATTCCCATCAGGAAGAAGAGCACGGTCCAGATTGCGAGCACCAGTTCTCTTGTTAATATTTGCTGAGTTGGATCGAGAGGCAAAAGGAATTTCATACTGAATGCCAGTACAACAAATCCCAGCACCACCTTTATTGAATTCAACCAACCACCTGATTTCGGCAGTCCTTTCAGCAATGAAGGGAAGATGGCAAATACGGTAAATGGAATGGCAAATGCCAGGGCAAAGCCAAACATGCCCAAAATTGGCTTCAATGCCAAACCTCCGGCAGCTTCCACAAGCAGTGCTCCAACAATAGGTCCGGTACATGAAAAAGATACAAGTACGGTTGTCAGTGCCATAAAAAATGCCCCGGCAACCCCCCCTTTGTCGGCACCCTGATCTGCTTTGTTCACCCATTTTGTCGGAAGTACAAGTTCATACATTCCAAAGAAGGAGAAAGCAAACAGGATAAACAGGATAAAGAAAATAAGGTTTGGAATCCAATGTGTACTCAGTGCATTGGCTGCATCAGGTCCTAAATTTGTCAGGCTGACAATCACCCCCAGCATGGTATAAATTGAGACAATGGATATACCAAACACCAATCCGCGAAAGACGCTGCGTGCACGATTTTCACTTCCCTGCATAAAAAAACTAACTGTCATTGGGATCATTGGGAAAACACAAGGTGTAAGCAGTGCAAGCAATCCTGCACCAAAAGCGATCCAGAAAAATCTCCAAAGCGATTTATCTTTGCCAGCATCAGCATCCTCAGTAAGATCAGCATCGTCTGTAAGATCCGTAGCAATCTTAACTTTGGCATCATCAACTGTTCCAACTTCCTGAGTTTTATTCTCAGGTGTCAATGTAAATGAAAACTCAGCAACAGTTGGAGGTAAACAGTTTACATCATCACAGACCTGGTATTCAATTTCTCCTGAGATAGTCACAGAGGAGCCAGCTTCAATTTTCACCTTCTGCCTGAATTCAGCATTCCCTTCAATTGTACCTACATCCATCTGGAAACCCTCATCAAATTTCACCTTTGCTTTTGTGATTTCAATGATCTTTCCCATGATTTCAAAACCTTCGCCCTCATTGTAATAGGGCTTTGTAGCAATGGGTCCGCCTTTAGGCAGATTGGATGAATAAAGATGCCATGGATGATCAATTTCAGCTTTAAATATCAATTCATATTCATTCTCACCAACAGCTTGTGATGAAAAATCCCATGAAACAGGATCCTGAGGCTGTGCCATTACTGAAATGACAAAGATTTGTGCCAATACTAAAAAAAGCAATTTACGTCTCATGATATCTATCTCTAATTATGAATTAGTCAGTCTAAATTGAAAATATAACTTGTAAAGAGGTTTATTTTACCGAATCCCGATCTGTCCTACCTGGTTTTCCTCAAGAGTTCAGTACCCTGATCATCGATTGCCCGAAACTCAAGATATGTACAAGTAGACGAAGCTTCTACAAAAAGCTTACATTTCATTTCTTTTCTCCAGCTCTTGACGATTGATTTGAATCCTTTGGTTAAATAAGCGGCGACATATGGATGAACCAGAATTGTAAGCTTTTTCAGCTTTTTCAGTTCAACAAGTACCTCAATCTCCGACTTCAGAATATCAGGAAAAAGAATTGCTGATTGAATCTTGCCAGTTCCTGCACAAGTGGGACAACTCTCTGCTGTTTCAATATGCATCTCAGGACGAACACGCTGCCTGGTGATTTGCATCAGTCCAAACTTACTAAGCGTAAGAATGTTATGCTTGGTTTTGTCTTTCGACATCACCTCTTTCATTCTCTCGTATAGTTTTTGCTTATTCTCTCCCTTGTGCATATCGATGAAATCAATAACAATGATTCCACCCATATCCCGAAGTCTCAGCTGACGGGCAATTTCATCTGCAGCAGCAAGATTTACTTCGGTAGCATTGGTCTCCTGGTCCGCACCGGATTTCGAGCGATTTCCACTATTTACATCAATTACGTGAAGAGCCTCGGTATGTTCAATGATAAGATAAGCTCCCTGCTTAAACGAGACCGCAGTACCAAAAGACGTTTTGATCTGTCTGTTGATATCCAATTTCTCAAAAATGGCTTGTTTCCCATCATAGAACTTAACGATCTTCTCCTTCTCAGGAGCTACTTCACTTATATAGTTTTTGATCTCGTGGTAGACATCCTCATTATCGATAAAAATATTCTCGAAATCTCCATTCAGGTGATCTCTGATAACAGATATTGCTCTGCTCTGTTCTCCAAGCACAAGACTTGGAAGACTTTTTATGGGAGGAAGGTTTTCAAAAGCTTTTTCAAACTTAGTTACCAATGAACGAAGCTCGGTATCCAGCTCAGCCACCTTCTTATTCTCGGCAACCGTTCTGACAATAATACCGTAATTTTTTGGACGAATACTTACCAGCAGATTCTTTAAGCGATCACGCTCTTCCTGCGATGAGATTTTTGATGATACTGATATTTTATCAGCAAAAGGAATCAATACCAGATTTCTACCTGCTATTGATATTTCCGAGCTCAATCTCGGGCCCTTCGTTGAGATAGGTTCCTTGGCGATCTGAACTAAAATCAGTCCACCTGCAGTAAGAATATCATTAATCTTTCCGTGCTTATTAATGTCTTTCTCACGCCGGAATTTGGAAACAGTTAATAGTTTACTTTTTCTATTGGCAGCCTGAGTAAGAAATCTGTTCAGGGTGCTGTACTGCGGTCCAAGGTCGAGATAATGCAAAAATGCATCTTTCTCATAACCTACATTGATAAAAGCTGCGTTAAGACCAGGCATGGTCTTTTTAACTCTGGCCAAATATATATCACCAACTGAAAACTTCTGCTCCGGTTTGGAATGGTTTAATTCGACAAGTCTTTTATCTTCAAGAAGAGCAATTGAAACCTCATTTTTAGAGGCATTAATTACTAATTCACTGCTCACATCTTTAATTTTAAATGAGTCAGCCTAAAATAAACAGAAATAAACCTAAAGTACACTAAGCACTTTAGGTTTATAAAAAGAGTTGTAAAAAGAAAACAGATTGATCTATTTCCTCTTCTTGTGCCTGTTCTTCCTTAAACGCTTTTTGCGTTTATGGGTAGACATCTTATGTCTTTTCCTTTTCTTTCCGCTAGGCATAATTTACTATTATTTTTCTAAACGTTAATTACTTAACGTTTGTTTTCACTTTGTTAACAAATGTTTTAGCAGGCTTGAACGAAGGAATAAAATGTTCAGGAATAATAATCGTTGTGTTCTTGGATATGTTCCTGGCTGTCTTCTTAGCTCTCTTCTTCACTATAAAGCTACCGAATCCTCTTAGATAAACATTCTTATTATCACTCAGGGAATCTTTAATAGTTTCCATGAAAGCCTCAACTGTCTTCTGAACAGTTACTTTTTCAATTCCAGTGTTCTTGGAAATCTCGTTTACAATATCTGCTTTAGTCATTTTATAAAACCTTTAATTATCAATGATTTACATTAGTTATTCTTAAACAATGTGCAAATATAAATGTTTTTCGCAATTAAATACCAAGGATTTTAATTAATTTTATTTTCCCCGGTTAATTCACACTTAAGGGCGGCGAAGATAATGAAAATAAGCGAGATATTATCAGCATGGTATAAAATAAATGCAAGATTATTGCCATGGAGAAGAACCAGCGATCCATACCTGATTTGGGTATCAGAAATCATCCTTCAACAGACCAGAGTGAATCAAGGTTTGAATTACTATCTGAAATTTTCTGATCGATTTTCGAATGTCAATCTTCTGGCCGAAGCGAGTGAAGAGGAGGTGTTGAATCTCTGGCAAGGATTGGGATACTACAGTCGTGCCCGCAATATGCAGTTTGCAGCACAACAAATTATGAACGATTTTGACGGTCATTTCCCGGATACTTTCGAAAAAATCCTAAGACTGAAAGGAGTAGGGAATTATACCGCTGCGGCAGTCGCCTCCATTGCATTTGGTGAAGCGGTAGCTGTACTCGATGGAAATGTTGCACGGGTGCTCAGCAGGTTATATGGAATAACAACAGCTATAAATACAGGTGCAGGAAGCAAACAATTGCAGGCACTGGCCGACCAAATATTAGATCATAAAGACCCGGGGACACACAATCAGGCCCTCATAGAATTTGGAGCACTGCAGTGTGTTCCTGTAAATCCCGGCTGCGAAAATTGTCCGCTTCAACAACATTGCATAGCCTATAAAGATGACACTGTAAGGTCAATTCCTCTTAAACTGAAAAAAGTAAAGATCAAAATGCGCTATTTCTATTACGCGCTTTTTGAGCATGATGGATACACTTACATACATAAAAGAACAGGTAAAGATATATGGAAGTCACTGTACGAATTTCCTGTACTTGAATCCCCCACCCTGCTCACAGATGAAGAAATAATCCCCTCACTGATCAGCTTTCTGAATATCAAAAGTGATGATGTTCTTATTCGCTCAATATCCGATCCGGTTAAACACCAGTTGACCCACCGGACCATAATAGCCAGGTTCATACATATTGAATTAACAAGCTCTGAATTCAAGGTCCCTGCAGATTGGCTTAAAATCCCGAAGGAAACAATTGGGAACTATCCCTTACCGAGATTGATCGATCGCTATCTAGAGGAAAGGTGGTGAACTCTGAAGCCCAAACTCTGAACTTCAAACACTAAACTCTGAACCATCTGAACCCGGACTTTGAATTTTTTCCTAACTATTTCGTATCTTTGCATCTTAACGCTTAAATAAAAACACATGTCAGTAAACAAAGTCATTCTGGTGGGAAATGTTGGGAAAGATCCTGAAACCAGGTATCTTGATGAGAACACCGCTGTATGCAAATTTTCACTTGCTACAAGCGAAGTTTATCGCAACAGGGAGGGTGAGAAAGTCACGCAGACCGAATGGCATAATATTGTTCTCTGGAGAGGATTGGCCCAGGTAGCTGAAAAATATGTAAAGAAGGGCTCTCAGTTATATATTGAAGGACGAATTCGTTCCAGATCGTATGATGACAAGGATGGAAACAGAAGGTATATTACTGAAGTAGTAGGTGACAATATGCAGATGCTGGGACGTAAAGCAGATAGTAATCAGGGTCAGGAGCAGCAGCAGACTCCCGCTCCTCAGCAACAAACTCCAGCTTCTCCGCCGGCGAATACTGAAAATACTGACAAAGGGAGTTTTCCAGACAAGGGAGGCGAACCCGATGATCTGCCCTTTTAATTTTCAATAAGGTATAAAATACAAATTGGAAACAGACTCTTTTCAAATCATTACATTTCTACAACTGGTATTAAATCCAATCACGACAGGATCAATACTTGGAATCTTAGTAGTTGTAGTCCTGCTCCTTTGTTCGGCACTGATATCAGGATCGGAAGTAGCCTATTTTTCCCTTACACCAGAGGAGTTGAAATCTCTGGAGGAGAAAGAAACAAGAAGAAGTAAACTGGTGTTAAGCCACCTGAAGAAACCCGAGAATTTACTGGCCAATATACTAATAGCCAATAACTTCGTTAATGTTGGTATCATCATTCTCTCCAGCTATATTACCACATCCATTCTCGATTTTTCTCAAGCCATGTTGCTTGGATTTATAATTCAGGTAATCATAATTACCTTTATGATCCTTCTGTTTGGCGAAATTATTCCCAAGATCTATGCCGATAAATTTTCAAGTTCTTTTGCCATTTTCATGGCTCAACCCCTTAATTTACTGGCTAAGATTTTCAAACCACTGATCTATTTATTAACCAGGTCAACACAATTCGTAAACAGACAAATGGCAAATAGAAAGCGGAATATATCAATGGATGATCTTTCCGATGCGCTGGATCTTGCCACCGGAGTGTATACTGAAGAGAAAAAAATGCTGGAAGGCATCGTAAAATTCAGCAATCTCGAGGCTTCTGAAATTATGAAACCACGCATGGATGTTATCGACGTGGATATCACTACAAGTTTGAAGGAACTCATCCGGGTTATTATGGAATCAGGTTATTCAAGAATTCCGGTATATGAAAATACATCAGATAATGTGAAGGGAATACTGTATGTAAAAGATCTCTTGCCTCACCTGAAAAAATCCAGGTTTAAGTGGCAGGGATTAATCAGACCTCCATTCTTTGTTCCTGAATCAAAAAAAATAAATGATCTCTTACAGGAATTTCAACATATGAAAATTCACCTGGCAATAGTGGTTGATGAATATGGAGGGACAGAAGGAATTGTTACCATGGAGGATATTCTTGAGGAGGTGGTGGGTGAGATTATTGATGAGTCAGATGAGGCCGAGGAGTTCTACAAACGCTTGTCGCATGATACCTATCTGTTTGACGGAAAGACCTTGCTGAATGATTTCTTCAAGGTAACTGAAGTAGAGGATGAGATATTTGATGATGTTCGCGGAGAGGCAGAGACACTTGCCGGATTGATACTGGAATTGAAAGGTGATTTTCCAAAACACAATGATATATTGATATGTAAGAACATGGAATTCACTGTTACCGAGATGGAGAAAAGAAGAATTAAGCAAATAAAGGTTCATATTAATATTGCAGATAAG
This sequence comes from Bacteroidales bacterium, assembly GCA_030589895.1. Lineage (GTDB taxonomy): Bacteria > Bacteroidota > Bacteroidia > Bacteroidales > JAUUZQ01. The sequence continues at coordinate 9,729 of JAUUZQ010000068.1, forward strand.
AATGAAGAATAAAATTTCTTTCATTGTTATATTGATACTATTGTCGGCATGTGACAGAAGTTATACGCCAAAACCACTTGGCTATATCAAGGTGCACTACCCTGAAAAAAGCTACCTCTTATTTGACGAAGCAGATCCGTTCAGCTTTGAGTATCCCGCTTATTCAGTAGTGCTGACAGACAAGAAAATGAATAGTGAAGCCTATTGGTATAATATTTTCTACCCGGAGTACAACAGCACGATACACCTGAGCTACAAGGAGGTAGACCATAATGTAAATAACTTTATTGAAGACAGCCGCACATTAGTTTACAAGCATACCTCACGCGCTGATGGTATCGATGAGATACCTTTTTTAGATACAATAAACAGAAGATTTGGCATTATGTATAAGCTGAAGGGCAATGTAGCCACTTCGATACAGTTTTTTGTAACTGACAGTACAAATCACTTTATTCGGGGTTCACTATATTTCAATACATCACCAAATCGCGATTCATTAAATCCTATAATAAATTTTATAAGAGAAGATATAGAACATCTGATTGAAACCATTGTATGGAAATGAGTTTTGGATCAACTATGTGCACCCAAATTATTTCTTAACTTTGGCGCACATTTCTCATTTTAAAATAAAAGCAGAATTTCTGTGGGAATATTTTTAAAAACTGAAATACAACCTGAGTGCCTTCTGGGAGTGTGGGAGATAACTGAAGACTACGACACCTTATATGCAATGGTGAAGCTGGCTAAAGTTGAGGAGGCAAAACTGGCAAGTTTCCGAAGTGTAAACAGGAAACTGGAATGGCTGAGTGTGCGTGCTTTGATTAAAAGTATGCATGGTGAGAATGCCCGTATTATATACAATGCAGAGAATAAACCATTTTTAAAAAACAGTCAGTACAGCATTAGTATTTCTCATTCCAGAAGCTATACGGCAATACTGATAAGTCGGGACAAAAGAGTAGGTATTGATCTTGAGTACATGTCGGGGAAAATCAGTAACTTAGGATATAAGTTCTTAAATGAGAATGAGCTTATAACTTCGGATCCAAAAAATAAAAAGTTTCACCTATACTTACATTGGTGTGCCAAGGAGGCTCTTTATAAGATGTGTAATAAGCAGGATGTAAATTTCAAAACCGGACTCACGATCACTCCCTTCGAACCAAAAGATCAAGGGTTTATTCGTGGTCATGTTGTCAACAGCATTGGTGAAGAAGATTTTGATCTTGAATACCTTCAACATGATAATTACGCACTGGTATGGTGTTGCAAAAAATGAGTACATTTTATCAAGATATCGTCAGTAACAGGAAAAAGCGTTTTGCGCTATTAATAGATCCTGACAAGCATAGCAAAGCGAGTTTATCTCACCTGATTTCGCTGGTAAATGTTACACCTCCGGATATTCTTCTGGTTGGTGGCAGCCTGTTGTTCAATCCTATTGAAGATACAATTATCTACCTGAAGGAGCATGTAAGTATTCCTGTATTTATTTTTCCGGGGGATGTATCGCAGCTTTCAGACAAAGCAGATGGGATTTTTCTTTTGTCTCTAATTTCAGGTCGGAATGCAGAATTTCTGATTGGAAACCATGTTATTGCTGCACCCCGCCTTAAGCAATCGGGCATAGAAGTTATTCCAACTGCCTACATGCTCATTGAAAACGGACATTCCACTTCAGTTGAATATATGAGCAATACAAAGCCTATTCCCTATGGCAAAACTGATCTGGCAGTAGCAACAGCACTGGCAGGGGAATTATTGGGACTGAAGTTGATCTACCTTGAAGCAGGAAGCGGTGCAGCAAAAAGTGTTGGTCTTGATATGATCAATGAAATTCAAAAAGCTGTGAATGTTCCTGTCGTAGTAGGTGGCGGTATCAGATCCGTAGAAGACGCAGAGAAGACCTTTGATGCCGGAGCTGATCTGATTGTGATTGGAACGGCGCTGGAGGAATATCCGGAACAGCTGAAAGAGTTTGCAAATCTCAGGAATCGATTGAATTCTACCTCACCACTTCGGGGATAACATCACCGGCTGCATTTTCGGGAACTGAAATTTCAAGAAAATATGCCAGTGTAGGAACGATATCCAAAGGAGATACTCGTCTTGGGAGCGTGTATCTATTGATCTTCCATCCATAGAAAATCAAGGGCACATGTGCATCAAAATGAAAATCGGATAATATCTCCCGGTATTCACTCCCCCGTTCAACCCAACCCGGCGTAAGGTAAATGATCACATCACCCGAGCGTTTTTGGTTGTAGCTGTTCTGAATGCGTCTGAATACTCCCTCGGTAAAATTATTACGTTGAAGAATATAGGACGGAAGTGCGTTCGAAACACCTGAAAATTGAATTATGAAATTGGCCACACGATCCTGAACTTCATCCAGCGAGAGCCTGGAATCTTCTATTAACTGACGGTTGAGATAAATTTGCTGAGCATAGTAAAATGTAACCCAGTTGCCCTGTCCGTAAACCGCATTCAAATATGATTTCAAGAGTGAAATATTTCTGTGATAGTTAAAATATCCCGAAGGAATCCTGTTCTCAGCCAGGTAATCAGGATCATCAGCAATGGCATGATCAGCAGTCAGATAGATAAGAACATTTTCCAATCCGATCTGATCGTCAAGAAAGCTCAGCAGATGAGCCAGATCAGCATCCAGTCTCATATACATATCCTGAATCTCCACAGACCAGGTGGTATATTTCCCGGCAATGTATTTTGTTGCGTTGAAGCTGATGTTGATCCAGTCGGTTTGTTCTCCCATTCCCATCTCCTCATTCACGATGGCACTAATGGCAAAATCTTTGGTATAGGTATTTCCCCACGGCGTTGACATCAATAATGAGTAATCGTTAATTTTCTCTGTCTTTCTGATTCCTTTCAGGTCATAGGGAAAAGTATGCTGACCATAGAGTCCGGACTCATAGGGATTATCATCTGCCATACTTTCCTTGTACTCTTCAAGGGGAAGCAAGGGTTCCCAAATCTTATCCAGGTATATATCCTTGTAGTTTTTATTGTTAAAATCGATGGTCCAGTCGGGCAGCGAATCCAGGTAGTAGCTACTTGTGGTCCATGTTCCGCGATCGGGATTAAACCAGTAAGCAGCATTTGCCGTATGTCCTGATAACAGTATTGAGGCCTTTGGGTCCAGTGAAACACCAATAACTTTTGACTTGAACTGCGATACTATTCTCAGTTCATCCGTGAGTGTACGTGACATCAGGGTATTTGGAGAATAGTGGCCATTAGCTGCAGCAGCTTCAATGGCAGTTTGATTCGGATCATCTATACAATATTGTATCTCCCCCTCCAATCGCTCAAACCAGTAATCTGCAACAATACCATGCGCATCAGGCTTGGTTCCTGTTGCAATGGTAGCATATCCAACAGCTGATTCAGTAATCAAATGATCGTACCATGCATTTTTACAATGAATACCAGTTCCAGCCATCTTCTTAAATCCATCCTCACCAAATTTATCCCAGTAGGCGGAAAGATAATCATAGCGCATTCCTGAGATGGTAATCCCAACAATGAGTTTTGGTTTTTTAGACGGAATTCGCTGTGCAAACAGCGAAACCTGAAGAAGCAGAATAACTGAAGTTATTATATATCTGTGAAGTCGCATAATTAAATACTTTTTGCAATTACGAACAGTACTCCAATACCCAGTACAATACTGACAAAGACATTTGCCGCAGCAAACCAGAACTGGCCTGTTCGCAGTAATTCAAATGTTTCATAGCTAAACGTGGAAAATGTACTGAATCCGCCACAAAATCCTGTGATCAACAGCGCCTTCATGTTATCTGAGATTCCCATTTTCTGTGAGGCCAGATACAGTACCAGACCTAAAATAATGGTAGAGATAATATTTGCTGTTAATGTACCAACAGGATTGATGTTCTTAAATCCTGATGTGACCCAGCTCGAAACGCCAAAGCGAGCTACGCTTCCCAATCCACCACCCACAAAAACCGCTAGTAAAACATTCATATTTGAAATAATAAGCTGCAAATATAATGAACTATTCAATAACAACTAACTTGTTAAAGATCCCAACATTTGTTCTGAGCTGCAGGATATACAGCCCCGATTGAAGTTCAGCTACATCCATGCTTATTTGTGAAGCATTCTCCCCTGCCCCGGACACCAGCATTATTTTGCCATCGATGCTTAAAATCATTGCTTCGTCAATTGACATTGCAGGATCTTTCACCTCAACATGTAACTGAGATCTTGAAGGATTGGGATAGATCAGAACAGGCTCAGAATATAATGGAGAAAGAAAAACATCAGTACCGAGGCTGTCAAGTTCAATCTGCAAGGTAGTTGTCTGATAATCTATAACAGAAACATTTGTAACTGTATCGTTGAAATATCCATCAGCCGAAATAACCAGGTCATAAAATCCTTCCTTCAGGTACCTGAAAAATTTTCCCTCATCAGCATCGCTATATACGATTGAACTATCACTGTCATAATTCTCCACCATAATTTTAGCTGAGACCGGCAATCCTGAACCAGCACTTATTACAGTTCCATGGATTCCATACCTTGCCTGAGAGATCATGTTGATCAGGCTCCATTGATTATAATCCCAATAGGTCTCCAGCATTTCTGAAGCAAGTTTTTTTGTATTGCTCAACTCCAGCGTAACTTCCCTTCCCCCGAGATAAAAATTCACATAATCCTGTCGCCCACCATAGATATCATACCAGTCCCATCCATTGGTGATTCCATCCGTAAAACCATTCATATAGTTAGGGTTAATATCATGGGCCACATCGGCATATTCACGAGAAATAAAGATAAACCAATCATCATCAGGGTGTCGGCTATACTTATGATCCCATGGATAATTCACCACCTCGGCACCTGCATGAATATTTGCCGACATATTAAAATGGTGTTTCATCATAAACAGCATCATGTTTTGTATCTCCACCTGAAGGCCTGTTGTATCATTCTCATCGCCGGCAAAAGGATCAGGGAAATTTCGGTTCAGATCAAGTGAGCTGATATCCGGTCGCCTCGATGCAACAACTGAGTTACTGTTATCAGGATAATATGTTTCATCCGGATTGGAGAGGGGATTTATCCAAAGCTCAACATTGTCAAGCAAGTCGGTAACTTCGGAATTCTGTCCATAGTTTCTAAGAAGAAAATCTGCCAGTCTAAGCGTCAGAATATATCCGATCAGCTCATCACCATGCATAGTTGCAGTATACAAAAAAGTCGGTTCACCCTCATCCTCAGCAGCATTGTCTGAGATTTTCAGTGCGAGCAATAACCTTCCCTGTCGACTATAGCCGAAGGTGTCTATCTTACAAAGATCGGGGAAATCAGATGCCAATTGATGCATCATCGTATCGTATTGAAAATAAGTAGGATACTTTGTAAAAGTGAATGCTTCAGTGAGATTTTCAGCCATGTCACTATCATCCAGAAGGAATTCTGCCGGTAGTAATTTTAAACCTGTAAACCTGGATTTCAGTACAGAAATCTGATCGTTTGAAATCACAAGATCAGCACTGTCATTATTAAAATTCACCACGTAGTAGTTCGCAGTAAGTGATCTTAAGTGCTGCTGATCCGCAACAGGAATCCGGATTGTAACATTCTCTTCCGGTAGTAGTTGTGAAAACAGATCCACACCAACTGCCAGAAAAACAATGAATACTATTGCGATCCTGTTTGACATAAGTATTTATCAGACATTAAATCGGATATGCAGTATATCTCCATCTCCGACCACATAATTTTTCCCTTCGACACCAAGTTTCCCGGCCTCCTTGCATGCATTTTCAGAACCCAGGCTAACAAAATCATCATATTTTATAACTTCTGCCCGGATAAAGCCACGTTCCAGATCGCTGTGAATCACACCTGCAGCTTTCGGGGCAGTCATCCCTTTGCGAATGGTCCATGCACGATTTTCTTTCGGTCCCACTGTAAAGAAAGACATCAGATTGAGTAATGAATAAGCTGAGCGGACCAGTTTACCAACACCGGGTTCTTCCAATCCTGCATCTTCCAGAAAATCTTTTCTGTCCCCCTTATCAAGCTCAGCTATGTCAGCCTCCAGTCTTGCTGCGAGCACCAATATTTCTGCATTTTCATCCTTCAGGAAATCTTTTACTTTCTTCACGTACTCATTTCCATTGACTGCTGCTTCGTCCTCAACGTTGCATACAAACAATACCGGCTTGACAGTCAGAAGAGACAGGTCATCGATATATTTAGTATCATTTTCGGCCACAGCCGCTGAAGATGCATTTTGAAAATTCTCCAGGGTATCTCTATAGGTTTCAAGCACTTCAACTCCCCTTTTGGCATCTTTATCACCGGTCTTCATCAATTTTCCCAGTCTGATTATTTTCTTCTCCACAGATTCAAGATCTTTCACCTGCAATTCAAGATTGATGGTTTCAATATCTCTTACCGGATCAACAGAACCCTCAATATGCGAAAGCTCTTCATCGTCGAAACATCTGAGCACATGGATCAGTGCATCAGAACTCCGGATATCTGCTAAAAACTGATTTCCAACACCCTCTCCTTTATTTGCTCCTTTTGCCAGTCCCGGTATGTCAACAATACCCACAGTTGCAGGAATGGTTTTTTCAGTTGCCTGAAACTCCTCCAGTCGGTATAACCTTGGATCCGGAACATCCACAACTCCAATATTCGATTTATTGCTTGTAAATGCAAAGCTTGAAGTCTCCACCTTTGTACTCGACATGCAATTAAAAAGGGTTGATTTACCAACATTTGCAATTCCTATAATTCCGCATTGTAATGCCATTTCTTAAAATTTTTTCCAAAGTTACTGAATAGGGCGCAATACACAAATAACTAAGTGTTCAAAATGACTTAACTTTTAGAGATAATAACACTCTTTTACCCCGAATGGGGTATAATTGAACTAGCCATGGGTGAAACCCATGGATATTGGCACGACTCACACAACCCGAGGAACGGGTTGAATATATTCAACACCCTTCGGGGTTGATGTTACCTCTTGTTTCTGAACCATGGGTTAAAACCCATGGCTAAGCCTATTATATCCCTTTGGGATTAAAGTTAAATTAACTACTTTTATACTTCTTTTTTTACCACATAAAAACGTATTCATGAACAAGGAAAATCACAAAAAATCAGCCGATAACATTCGTATTCTTTCAGCGTCAATGGTAGAACAAGCCAATTCAGGACATCCTGGTGGCGCAATGGGTGGAGCTGATTTCATTGAGGTACTGTACTCTCAATTTATGCTTTTCGATCCGGATGATCTGCAGTGGCCATTCAGAGATAGATTTTTCCTTGATCCAGGTCATATGTCACCCATGCTCTATTCCATCCTGGCACTTACAGGAAACTACACTATGGAAGAGCTGTCAAACTTTCGTCAATGGGGCAGCCCAACACCCGGACATCCTGAAGTAAACACAAAAAGAGGCGTTGAAAATACTTCTGGTCCTCTCGGACAAGGACATACAATTGCAGTGGGAGCTGCAGTAGCCGAGAGATTTCTGGTAGAAAGATTTGGCGAATGGATGTCACATAAAACATATACTTTCATTTCAGACGGAGGAGTTCAGGAGGAAATATCGCAGGGAGCAGGACGAATTGCCGGTCACCTCGGACTTAGCAATCTGATTATGTTTTACGACTCAAATGATATTCAACTCTCCACAACCACTGATGCGGTAACAGGTGAGGATACTGCAAAAAAATATGAAGCATGGGGATGGAGGGTAATGACCATCGATGGAAACAATGCCGAAGAGATATATGATGCACTGGAGAAGGCAAATAAGGAGACTGAAAAGCCATTCCTGATTATCGGCAAAACGATCATGGGCTTAGGTGCTGTAAATGAGGCTGGCGAGAATTTTGAAAG
>JAUUZQ010000004.1 GCA_030589895.1 Bacteroidales bacterium
ATAGAATGGATAGTCTTGCTCCTTCCATGATCCTGTTTCCATCTCTTCACCATTACCGATTAGCCATCCCTGACTAAGTGCCATCACATCGAAATCTCCTAATAAATATACAGGTTCCAACTCACAATATACCGACATAGGATCAGCTATCAGGCTAACAATATTCTTTCCCGTCCTGACAAATTTCTTAATTTGGAATACACCAAAGCTCTTATCAAGCCACCATTCTCCATCTTCCTTTTCAATATAATTACCATTGATAGAAACACTATACAGATCTGGTCGTTCTACGACGAGTCGAAGATTCCCCTCCGGCATATCTGCATCCATATAAAATGGGAAACGAGCCTCAAAACCTGTTCCTTTCTGAAAATTATCCCTGTCAATAATCGATGTTTTGTATTGAGAAGATGAAACCCATGGATTTTTCGGAAAACCATGTGCATTAAAGATAAGGTTCTGGGCTGAGTAGAAGTATATCAGATCACTTGTATCCTTATCCATGCTCAGATAGCAGTAGTCCAGATTTATAACATTATCTGATTGAGGAGCAATATTAAAATTCTTTACATCAACCTGTACGGCCTTTCCTCTCCATTTTTTAATTCTCGCCTTGCGGCCATTTATATCGCTATTTGAAATATAAACAAGTAAACTTCCTACTGGAGGAATTTCAGCGTCAAAACTAAGGATATCTGATGTTATAACACATGGGTAATTTTCAATATCTCCGGTAAAGAGATTCATTTTCACCATATCCTCTCCTTGCAATATCATTCTTACATGACAAGATTCTGTTTTACTTGAGTTAACAAGAAATAGTATTTGTCCACCCTCTATTATCCGTCTTTGATGAAATAGGTTCCCTCCCTCCTGTTCAACAAGGATAAACTCATCAGAAAGGAGAAAATTGATAAGTCTTGGATCATTGATACTATTTATTGGATTCCACTGTTCCGAATATTTCCCGGGCCAATCCAGACATCTTTCCGACTGAGCTCCATCAATATAGTGTGGTACCTGACTTAAGGATAGAACCGTTCCTCCATTTACCATAAACTCCTCAATAAGATCTGCCGTCGATTTGTTGAAGTTCTCCATATATTCGGGCAATACTACATAGCTATATTGTTGTTCCCCAATAGCTAACTTTCCATTTACAACAGCCCCGTGATCCTTCATGATATTTTCTGAACCAAGATCATATTCTATCTGCTCCAACTCAAACAAATCAAGCAATTTTGTGAATGCAACATCCAGTTGATGTATCTTACTATTCTGCTGATCAACAGCATAATTCATCCATGCTGATGTCGTAGGCTCCAGTACCAACACCCTGTTATTTTGTTCTCCAGTGGAGAGAGCAAGTGATAATCTGGCAAAATAATCAGCCAAAGATTTATACTCATCCCACCAAGGCGTATGGTATGAAAACGATTGTGGAAAATCATGTTTCCGATCTCCCATAATGGTCTGATAAGAAAGATGTTGATTCAACATATTCACACCCAATACAAATTCCCAGTCTCCATTTCTTTTCATATCCTCAAATGTCAGCTCCCAGCCTGATGCACCATACGTCTCACTAAGTTTTCTTTTTCTTCCTAACTGATTGCCAACACTGTTTAATTCCCTTACAGCTCTGACACTCCCAAATTGATCAGGACGTTCATCCCAGCTATTGAAAAGCATATCAATACCAGGAATCTGATGCCAGGCATACATAGCCATATTGTCAGGACCATGATTAGGCGATGGCCATCCATGCTCCCAGTAATGACCGGTCCATGAGAGTTTTTTCTCTTCTGTATATTCATACCATGGTTTCGACCACCTCTCAATAAAAAGCTCCAATAATAGCTGATAATAATTGTGACGAATGGTTTTGTAATCACCCGTATTCTCTACAATTGAAACCAGGTGAGGCTCTAATCTGTAATCCCATCTAAGCAAGAATTGTTCATATAGATCAGGGGTCCATCGTATTAAACTTTCTCCCCCTTGCGGTTCAATAGTAGGTTCATCAGTAAAAATGCCTGGAACAGCACTTCCAAATTCCCCCTCCATCCTGTCTTCATAACCTGTCATAGTAGCCTCAATAAACTTTTCAGTAACACCAGGTTTAATCAAGTCAACATATGAATACCCTGCATACCATTCTGATATAGGGTAATAGATTTTTTCATACAAAAGGAAGTCTCCTTTGCTTCCCTTCAGACTATCAGCAATAATTGTAATCTCAGTCTTCCCATTAAAAATGTGCAGGTATTCTTTTGTAGTATCAACTTTTAAAATTGATTGTCGGTGCAACTTCAGTGCTTGTCCTTCATCATATGAAGATGGCATTTCCGCAGGCACTATACCACCTGCAAATCCACTTGGGAAAGAATTCTCATCATATAGCCACAATTCCATGTCAAGATTGCGGGCCTTTTTCATTGAATACTCAACAAGATCATACCATTCATCAGAGGCGTATTCTGTTATGAGACCGTAGCGGGGATGTACAAATACACCTCCGAATCCATGAAGTTTAAAATCTTCAAGCTGTTCATCAATTATCTCTTTGGTAACATCACTGTTCCAAACCCATAATGGAGCTGACCTATACTTAGAATCTGGATCAAGAAAGCCCTTTCTTAGTTCCTGAAAATCATCTCCTGAATTACAAGCACTCAATCCCAGGATAAGAATAGTTAAACCAAACAAGCGTAAAAAATTCATGCTCAAAATAATTAATTGACACCCCGCGAAGCACCTTCATCCCGGGGCTCACAGAACCATGTGAGTTTCTCATCAATAGTCAGTGTATCACTTAACTCAATATCCTCCGGATAAGTTTCTGTAAAAATCTTCAACATTTGTTTCTGCAGAGAAGCGATGATCGTTTCGTTACAACACAATCCTGAAATATCGGTTGTCTCTTCAGGATCATTATCCAAATCGTATAGTTTATGCAGGATTCCTGAGGGACCATAAGCAGTTTGGTAGCCTTGTCCGAGGTCGTACTGACCGCTGGTAAAAACATATTTCCATTTACCATCCGTAATCATCGCTTTATTATCTTCAAGAAATTCTGCAAATATGTATTCATTTCCATCATTGCTTTTCTGATTAAACAGGTATTCCAGACTTTTCCCCTGAACAGAACTTAATGGAGGAATATCTATCAGATCAAGAATTGTAGGGACTATATCAATAAACTGCACCAATGCATCTGTTGATTTTACTTTTCTCTTCTTTTTCCCTACACGAAAAATCAATGGAGCCTGTATTGCAGGATCCCACATCGTATGTTTCTCGAAACGCTTATGATCAGCCAGGAGATATCCCTGATCACCCATGTATACAACAAGCGTATTCCCGCTTAAACCCTCCTCATCCAAAGCATTCAGAATTTTGCCAATCTGCTGATCCATGTACTCAACTGAAGTATAGTAAGCAGCAATAATACCACGCTTATCATCGTCACTTAGTCCCCTGAAAATTTCAGGAACAAAGCGGTCATCCTCATTACTTCCTTCTGGCAAAGGGATTTTATCCGGATCAATCCTGTTTGTAAATTCAACAGGAAAATTAAATGGCGAATGAGGTTCATGAAAACCTACCCATAAAAAGAAAGTGCTGTCTTTGTTCTCTTTTAGAAATTCTATAGCCTTTAATGCATCATACGCAGCACTACCATATTCCTCATGATAAGCACTTGGCAGGACATCTGCGTTTAACCAAATTCTGGCCGAATCAACAAATGGATGCCATTTCCCAAGGGTCTCAATTGAATCTGGAATTGCGGGCATCTCCTGCTCATTAAACCATTTTTTATAATCAGTACTTGTTATTCTGTAAGTAAAACCATGATCAGGAACAGGAGCTACCCAATTGTTAAAATGTGTCTTCCCCACTACTCCTGTTGAATACCCATGATCTCTAAGATGCTCTGCAATAGTTACATTATTAGCATCATTGAAAGCCGTTCGCAGTAAAGTAACTCCGGTTGCGTGTGGATATTTTCCCGTAAGTATCGATTGCCTGGATGCACTGCAAACAGGTGCATTGGCATAGGCATTTGTAAATATCATGCTCTCTGAAGCAAGCTGATCCAGGTTTGGAGTATGCACTATATCATTCCCATAACACCCTAAAGCTCTGGATGAATGGTCATCTCCAACAATTACAATTACATTTCGAATGGACGCTTCCTCTGGTGTTCTATTACAAGCAAAAAATACGAATACGAGAGACACAATTAGTGTCAGGTGATAATGATTTTTCATCTGATTGACTGGTTAATAGCGCTAGAATGTAAAAATACAGTTTTCGGTGTATATAAAAAATGTATAATGCGATTATGGAGATAATGGTTATCTTAGAAGGTTGAACTTAGTTTGGTGTTTGGTGTTTGGTGTTAAGAGTTAATAGATCGGGCGAAGTCAATAATAAATAATAAACCTGTGTTATCCTGTCCCTCCTACATGAGAATTGCAAGAGAGTCAGAGTAAACAGAAAACAGATTTGATTTAAAATATATTATAAGATGAAAAAAACAATCATTAGTTTAGTCTCAGTTGTGATTTTCTCACTTCTTCTTCAATCATGTTTTGAGATCAAGGAGATTATTAAAATTAATAAAGATGGATCCGGAACATTTACCATGTCGATTGACATGAGTGAGGTGAAGTCTATGGTAGAGAGTTTCAGTGATAGCAAAAGTGATGATACTGGAAGTCCACTCGCTGAGATGCAGGAGGAGTATGAGGCAACTCGTGAAAAACTGGAAATGATTGAGGGAATCTCTAATATTACTTTCCTAACTGAAAATGATGGTTATGTAATATCTACCGGCTTCGATTTTTCAAATATCGATGCATTGAACAGGGGAATGAATGTGGTATATGAGGATGAAAACGAAGATGGAACACAAACAGAATACTACATGTTGGGAAAGAGGAGTTTTGAGAGAACATTATCTCATAACCTGCTGGAACAGCTCAAGGGAGAATTAGGATCCGGAGATAAGGGAATAGAAGGGATGGATCTCTCACAAATTTTTTCGGATGTGGCATACCTGAATATCGTGACCTTTACAGATCGTAAGATAAAAAAGACTAGCTCAGACGATATTGAAATTTCTGAAGATGGCTCAACAATGACCTTGAAAAGATTCATTTTCAGGAAAGATGCTGATCTTTCGATGGATTATAAGGTGAAGGTAAAATAGGGTTTAAGAAGTATTATATGGCACTCCTCCGGAGTTTAACCTGGGTTGGAAACCTTACTTTTATATAGATATGGCACTCCTCCGGAGTTTTTTATTTAATATGAATATACTTCAAGACGAGTTCCTGAATCTCTTCTTTTTTGCCAAATATAAGCTCCGATAGATTCTCGTCATTATATGCCTTTAAATTCTTGATGATACTGTCAAGCATACCTGCAGAAAAAACACCATCTTTTTCAAAAACAGACCTCAAATTATCTAATGCCATCGCAGAATTATAACATGAATCGGGAAGCTGATTCAATTTTCCATAACTTTTCTTGTTCTTATGAATATCAACATTTACATAGAGAGAGTCAGCAAATTTAACACCATCTTTCATCTCCAATCCATGTAAGGCAGCTAAAGTAAGTCCGCTGAGCAGGGAATGGATATCAGCTGATCCATCGGCAGCTCTATATTCAACTGTCTGTCGGTCTGGAGCAATTAGCTCAGGAAATGACGCAGAAGGATTGGCCAGTTTTATCATATCATTATTCCCAAGCCATCCCAGAGGAACACGAACCAGTACACTGCGATTCCTGTCTCCCCAGCATATACTGGTTGGAGCCTCCTGATCTGGAACCAGACGGAGATATGATGTTGGAATGGTATTGCCAAATGCTGTTATTGCCGGTGAAAGATCAAGAATCCCTGCGATAATCTTTTTTGCAATATCTGTGAGTCCATTCTCATCAGCCATCATGTTTTTTCCATCAGCTTCTGCCAACATATGAATATGTAAGCCACTTCCTGCCTGACCTTCTGAAATTTTAGGGGCAAAACTTATCTCAACATCATACTTATAGGCCAGCATTCTAAGAATCCATTTTGCAATGACAAGATGATCAGCAGCATCTTCAATTTCAGTGGGTAAAAACTCAATTTCATGTTGCTCGAAAAGTTCTGTTTCTGAAAAGAAATCTCCAACTTCATTGTGAGCATATTTTACCTTCCCTCCAGCTTTTGCAATCATTTGAATTGCCTCTTTTCTCAGTTGCTCCCATTTTGAATGAGGCGCTGAGGAATGATATCCCTTTTGGTCTGGAACTTCGAAAATATATTCTCTTGGCGCATTTACATAGTATTCGAGCTCTCCCAATGCCTTAAAAACCATTCCTGTTCTCGCGGAGAACAGGCGATGCGCTTTCTTTAATATATTTTCAGGAGAATTGTCCAGCGGACTGCCATCATTAGTGAAGAAAGAACAAAGTATTTCCAATGATGGAATCTCGCTAAAAGGATTCACAAATGCTGTACTATACCTCGGGATCACATACAGATCACTGGATCCGGCATCAATAAATGAAAACAGGCTTGATCCATCAACTCTTTCCCCGTAGGTCAATAATTCTTCAAGTTGCTCTTTGCTATGAATAATAAAGCTTAGCGCCTTCAATTTTCCATCTTCAGCTACATACCTGAAGTTAACTATTTCAATACTCTTTGCTACGATAAACTCAATTATGTCGTCTCGTTGAAAACCTGAAGATGGTTTTCCCAAAAACTGTACCAGTTCATTTGGATTTAATGCAATATTTTCTTCTCTCACTATATTTTATTTTGGGATGCAAATATAGCTCAGATTAATGTTTGTAGAAGTGGTATAGAGCAGCTATTAAATATGTTTTATAGCAATATATATCTAAAAATTTTAGCTCAAGAGATTAATCTCCTAGTTCTCTATTCGTTGCGTACCGGCACAAATTGATAAGTAAAAAAGTGCTTATATTCGTCAATCCAATTATGAAAAATATAACATTCTACATACTTGTCATTCTCCCTCTGGTATTTCTCCACTCATGCCATACGAAGCAGACTTTAACTCCCGGTGAAGCTTATGCTGAAGTGAGCGGTGGAAAAATATGGTTCCACATTATCGGAGAAGGTGATGCCACACCAATATTAATGCTTCATGGCGGTCCGGGTGGAACAAGCAATTCTATGTATGTCCTGGCTAAACTGAGTGAAAACAGACCAATTATCATATTCGATCAGCTGGGGACAGGAAAATCAGGACACATAACTGATACATCCCTCATGACAATTGACTATTTCGTAAGCCAGTTGCATGAGTTCACCAGTGTTTTAGGTCTGAATGATTATTATTTGTACGGACATTCATGGGGATGCATGCTAGGATTGGACTATTATCTTGCACATCCCCGGGGAATCAAGGGACTCATACTTAACAGTCCGCTGGTTAGTACTGAAATGTGGATTCATGATGCAGATACACTAATCGCTACCCTCCCAGATTCAATCCAGCAAATGATCAATACGAATGAGGATAAGGGAAGCTACAATTCACCGGATTATCAATATGCAAATAGCATTTTCTATCATAATTTCATACTAAGAACATCCAGAATACCTAATAGTTACGATGTTATCCCCTCGAAAGGAAACAGAGTCATGTACAGGTACATGTGGGGACCCAGTGAATTTACTGCAACCGGAACCCTCAAAGATTATGATCGTATTGACCGTCTGAATGAGATAGATGTCCCGACCCTTTTTGTGACAGGAGAGTATGATGAAGCACGTCCGGTAACTGTTAAATATTTTTCAACCCTGGTGCCCAATGCTGAGTTTGAAATAATTGAAAATGCCGCTCATGGAACCATGCATGATAATCAGGAACGGAATGTGAAAGTTATCAATGATTTCCTCGATAGAATTCAATAATAGGATTTTTCAAATGTATATCAGGTGTGAGCTAAATAGTACAATACCTGGCTACTTCGTGTCTGCATTTATAATATAATCTGAGCTTGAAAATCCATTCCTCTTGAAAAACTTGTCCATTTCATAAAGTCAGCTCAATAATTCTAACATGTTGAATAATACCACTTAATACTTGACTTCCGGATTCTAATATCGTATCTTAAGAAGATTGCAAAACAGTTTGCCATATGAAAAATATTGCGCATCAATTCATCATAGTTTTATTACTTCTTTTTGTGACAGGATCCAGTAAACAGATTGTGCCGCAACAAGCAGAAGAGTGCAAAAGAGAGCGTCTGAGAACTGCTGAACCTGGTACTTGTCTGCACCCTGATGCATATAGGGTTTTAAAGGCTATTGAAAAGATCGAGGGCAATCCATTTGAAAATAAAAGGAACAGGAGAGTAATTAATTTAGTGGAACCAAGGGTTTATAAAGTTATAGATACTATTGTAAGAAGTGATTCCCTAATTGTTCCATTAAGAATATATTATCCTGATAAGAAAAGCACTTCTGAAGTATATCCAATAATATTCTACATTCATGGAGGAGCATTTATGTATGGTAATATTGAACAGTACGACATGCTCGCAAAAAAAATATGCCGAACTACAAAAGCAATTGTAAGCTCCGTAGAATACAGACTTGCTCCTGCTCATCCTTATCCCGCAGCAATAAATGATTCATATTGCGCATTGAACTGGGTTGCGGAAAATGCTGAACGGATTGGAGGTCACGAAGAAGGAGTTTATGTTATGGGAAGCAGTGCAGGAGGAAATATTGCAACTGTGCTTACACTCAAAAGCAGGGATTTCAAAGGACCTAAAATTGCAGGACAGATACTCTTTTATCCTCCAACAACCTTCCTTGAAACAGAATTTCCTTCAAGGCTTAATTTCTTTCGTGATTCATTAAGAAGCTATATGCTGACTGAAGAGCTCTGCAGGAAGTGTAAAAAGAATTATTTGGGAACTTATACCAATTATTCTGACCCATATATATCACCCGCAGAGGCAGCACTGAGTTCAGATTTACCATCAGCATTGATCTTCACTGCACAATGTGATCCACTTAGAGATGATGGTCGAATATACGCAGAGCTACTTATGGCGGCTGGTGTTGATGTTTCATATATTGAGAGTAAGGGGATGATTCACGGATATTTGAGTTTCTATCTGATACTTAAAGAGGCTAGAAGATCATTGTTGAAATGCAGGGAATATATCCATACTCATAGCGAGCTATCTCCTTCATTACCAAGCTACCCCTAATCCTTACCACCCTCATTCCTGCAAATACAACAGCCACAGTTAAGATTCCAATATTAAGCGATGACCAAATGGAAGTGTTCGATAATATTGAACTTATAAACTAAGGAACCGATAAGATGGATAACTTATAAAACATTCTTTGAAAGCTATTGATTTGAATATGTATCTTTACCTGGCCTTGGAAAGTTAATATGCTGGGAAGATTAATATTATTGTCTTTACGGAACCTTCGTCGTAACCTGCTTTACGCCTTAATTGTAATTGGCGGGTTATCTTTGGGAATGACCACATTCCTGGCAATCATACAATGGTCATCATGGCACATGAGTTATGACCGCCATTTTCCTGAATCAGAACAATTGTACAGGATCACACTGGAAGAGAAGATAGAGAACTTCGAACGCCAGACCGCCAGAATATTACATGGTGATGTAAGCCTCCAGATAATTCAGGGAGATAAAATTCCTGAGTTGGAATCCATTGCCAGACTAGCTCCCTTTAGAAATGCAATTGTAAGAAAAGGGGACATCGTTTTCTTCGAAGACAAGAGTTTTTCCAGCGATCCTGAATTCTTACAAATGTTTAAGCCCGAAGTTGTTTCAGGAGATATCAACACAATGCTCAGCGCCCCATTTAAAGTTGTTCTCACAGAAACAGCTGCAAGAAAATACTTTGGCAGCGATAACCCGATTGGTCATACATTGGAAATTGTTCACCAGTTTGGAATATCTCCGGATGATTATGAAATCACAGGTATCATTAAGGATTATCCGGAAAATAGCCATTTCAAGATATCGCTTCTCACTTCATTCGAAGATCCTGAAAACTATACTTCTACGGCCTGGTTGTATGCCAGGGTTGCCAGGGGTGCCAACATTGATAAAATCGAACAAAGCATTAAGATTCTTATTGACGAAAATAATGAAGAATCTTATGCAGAAGGACTATTTCCAAAACTGAATAAACTTAGCAATATTCATCTTCATTCACATTTAGCCAGGGAATTAGAAAAAAACATCTCCTATAAATCAGTAATGATTTTAAGCATCGCCGGATTACTGGTTTTCATGCTGGCCTGGTTTAATTTTACGCTTCTCTCAATCAGTCAAAACCAGCTTAATCTTAAAAAATTGATATTCAGGTGGCAAATGGGTGCAGGAAAGAAGGCGTTTTTTGTCCAGTTTTATACTGACTTCCTGCTTGTAGGCATCATCTCACTCCTTATTGCAGGAGTATTAAGTGTCCTCTTAGGGAATTTTATCTTTGCAATAATGGGAATCCGTTTCTCTGATAACATTCCGTTGTTGCTTTCAGTATTTGCTGCATTTTTTATAGTTCTGATCCTTTCATCAATTCTTACATCACTCTATGCCACATTCAGACTTTATAGAATTCTAAAGATCAAATATCTTTCATCTCCGGAGAATTCACATCGCTCTCTATCTGGTCGAAACTTCTTTATCCATGCAGTTATCGTTGTTGAGTTTGTCATAACTCTCATCCTGATCTCAAACCTGTTTATGATGAAGAAGCAGGTGATGTATGCCATGGATCAACAAATTGGGTCAAACGATACTACTACTATTCAAATTCCCAAGCTTCCAAGGCCCGTGATTGATAACTATGTGCTTTTCAGGGAAGAAGTAGGAAAATTCCCTGTTTTCTCTGAGATCACTGCCATGATGGAAGAACCTGGTGGAATGGCGATGGATGCATTTGAATTTACAATTGAAGGATTGCCAAAATCAGAGGAGAGATTATTTGTATTTCCTGTAGATAAATATTTCCTGAAGTTTTATAGCCTCGACCTGATTATTGGAGCCGATTTTCCCATGGATTACAGTCCGGAAGATACTGTTGATTATTATGTGCTTAATGAAACAGCAGCTAAATTGTTATCTCCTGATTCATACGAAAATCTGATAGGCAGAACGCTAAAACTTGATTACTTTCACCCAGGCTTAATATTTCCCGGAGAGATCATCGGTATTGTTAAAGACTTCCATCTCTCATCACTTGGGAGAAAAGTAACCCCAATGGTCGTCTTCCCTAAACATGTCTGGCTATATTGCTATTCTCTTAGAATTCAAGGAGACAGGAAGCAAGCACTTCAAACTCTGGAAAATATATGGCAGGAAATCTATCCTGACTTCCCATTGAGATATTATTTCACAACTGATATTTATGAAACACTGTACGAAACTGAGTTAACTGAAATCCGGGTGCTGATTATATTCAGTCTCCTCTCCTTACTTATAGCCGGTACCGGATTGTTTGCACTGAGCGGATATTTCATGCATCAGAAAATGAAAGCCGCTGCCATTCGTAAAATAAATGGAGCAGGTATCCGGAATATACTCTTTCCCGAACTAAAACAGTACCTGGTACTTGCACTGATATCTACCCTTATTGCTTCTCCCCTGTCATATTTGATCATCTATAACTGGATGAGCAACTTTTCATACCAGTTGCCGATACCTGTCTGGATCATACCCTTATCGGCCTTGCTACTTATTGGATTTTCGTGGATGGCTGTTTTCTATCACTCAATGAAACTTGCCAGACTTAATCCAACAGAATATCTGGGAATCGATTAGGGAAAATTCGTTCGAGATTGTCCAAAATGAGGATTCCCGGTAGAATTATGGTTTATTAACTTTTTTCAATACTTTTTTACTCCAATCCTATGTCTTCTGTACTATCTTTAGCAATTGTTATATTAATTGCGACGTTAGTAGAATTATGGTACACAAGCTTCGAACTGATAAGCCACTAATCATGATTAGATCTTGCACTTTCCTTGCTATCCTATTATTAAATCTTGCACACGCAGATGCACAACTTTTGCTAAATGCAAATACAAATCCTTCATTGCTTGATTCCCACTGGGATGCTTCATGGGTTTCTGTTCCGGATACAGATCCCTATGGATATGGCGTATATTTCTATAGAAATACGCTAGTGCTGGACAAAGCACCTGAAAAGTATGTTATTCACATATCAGCAGACAATAGGTATAAACTCTATGTTAATGACCAGTGGATCGGACTGGGGCCAGCAAGAAGTGATCCTGATAACTGGAATTATGAAACATATGATATATCCTCATACCTGAAGTCTGGTGAAAATATTGTAAGTGCAGCTGTTTGGAATTTTGGAAGTGAAAAACCATGGGCTCAGCTTTCTCTGTACTCCTCATTTATTGTTCAGGGAGACAGTGATAAGGAAACCGAAATAAACACACCCGGAAACTGGAGATGTAAGCAGATTGATGCTTACTCACCGGTAATTTCGAATAGTGAATCACTCGGTACTTTCATTATTATTGGTCCAGGGGATAATATTGAAGGAGATAAATACCCATGGGGATGGAATGGCAATGATTTCAATGATGCTGATTGGTCAACTCCTGTAGCTAAATTTCGAGGCTCCCCCAAAGGAATTGGCACCGGTATTACATATGCATTGGTTCCAAGAACCATTCCTGCGATGGAGCTTTCACCAATTGAATCTCCGATCATTCGTAAAATCGATGCCCATATTGTAAAGCGTGAACTTCAGGAGTATACGATTCCTTCCAATAGTGTGAGAACCATATTACTTGATCAGGGGAACCTCGTTACTGCTTATCCCGAATTGACACTTTCAGGAGGAAAAAGCTCCTCCATTGAGCTTGGATATAGTGAAACATTATACAACAGTTCAGGAAAGAAGGAGAACCGTGATAAGATTGAAAATATGCACTTCAAAGGTACGTATGATATTTTCTTGCCTGATGGTGGCAACAATAAATTATATACCACCCTATGGTTCAGAACATTTCGATACCTTCAATTGAAGATCACCACCGGGAATGATCCTTTAACGATCCATTCACTGGATCCGATTTTCACTGCATATCCTTTTGAAGAAAAGGCATGGTTTGAGTCTGACAACGACTTGCTCAACAAAATATGGGAAACAGGCTGGCGAACATCACGGCTGTGTGCCAATGAAATATTCTATGATTGTCCCTATTATGAACAAATGCAATATGTTGGTGATACACGTATTCAGGCACTAATTTCGCTTTATGTCTCAGGCGATGACAGACTGATGCGAAAAGCCATTGATGACTTCTACAATTCGATGACACCTGAGGGACTTACTTTAAGTCGCTATCCTTCTGAGCCAAGGCAGATCATACCAACTTATTCCTTGTTCTGGATATCAATGATCCATGACTACCTATGGCACAAGCCTGATTATATGTTTGCCTCAAAATATTTGGTGAGTATACAACATATACTGAGATGGTTTGAAAATCGGATTGACGCAGAAAGCGGAATGTTGGGCCCCATTGAGTATTGGCCATTTGTTGACTGGGCATCTGCATGGTCCTGGGACAATGAAAAACGTATTGGAGGTGTTCCTTTAGGCGGACAAGAGGGGAATTCATCAATTATCACACTTCAATATGCCATGACGCTTGATCAGGCTGCTGATATTTTCAGTTTTTATGGTCAGGAGTCATTGGCACGAATATACTTAAATGAAGCCGATCAGCTGGTGGCAGCTACAAGCAAGAACTGCTACGATCATGATAAACAGTTTTTTGCAGATACACCGGAAAAAACAGAATTCAGTCAACACGCAAACATATTTGCAGTGCTGACGAATGCAGTTCCTGAAGCCGATAAAGCATTGTTTACAGAGAGGATTATAAGATCAGAAGAGTTAATAGAAACTTCATACTATTTCAAATATTACCTCCACCGTGCACTAATCGAATCGGGACTGGGAAACAAATATATTGACATGCTGGCACCATGGAAAGAGATGCTTGATATGGGATTAACAACTTTTGCAGAGACGCATGATCTTGCCGGCACCCGTTCAGATTGTCATGCATGGAGTTCCAGTCCGCTATATGAATTATTAGCTACGGTAGCCGGAATCAGACCGGCAGACATTGGTTTCCGTACAGTGATCATTGAACCTCATCCAGGAGATTTGAAATGGATTAAATCAGGTGTGCCTCATTCCCTTGGTGATATTGAAGTAGATCTGGAATTCAATAAAAAGGGTAAGGTTAAAGGAAGTGTTACCCTCCCTGATGGTTTAAAGGGAATTTTTATCTGGGACAAGCAGACTTTAGATATACAGGGTGGTGTCAACAAAATTTCAATGCTTCCTCTTGATCTTAAATATACAAGAGAATAATTCTTTTTCAACTCATTGGATTTTTATTAATTTTGAATCTTCTTGAGAAAGAATCAGTTCTGTTCATAGCCACCAGTCAGTGGAATGACATTGGAAGCCACAAAAAAAATTAAGCAATGAAAATGAATCAATCTTTTACAAAGAGTCAGCTTTGGATGCTTGTAATATTACGGGTAGCAATAGGCTGGCATCTGCTATATGAAGGTACTATTAAATTACTGAATCCGAATTGGTCTTCAGTAGGTTACCTGATGGACTCAAGAGGGATATTTACCGGTTTGTTTCATTCCATCGCTGAAAACCCTGATCTGCTTAAAGTTGTTGATTTTTTAAATGTTTGGGGCTTGTTATTTATTGGTATTGGATTAATACTTGGCATATTCACCAGAGTGGCAATCTATGGAGGCATTGCATTGCTCACACTTTACTACCTCTCCCATCCTGCCCTGTTGAATGTAAACTATGCAATGCCTTCAGAAGGCATTTATATGTTCATAAATAAAAACCTAATCGAAATAATCACTATGGTGGTATTACTTTTGTTTCCAACATGGCAAAACATTGGCCTGGACAGGTATATTTTTAAAAGGAAATCGGAGAAATTGTAATCAATAAAATTATGCAAGAGAGTAATAACAAAGATAAAAAGCCTGGCGAAAAGAGAAAGATCAATCGCAGGGAAGCATTGAAGGGCTTTGCAACTGTTCCTGTTCTTGGTGCATTTGCCTATGGTGTATGGAGAAAGAAAAAGCTGGACCATTATAGAAGTCATGCACTAAGCAAAGAACTAAACATGAGTAGTTCACCGGCTATGGAACCCAAGAAAATATGGGACGGGGAAGCGTTCAGACTGGGTATTATTGGCTATGGAATTCGTGGACATCAGCTTTTAAAAGGAGCGGGATTTGCACACCCTGAAGAGATTCAAGCTTGGAAAGACGGAGCTGCTAAAAATAGTAATGATAAGAGATTCAATGACTACCAGGAGCAAGATAATTTGAATATCGTTGTGAATGGAATCTGTGACCTTTTTGATGTCAGAGCTGAACAAGCCATGGAAGCATCAGCAAATGTAAATAGAGAAGGTTTTGGAGGAACTCCAGGTCAGACAGCAAAAAGATACAAAGACTACCGGGATCTTCTAAAAGCAGAAGATATTGATGGTGTCATTATTGCTGCGCCTGATCATTGGCATGCAAAAATAGCAATTGATGCAGCAAAAGCAGGAAAGCATATATATGTTGAAAAAGGGTTTACCAGAACAATAGAGGAAGTATTTGCAGTTCGCAAGGCAGTAAAAGAAGCTGGTATCGTTTTTCAATTGGGACACCAGGGCAGACAAACCGAAAGTTATATCAAAGCAGAGGAAGCTGTTGAGAAAGGACTGGTGGGAGATATAAATATGGTTGAAGTTTGTACGAACAGAAATTCTCCGAATGGGGCATGGGTTTACGACATTGACCCAAAAGGTATAGAGCAGACGATTGACTGGAAAAAATTTGAGGAGCCATGTGAAGTAAAACATCCGTTTAGCCCTGAAAGATTCTTCCGCTGGCGTTGCTGGTGGGATTATGGAACCGGTTTATCGGGAGACCTTCTCACACATGAATATGACGCCATTAACCAGGTTATTAAAATGGGAATTCCCGAGACAGCAATCTCCTCAGGTGGAGTATACTTTTATGAAAATGAGAAACACTTTGTCAATGAGGTAAGGGAAGTTCCTGACGTTTGGAATGTTGTTATGGAGTATCCTCAGAAAAACTTCTCACTGCTCTACAGTGCCACCCTGGCAAACAATCGGGATCGCGGCAAAGTAATCATGGGACATGATGGCCATATGGAATTAGGAAACAATCTGACCGTTTATGCATGCAGGGAAAGCACCAGGTATAAAGAAGAAATCAAGAGTGGATTGATCGATCCTGAAGTACCTATATATTCTTATATCCCAGGAAGAAAAAATGTTGATGCAGTTGCTTCTGCAACAGAGCAATACTTTGCAGGAAGAGGTTTATTATACACATACAGGGGAGGGAAAAGGGTAGACACTACCCACCTTCACATCAAGGAATGGATTGAAGCTGTCAGAGAAAACAAGCAAGCAAGTTGCAATATTGACCAGGCATTTGAGGAAGGAATTTCGGCTGCAATGGCAACCATCTCCTATAAAGAGGGTAGGAAAATTACATGGGATAAAGATAAAGAAGAGATCTCCTGATCAGCACTTGCAATAGTTGTATTTAAACACTTTAGAAGCTGCTTAAGAAGTTTATGATACTAGTTATTTGTACTTTTATAAGAGATTTTATTACTGCATTGTTGTATTATTGAATTATTGCATTGTCCAATTGATACCGTCTCCAAAGATCATAAATCTCAGTCAGCAATAACAACTCACTGCAATGGTATGTACACACCAGCTTAGCATTAAGATAGATTATGAAAGTCTCCAGCTCATCACCAGTAAGTTCGGTGATATATGAGATGTTATCTTCACTCAATATCTTATCAAATTTTTCAATAAGGACTTTATCCTTCTCCAGCTGATATGCTTTTCTTATCGATTTCTCTCTTTTATTGAGATTATAATAGAAGAATGAAACAGGGGAGCTAAGTAAAAATCCGACACTTTTTAATTTCTTTTCATCCAGGTTAAACGGAATATAATCAGGATCCTGAGCAGGTAAACCAAGTTTTTCACCCTCGGATACAGGCTCTCCTTTACTTCTTACCTCCTCAAGAAAATCACCATACGTTGAGCCCCAATTGTATACCCTGGCTTCTTTCAAAAGATAATACCTCTTCTTCAACTTTATGTAGAATCCCTTATTCTCAATTGATATAAAAGCAGCGTCATCCTTATACGAGATATTATAGAACAATAGCTGATCATTTTTCCTCACGTATAAACTGAATATTCCAAGACTATCTGTTACATCACCGATACCTGTTCCTTTGGCCATAACATGCGTATAAGGCAGTGGTGCAAAGAATTCATCGTATACAACACCGGTAAACAAGTATGCCAATTTATCATTCTGCGCATAGATGCTGCACATCGGGACTATTGAAAATCCAAGAATAAGGAATAGCCTTTTGAATAACATATTGAAAAATAGTAAAAAATGGAATCCGGAGAAAGAAAGATAACAATTATTAACCATTACTAAGAAGCAAGCTTCAGTTTGCTGCTTTGATCCGAAAAGTGGAGAACTTATCAACAGAATAAATATTCCTGCAAAAAATGTCACATCCTGTGCATTTGGGAGGAAGTGATCTGTCTGAACTATAAATTACTACAGCTAGAATCGGAACATCAGCTGATGACCTGAAATTATATCCAAATGCCGGGTGCTTATTTAAAATATCACTTAATACTACCGGTTTAGAAACGATTTATTATTAATTTTAACATTAGTGTTTTTGATTTCACATTAAAAACGTTTACCTTTGTAACTACTTTAGTTGCTAATATACTCTCATATAAATTTATTAAACCATGAAAAAAACACTCTTAATTTTTGTTGCTATTCTATTTGCTGTAACAGCATGTGAAAAAAGTACATATATAGATGGGACTTATAAAGTATCATATGATGCACCACATTATGGGTACACTGCATTTATTGAGTTCACTCTAAGCGGTGATGAAGTCTCTGGCGTTGATTTTGACTATTGGAATGACGCAGGCGATCTGAGAAAATCAGAGGATACAGAATATGCTGGCAATATGTTTCCTGTAGCAGGAACAAGTCCAGACATCTACATCCCTGTACTTGAATCACAACTTGAGGCTACTGTAATTGTGCCAGAGTTGGTAGATATTGATGGTGTAACCGGTGCTACTGGTTCAACCGCATCTGCAAACCATCTTTTTGGCGTTGCTCTTGAAGCTGCACTTTCAGGAGAGCCCAGTGAACAAACAGTTGGATATCCAGAAGAATAGCATTTTTTTGTTAAAAATTATAGAGGCTGCTCAAATTTACCTTTGAGACAGCCTCTTTTTTTTATCAGGAATGAGAAAGCTTACCATACAGTAAATTATTCACCAGCAATACATCCCATTGGTTATTCATCGCAGATCAAAAATAACCGGTATATGCATGTATACAGATACCAACTGTCCTCCCTGCATACCGGGACGAAAATCTGGCATTAAGTTTAAAATACGGATTACTTCTTCATCCAGGAGTACATGAGCACCACGAACAATCTCTATCTCTGTCACTTTACCATATTTATTAATCGTAAACTTTGCTGTCACTTTTCCTTCTATACCATGTTCAACGCATTGTTGTGGATAAGAAATATTGTCATATAGCCATTTCATCATAGCCTTTTCTCCTCCTGGAAATTCTGGTTTAAATTTTACTTCCCATGGATTGAATGTTTCAGCAACCTGAGGTTCAGGTTCATCAAACCATTCACCAATATCAATTCCAATTCCTGTATATTCTCCAATATTCCAATCCGGAATTTCTGTATCAATATCAATAAACTCCTCCGCGACAGGTATCGGAATAAGAACTTTCGGAGTCTCAGGCTTGATTTGCTCATCAGGCTTGATCAATGGTGGAAGCTCCTCTGTCAGATCATAAGAAGGAATAAAGAGTGCCTCCTGAGTTGTTGACACCTGGGTTCCCCATTCCAGAGAGACCAATACGAAAGATAGTGCAATTATAAGTCCAACCTGAATGTGAATGGCACGACGCTTCTCCAGATTGGCTCCATGATTTTTCTTTGGATTCATAATTTTCAATTTTAGGTTTCAATGATTGGTTTATCACTAATCTTTCTGCAACTACTGTTCCAGTCAGACAAAAGCAAACATGTTTCAAAACCCTGTGTACCACGCAATAAGCAAGAGTAAATTTCGTCAATTATTAATCACTCCATAGAAACAGCTAAGCCAACGCTTCAGATTTACTTCAGCCAATTATTTGCCCTTATTACTCTTTAATTTAAACTTTTACTTTTCACTGCTAACTTTTTTACTTCTCACCTTTCAACTATAACTAGTTCTTTTACCTTTCAACTATAACTATTTACTTTTCACCTAAAACCATTTACTTTTCACTTGAAATTCGAACTAATCTCTTACACGAATGTTCTATATTTTATAAGCAGATATTTATCAAATTTTTACCAAAAGATGGATGAAATAGTTTTTTTGGATACAGCAACGATTGGATCAGTTCAGAATATGAAACTATTAAAGAGGCTCGGAAAGATAGATTTCTTTGATGAGACCAAGGCTGAACAAGTTGTTAAACGAGCAAGGAGTAAGGAAATACTGATTACAAATAAGGTTGCGATTACTGCAGATATTATAGATCAGTTACCTGACCTTCGCTTGATATGTGTAGCTGCTACAGGAGTCAATAATATTGATACAGAATATGCAAATAAAAAGGGAATACAGGTTAAGAATGTAGTTAACTACTCATCTGATTCTGTAGCTCAGTTAACATTTACCTTGTTATTGTACCTTGTGAACAAGCCTGGATATTACGATAATTATGTTAAAAGCGGAGCCTATGCCAAAAGTAACTCTTTTACACATTTGGGTGAATCATATTGGGAGCTTCGTGGCAAACGACTCGGAATAATTGGATTGGGAACCATTGGAAGACAAGTTGCACGTATTGCAGAATCTTTTGGAATGGAAGTGATTTTTTATTCAACAACAGGAAGAAATAACAATATCAATTATAAAAGATTTGAATTAGACGACCTGCTTAAGAATTCGGATGTTATTTCAATACATGCCCCACTTAATGAGAATACCAGTGGATTGATTAACTATGAAAAAATAAAATTAATGCGTCCCTGCGCTATTTTATTAAATCTGGGAAGAGGAGGTATTATTGTTGAAGAGGATCTTGCAAAGGCTTTAAATGACAATCTTATTGGTGGAGCAGGAATTGATGTCATGGTAAATGAACCTATTAATCCTGATAATCCATTGCTGAAAATATACGATAAAGAGAAACTGATTATCACTCCTCATATGGCATGGGCTTCTCAAGAGGCTCGTGAGCTATTGGTTCAAAAAATTGGACAAAACATTGAATTGTATCAAAAGGGTAAACATTAAACACGCTTGTCTGGAATGATATTTTGATTAAAATGCTGTATATTGAACATGATTACATGGAGATCAATATAAACCAGATGCGCTGTTATCACCAAAAATCCTTAGTCCTGATTCTTCTTATCTCTTTGTCATTTTCTTTGGTAAATGCACAGGATGAGAAAGAACTTTACGAAAAGAAATTCACCATTCAACTCGGCATGGGACCATGCATGCTTGCAATTGATCAGGGTATCCAAATGCAGAATCAATTCACTTTAGAGTTAAGCAAGCTCTTCTCCCTTTCAGCTACCCTGGGAACTGCACTTGCATACAATGGAATGGATGATGTACAACGATTGTATCTAGGCAATATAGAAATATCACCAGATGATTATATAAGACAACAATCATTAATATTTACAAATCTGGGTATGCAAATATCGCCCATCAATAGTAAGCACCATCGTCTGTTTATTGGTATGGGACCAAGTCTGAATCTCTATAATTCAACGGTAGGAGAGGTAATTATGCATGGAGATTCTACCGCATTTGTATTGATCAATCGAAATTCTGAAACGATATCTTTCAATTTTTTTGGAGGCTATGATCTTAGTCTAGGAGATCATATAGTTGTCGGAACCTCAGTCTATTACAGTAAGTTTACTGAGGATATCTACAGTATTCTGTTTAGTGCAGGATATCGGTTTTAGCCCCCATCCCATCTCGAAGCAGTACCCCATTCACTTATTATCACTCAGCACTTCCTCGTAAAAAAAAGAGACAAGCCCCTTCGAACCTGTCTCTTCATATATCTAAAAATTTCGATCTACTTTTCCTGTATCCTTATATTTCTGAACCAAACGTCATCACCATGATCCTGAATACCAATGTAACCTTCGCTAGCTACATTCGCCCAATTCTCATTAAGCCCAGGGAATTTAGAATCGGCAACCATTTCATTCCATTCCGGAGTCCACAGATGATATTCCAACACTTTTTCGCCATTTTGGAAATGAACAACAGTACCTTTGTAGCATAAAACTTCTGCTGTATTCCACTCACCAGCTGGTTTCGCATTTTGAGGAACAGCCGGTATCAGATCATACAAAGAACCAGCCTGCCTGTTTCCATCTTTTCCCAATATAGCATCAGGATGCTCTTCATTATCCAGTACCTGCATTTCAGGAGCAGTCTTCCAGATAAATGCATAGTCAGGAGTTTCTTGTCCAAGATAGAAAATTCCAGAATTTCCACCTTTAGAAATTTTCCACTCCAGCTTTAAATGGAAATTTGAGAAAACTTTATCATAGATGATATCTCCACCATCTGCAGAGCCTGCCTCACCTCTCCCTGAGCCTATGCATTTTAATGCGCCTTCTTCAACGACCCAGGCTGCTGGAAAATGATCTTTACCATATCCTCTCCAACCTTCAGTCGACTCACCATCAAACAACATCACAAATCCCTTCTCTGCCTCTTCTGCTGAAAGTATATTCAACGCAAGTTCTTCAGTTTTTACTTCTTCACTTTTTTTATCTTTTGCATCTTCGGTTTTTGTGCCTGAACCACAGGATGAGAAAACAAGCCCTGCAATTAGAGCTACAGTCATAATTTTAAACAAATCTTTAAGGTTTTTCATTTTTTTGTGGGTATTTATAAATTACAAATTCTGAGTTTATTTTATGATTACAAATTTCTAAAATTATTGATGAAATTCAAATATTGTTTCCATATTACTTTTGCAGAAGATCTGTTAAGCCTCGTCTATCAATAATATGAATCACATCCCTCTCTGAATCAATTAATCCTTCTGAATTCATGTTTCGAAACTCTCTTGAAAGTGATGGTCTGGTAACGCCAAAAAGTTCTGACATCTGCTGATGTGTAATTGGTAACTGCAATACATCCTGTCCTTCAGAGTAGTGTAGAATAAAACCTGCAATCTTTGCTCTTATGGAAGGGAAAGATACAAACTTTATCTTCTCAGACAAAAATTGTGCTCTACTTGAAATAGCACTGAGAAAATTATCCAATAATGTAAGATTTTTCTGTAACAAGCCCGAAAATTCATCGCGATGTATCTGCCATATTACAGTAGTTTCTGTGGAAATTACATTCACAGGATACCTTCTCCTTTTTCCAAATAAAAAAGCAGGAGCGATCAATTTAGAAGGTAGAATATCCTCAATTTTCAAAACTTTTCCGGAAATATCCATCATCTCACCACTCACTCTTCCTTCCACAACAATTCGAATGTGATCACAAGGAGTGCCTGAGTGGGCAATAATATCGCCCTTATTAAAAGTTCTGTACTGAAAATTGGTGGTAGAAAGCAACTCTTCAATTGTCTCTTGTGAAACTGATCGAAAAACAGTTGAATTTGATAGTATGTTAGTATATTTCATATTCTATAATTGATTTTCAATGCTCAATGTTTTGTTGTAACATAGGTTACAAGATATATAAGGTTTTCTTGATAAATTTGTTCAGTTTTCGGAATAAAAGTACAAATAAATGGAAAGAGAAATAATACATATAGATGAGGAATTATGTGACGGATGCGGAGAATGTATTCCAAATTGTCATGAAGGTGCTTTGCAAATGATAGATGGAAAAGCAAGGCTCATTAGCGATTTAATGTGCGATGGACTTGGGGCCTGCATAGGACATTGTCCGCAGGGTGCCATAACAATTGAAAAAAGAGAAGCTGAGCCTTATAACGAGACAGAAGTTATTAAGGGAATGGCAATTAAGGGAAAGAACGTTGTTATCGCACACTTAACACATCTTATGGATCACAATGAAAATGATTTAGTTAGTGAAGGACTTAGCTGGCTGGAAAGCAACAAAGGATCATTGTCGTTTGATCTTAAGGAAGTAAAACAACTCATAGATAAACCGAAGGAAACAATGAAAGAGCAGACATTTAATATATCACAAATGGCACCCCAGCCAGAATTCGAACCCTGTGCTTGTCCCGGATCTCAAACCAAAGAATTCTCCGGTGAAGCACCAGCAGTGCGTAGCGAGACTGTTAGTCAGGTCAGTGAACTCAGACAATGGCCGGTTCAGTTTCATTTGATCAATCCGGCTGCAGGATATTTTAAAGAAGCTGATCTGTTATTGGCTGCAGATTGTTCGGCATATACAATGGGGAATTTCCATTCAGACTATCTGAAAGGAAAATCTTTGATTATCGCTTGTCCAAAGCTTGACTCAGCACAAGAGAGCTATCATCAAAAACTTGTTCAACTTATTGACCAGTCTATGATCAACACCATACATCTGCTCATTATGGAAGTACCATGCTGTGGAGGATTACTCAGACTTGTGGATCAGGCGCTGGAAAGTGCAAGCAGAAAAGTCCCTGTCAAATGTTCGGTGATCAGTGCTGAAGGTCAGGTATTATCGGAAAATTGGCTATAGAGGGTCCTGATAGCTACCGGGGGGGGACAAGAGCAGTCGAAAAATTGTATCATTGTTACATTATTGCATTATCACATTGTTGCATTATCGCATTGTTACATTATCACATTACCCTTCCATTGACTGGAATCTCTTTTTATCGTAACTTACCATCATAAGCATCTATTTTCCTCTGTACTCTACGATTACCTGGTAAACAAGTTTTGATTTAACTTAAAACATTACCACATGAAGAGTTCCAATTCTCCGTCAGGCAATCAGCAGTTTGTATCAGACCTTATGGATCTGAGAGAACAGCTCTTTTACTATGCACTTCAACTTACTGAAAACAGGGATGACGCTATGGATCTGGTGCAGGAGACCAATTATAAAGCACTGAAACATAATAGCAAGCATCAGCAATATGAACATGTAAAGGCATGGGTATATACTATCTTAAGAAATACATATATCAATCATCTTCGCAGTGGATACAAGCGAAATATATGGATTGGAAGTGAAGATTTAAATCGCCAGAAGATATATGCAATTATCCCGGAATCGGATCAGCCCGACAGAATTTTTTTCAGAAAAGAACTCAGAGATAAAATCTCAAGTATGCCCTTAAACTATGCTCAACCATTATCGCTATTTCTTTTAGGCTACTCTTATAAAGAGATATCACTTAAAACAAATGTTCCTATTGGCACTATAAAAAGCAGAATTTTTTTGGCAAAAGAGAAGATCAAGAAAGTGTATGGAGAATGTTAAACCAGATCACAGGCATCTGCAGGCATCCAATGTGCATCTTTTCCATCCCACTTCACATTGCATCCAATTGGATTTGTAACAGGTACAGATACTTCTTCACCAGCCATGATCTCATCAAGCGCTCTCTCCAAATCATGAACTCTTATTCCTGAAGCATCTCTCGGACTATCAGTAGCTCTTCCAATATATACCAATGCCCTGTCTTTATTAAAAACATAAAAATGCGGTGTCTTAAGGGCTCCGTATTCCCTGGCTATACTCTGAGTTTCATCATGCAGATAAACCCATGGAAACTTAAACTCCTCCATACGAGTCACCATATGATCGAAACTATCAACAGAATAAGTATTGACACTATTCGAATTAATGGCTACAAATGAAATACTCTGGTCTGTATATTTCCCCACTGTTTTCCTTGTAACTTCATCAGAACCTATTACATACGGACAATGGTTGCAAGTGAAAAACAAGACAAGTAATTCTGATTCACTAAAATCATTTAAAGCATAAGATTTACCATCTGTCGCAGGCAAATTAAATCCCGGAGCACTCTCTCCTATTTTCAATGTAAAAGCCATAATCGTTATTTTTTAATAATTGACAGGTCAATAATACAACCAAAAAGTTAATATTCTACAAGATTTAACAGTTTTAAGTATTGGAAGGAGAGATACGAGGTGCAATGAACATGGTTCTGGTGAAGGGATAGTAGCAAGGGTTTTAGTGAAGGGATAGTAGCAAGGGTTCTGGGAAGATTATGGAATAGGCTATGGTGAGGATTGTTGGGTGCTGATGTGAGGAGACAAGCCAAGAGACTTGCAAAAATCAGAATCAGATTGTAATTTACAGGTGTAATTTTCTGACAGATTTTTCTAGCCTGCATTATTACCTTCGGTGAGGGCTAAAGAAGGCTATATCATATAGATTGAAAAAAACTCAAATATCACTGAATATCCGCGTAGTTTGAAAGTATGGATATAGCCTGAATAAATATTATTTACGATGAAAAAAACTATTTCGACACTCATACTGGGGCTTATAATAGCAACATCGCTTTCTGCTCAGCTGCAACCAGGCGACAATGCAATTATCTTTACCTTGAAGAATGTTGATTCTGAGATGATCAGTCTCTCTGATTATGACGAGAACAATGGTGTTATTCTGGTTTTCACCTGCAATCCCTGTCCCTTTTCCAAAGCATATGAGCAAAGATTAATCAGGATCCATAACTTCTACGCACCAAAAGGCTATCCAGTGATTGCCATTAATCCAAATGATGAAGCGGTTTCCCCCGACGATTCATTTGAAGAAATGAAAAAACTGGCTGAAAAGAACAATTACCCCTTCCCTTATCTCAAAGATGTAACTCAAGAAGTTTACAGAGCATATGGAGCGACAAGAACGCCTCAAATATTCCTGTTAAAAAATGAAGGTGGAAAATTTAAAGTTGCTTATATCGGAGCTATAGACAATAATGTTGTAGATCCAAAAGACGTTAGCAATCGTCACCTCGAAAAAGCAATAGCCTCTCTTATAAAAGGAGACACACCGGATCCTGACATAGTTAGAGCTATTGGATGTATTATTAAGACTAGTGGAAATTAGGCTATAAACTACATATATAGAAAGTAAGTCCATTTGAAAATCTCATGCTGATCTCATGCTGATCTTATGCCATAGGCTTCCTCTCGCTTCACTTTTACTTTTTTCTTTTACCGTCCTCTTTTATACATCAGCTAACTTATCTCTTTCCATTTCTTATTTCTATCTTTATCCAACTAACAATTAAAACTAACTAACAATGAGAAATTCATTCCTGATCCTTGTCTCAATTTCATTATTATGGAGTTGTAATTCAAACCAATCCTGGGTAGTAACTTCCCCCGATTCAAAGCTATCTATAAACATTGAGCTGAGAGAAGATGGATCTCTTGATTACTCAGCTATTCTCAATGTAGAAGGTAAAGAAGTTGTGGCATTGGAGTCCTCCCCTTTGGGCCTGGATAGAAAGGATGGTATTTTCTCAAGTAATTTATTGCTTGTAACCGCATCCGATATCGAACAAATTAGTGATCATTATCAATTGGTTACAGGAAAAAAGAAAGACATCCATTATGAAGCAAATCAATTAATTCTTCAGATGAAGAATCAGGAGGATCAGCTGTTTAATGTGATTTTCCGGGTTTCAAATGACGGAGTTGCGTATAGATACCATTTTCCTGAAGAGTGTTCAGAAGAGCATACGATTACAAAAGAATATTCTGCATTCAATCTTCCTGACATTGGAAAAGTCTGGACACTGGCATATGATTCTGTTTTTGAGTATGCACCCGCTTATGAAACTTATTATGTAAATGGACTGGATATTGGCACTCCCGCACCGGTAAATGAAAATGGTTGGTCCTTCCCTGCAACTTTTAACACCAATGGAATTTGGGTGATGATCATGGAATCCAATATAGATGGAACATATCCTGCATCTCATTTGGAAGCCTTGTGTGAGAAGGGTGTTTACAGCCTGAGATTTCCGGAAGCAACAGAGTGTTTTGGAGAGTACAGTGAGAAACCGGTCTCAACTTTACCATGGTATTCTCCCTGGCGATTGGCAATTATTGGAGATAATCCGGGAGTGATACTGGAATCTACCCTTGTAACTGACCTGGCCGATCCTTCAAAGATCGATGACACATCATGGATTATTCCGGGTCGTGCTGCATGGAGCTGGTGGAGTGATTCCCCATCCCCCAGATATGTGAAAGAGCAAAACCGTTTTACTGATCTGGCCGTTGAAATGGGATGGGAGTATAACCTTATTGATGCAAACTGGAATGACATGATTGACGGGACAGTTGAGGATGTCATTGAATATGCCAACTCAAAAGGTATAGGGGCTTTACTATGGTACAATTCTGGTGGTAAACATAATGTCGTTACTGAAAAACCAAGAGACAAAATGTGGGACCCTGAAATACGTGAGAAGGAGTTCCAGTGGTTACAAGAGGTGGGCGTCAAAGGAATCAAAGTTGATTTCTTTCAAAGTGACAAACAGGCAATCCTTAATCAGTATCTTGGAATTTTAGAAGATGGAGCTGAACATCATATTATGTTAAACTTCCATGGATGTACACTTCCCAGAGGTTGGAGACGAACCTGGCCTAATATGGTAACTTTGGAGGCTGTCACAGGTGCTGAAGTATATAAATTTGGATCAAAATTTGCAGAAGTTGCCCCTGCTATAAATACCATCCTGCCATTTACCCGAAATGTAGCAGGATCAATGGATTACACTCCGGTAGCATTTACTGAGCATAACTATCCTCATCTGACTTCCTATGCACATGAGTTGGCGCTTTCAGTTGTATTTGAATCAGGCATCCTGCATTTTGCAGACAAAGTGGAAGCATACCTTGCTTTGCCAGCATATGCAAAAGAATTCCTGATGAATGTACCGACTACATGGGACGATACCAAATATGTTGGTGGTACACCGGGAGATTACGTTGCATTGGCAAGAAAAAAAGGTGATACGTGGTATATTGCGGGAATCAGCGGTATTGAAACTGATCGGACTATTACCCTTTCAACAGATTTCCTTGATGAAGGAGAGTATATTATGAACCTGATTATTGATGGTGATAACAATAAGGAGTTCATGAATCAGGAATTTGAAATTGGATCCTCAGATGAAATATCAGTAGATCTATTGGGATTTGGAGGGTTTACGGGTAAAATAATCAGGAAATAGTATCCGCGAAATAATGTGTTTTATAATAGCTTGTTTATATCCTAATTGAGATTAATTTTGCACGCAAAATAACTCTACTATTATGCATATAAATTTTCTTGAGATTTTTGCCGTCTTTATGGTGCTTTTTGCCATCATTGACATATTTGGATCTATCCCGATCATCCTGAGTATCAAATCTAAGATTGGAAATATTTATCCTGGA
Organism: Bacteroidales bacterium; assembly: GCA_030589895.1. Classification (GTDB taxonomy): domain Bacteria; phylum Bacteroidota; class Bacteroidia; order Bacteroidales; genus JAUUZQ01. Next base: position 28,663 of record JAUUZQ010000004.1, read on the forward strand.
AAAACAACGCTTGTAGCCTATGGCATCATGCTTTTGTTTTTGTTTATCGGAGAACCATTGCTTGGAATATTTGGTGTGGATGTCTCCTCTTTTGCAATAGCAGGATCCTTTGTTCTTCTACTTATAGGAATGGAAATGATACTCGGAATAGAGCTGTTTAGAAATGAATCAACAGGAAGCAGTGGAGCCATTGTACCAATTGCCTTTCCAATTATCGCCGGAGCCGGTTCCATCACATCTCTGCTTTCGCTAAAAGCTGAATACGAGACGATTAATATACTGATCGCTTTAACGTTGAATATATTAATCGTCTATATGGTTTTAAGGCTCACCGATTTTTTTGAAAAAATTTTAGGTCCCAGCGGACTACATATCCTTCGAAAATTCTTTGGAATTATCTTATTGGCAATTGCTGTGAAACTGTTTATGTCAAATACAGGAATTGATTTGGGGAGATAGGACTATTTAACTGATATTCTCCGTTTTACCATTGATTTCAGCTCATTTTCATTGAATGAAACAGGATGATGCTTGTGTGATGTGGCAGCAACAATTTTATCTATAACATCATCATCTATATTTGAGCAATCCAGCGGAGGAATTTCCAATACGTTAGAGATATGATCTAATTTATCTTTAAAGGCAAGGAGAAATTCGGTATCCTCCTTATATTTGAAATCAGCAAATATTTTACTCACTATCAGGTATTTTCCATAGGCAACATGTTCTTTATCGTCAATGATCTTATCGATAGTTTCAGCATTAACTGTTGCCATTAAGGTCCCGCATACCACCCCATGTGGAATATCACAATATGCACCAAAAGGGGAAGCAAATCCATGAACAAGTCCAAGTCCTGCATGTGAAAGTGTTATTCCCGAAAATGTTGCTGCGAGCGCCATTCCAGATCTGGCATCAAGATTTTGGTCTCCTTCAAGATAGGATCTAATTAAATGTTTCTTGATAAGCTTTAAGCCTTGCAGGGCAATTGCATCAGTAAGCGGATTCGATTGCTTGCTAAGATATGACTCGAGGAGTTGTGTAAACGCATCCATCCCACTGGCTGCTGTAAGCTGGGGTGGACAAGACAGCATCATCTCAGGATCAATTATCGCTGCTTCAGGAATAAAATTATCATGCCTGAGTGATTTTTTAAAACCGCTCTCCCCTACCTCAGACAATACAGCATTTTTAGTCACTTCACTTCCTGTTCCAGAGGTTGTAGGAATTGCAATAAAGGGAACCTTGGTTCCAGGATGTTCCATATCTCCAACACCTTCCAGATAATGCTTGGAACCATATTCGACCAACAACATCGCAGAAACTGCCTTTCCTGCATCCATCACACTACCACCACCCGCAGCTACAACTACTTCAATACCTCTTCCTTTATACTTTTCTGCAATTTCATCAACCATCTTCGGTGAAGGCTCATGACCAATGGTTTCATGATGATATGTTATTCCCGTATCTTTTAGAACTTCAATGATTTCATCTCCATGACTAAAGTCATCATTTGCAACAGACCTCGTTATCAGCAGCACAGTAGAACCATACCTTTTAATCTCTCCGGGTAATTCAAAGCGTTTTCCGGCGCCAAAAATAATCTTGGGAAGTGATGAAAACTGAAAAGGTGCTATCATAATTGATCGTTTTTTGTAAATATAGTAAAATGGAATTAAGTGCAGAGATTAAAGTTTGAAGTGCAGAGCGCAGAGTAGAAAGTAGCGAAGACCCTGCAAAGGATAATAATTATAAATAGCTTAGTTAAGCAGACCTGATATTAACTCAGAATGAAGACCTGTCTTTTTTTCTATTTTCTTTATATCCATTCCGCCATCATGCATACGGTTTACAAAACATTTCATAGATTCCCCAATTTCAACAAGATTACCTTCCGGATCATAGAAACGAATCGTATACTGACCCCACTCCTCCTCTTCAACATTGTGTAGTATACGACAATCACTCAATATAACCTTCTCCACAGAGTCTTCGAAATGATCCGTTTCAAAACACAATTCAAGATTGCGATTCCCGATATGCTCATAAGTATATCCCAGCTCCTTTGCAATAGGAAAGCTATCGTCTAATTGCCACAATGAAAACTTACTTTTAAACATGATACATTTCCCAATATCATTTGCCACTTCTTGATTCAGAAAAATCTCATAAAACTCGCGTTGCTTCTGCAAATTATTGCAAAAAAGAACTGAAGAATGAAATTGAAGGTCCATATTATAAGTGTTTGAGATTTAGGGTTCGGTGTTTAGTGCTCGGTATCCGGGGTCTGTAAAAAATGTTTGACAAATCCTTCATATAAAAAATGCCATCCTATTGCAACTCTCAGGATGCTTAGTAATGCCATAGGGGTTTTCTTCTGCGATAAAGAATTATTCATAAGAATAAATATTTTTGCTTAACCAGCTAACTGCAATTTACAATATTTTAACGAAATGTTTTTTGAAAATTTTGATATCTGCTGAATTGAAAAACGCTCTACCCTTACGATCATGAGATAGCATCTCAAGGTTTATCTTACACTCATAGTTCAAAACAAAGCGGATGTAAAAAAGAGATTAGGATTATCTCCTAATCTCTTGATTTACAAGTGATTCCGCCGCGATTCGAACGCGGGACCTACAGCTTAGAAGGCTGTTGCTCTATCCAGCTGAGCTACGGAACCCTTACACCTTTCTGCACTTGCATGCAAGCTTTTTAAAATGCGTTGCAAATATAGTAATTTTTCCTGATTGAAGAAGTTGAATTTGAAAGTGTAATTTTAATGCTTAAATCTACACTTACACCTTCCGTATCCATAGTATACAGTTTTAAGTATGAGGCAAATGAACAGTAATATTTTTGTTCTTTCAGGAAATATAATGCTATCCCAACATCCAATTCACCAGGCCCTTCTTCTCAATAATCTCCATAAGTTTTTCTGGAAGTGCCTGAAAAGTATAAGTGTGGTCTCCTACTCTAAGTTTTCCAGCTGGAAAATCGAGCATCACAAAGTCCCCTGATTTGTATGCTGAAACAGCTTCAGGATGGACAATAACCGGTAGTCCCTGGTTTATTGCAGAACGGAAGAAGATGCGATTTACAGACTTCACAATCACTGCCTTTACGCCGGCATGAGCCAATCCAACAGAAGGATGCTCTCTGGAACTTCCACATCCAAAATTCTCTCCTCCCATAAGAATATCTCCATTTTCAACACGCTCTGCAAAATTAGGATCAAACTCATTAAAGAGATGCTTTAATATTTCGCTTGGATCAGAGCTTAGTATTTTGTAGGTAAGATGACCAGGAAACATCTGGTCAGTATTCAGATTATCGGCATCAGCGTAATTCCACACTTTACCAAACTTACGATTCTCCTTTGGATCGATAGTCAGGGTAAGAGATTGCTTGCGCTTAAATGGAAATCTCTCAGCACCATGCACTTTTCGGGGATCCCTGATCTTCCCATGTAATGCACTAATTGCTACAGATGCCGGAGAAGCCAGATAAATTTCAGACTCTTTATTTCCCATGCGTCCAAGAAAATTTCTATTTGCTGTGGAGATAATGCGTGTTCCATCCGCAGGAATACCCTGTCCTGTACCCAAACAAGGACCACATGATGAGCTTAACACATTTGCACCAGCCTCCAAAAATATTGTGATCAGTCCCTCCTTAATGGCCTGAAGATATATTGCCTTTGATGCAGGAATTACCTGTAGCTGAAAATCTTTCTTAACTTTCTTGCCTTTAATAACCTTCGCTGCTTCACGCAAATCTTCTATTCTTCCATTTGTACAGGTCCCGATCAATCCCTGATGAACATCCAAACCGGAAACCTCTGCAAGTGCCATCACATTATCAACATTATGAGGTGCTGCTACCAGCGGATATACTTCATTCAGATCAATATTCAGTTCACGACAATATTTCGCATCCTTATCTGCCCATGTCTCCCTGGTAGGTTTAGCTAAAAACTCCAAAAGAATTTCGTCTAATGGGAAAACCGCATTTTTTGCTCCCATTTCAGAGGCCAGATTGGCCAGTGTCATTCGATCAGAGATATTCAGATTTTTCAACCCGGGACCGTGATATTCAATTGAATTATAATTGGCTCCGGCAGATCCTAAAATTCCAATGATCCATAGGGAAAGATCCTTTGCATAAACTCCCTTATTTAAACTTCCACTAAGTGTTATTTTAATAGTCTCAGGTACCATGAACCAGGTCTCGCCTTTTTTCCATATCCCTGCTGTCTCGGTCCTGTCAATGCCTGCAGCCATCGCATTAAATGCCCCGGCAGTACAAGTATGACTATCACTACCAACAATTACCATTCCCGGTTTCGCATGATTTGCCATTATCTGGTGACAAATACCATCACCGGCATCATAAAATTTTTTAATTTTTTGTTCGTCAACAAATTCCCTTATAAGCTTATAATTTGTGGCACCACCGGCTGTAGTTGGGGGTGCATTATGGTCAAGCACTACCAATAATTGCGAGGGATTAAACACCCTCTCCCCTCCCATCTTCTGAAATGTCTTTGCAATACTAAGGGTATTGTCATGCGTAAGCACAATATCGGGAGAGCGGAATACGATGGTGCCTGCTGGCGCACCGAAAATTTTTTCAACAAATGTTGGCATAAATTAAGAGTTTAAAGTTTTGAGTTCAAGGTTTTGAGTTCAAAGTTTTGAGTTCAAGGTTCAGAGCAAAAACTCAGAATTAGTTTTTGTCCTTTTCCTTATATCAGATGAATATTACACTTCTTGCAGTGATCCACCATTTCACCGGGCCAGATGGCCGATTGGATTTCTCCAATATGTGCTTTGTGAAGAAACAACATGCCTGTTCTGGATTGACCAATTCCACCTCCAATGGCAGATGGCAATTCATTATCGATAAGTCGCCTGTGAAACAACAGCTCTGCCCTGTCCATATCTCCGGATAATTCCAACTGATGAAGCAACTGCTTGCTATCGACCCTGATGCCCATAGAGGTAAGTTCGAAAGCACATTTTAATATACTATTCCACACAACTATATCTCCATTCAATCCTTTAAATCCCTTCTCTGTTTCTGTTGTCCAGTCATCATAGTCAGGTGCTCTTTTGTCATGTGGCTTACCATCCGGCAAATCGGCCCCAATTCCAATAATAAAAACTGCACCATATTTTTCTGCAATCTTATCTTCTCTGTCTTTACAGCTAAGTTCCGGGTATTTTTCATACAACTCCTCAGCATGTATAAATGTTATATTTTCAGGTAGCTGAGGATTAAGACTTGAATGCATCGAATAGACATTGTACTCAGTACGTCGAAATGTAGCATATATCTGTTTTACAGTCTCTTTCAGGTATTTTAGATTCTTCTCTTTTTCAGTAATAACACGCTCCCAGTCCCACTGATCCACATAAACACTATGAAGATTGTCAAGTTCCTCATCAGGACGCAGGGCATTCATATCTGTATAAATACCATGACCAATTTTTATATCATAATCGCGCAGCATCATGCGCTTCCACTTTGCCAAAGACTGAACCACTTCAGCCTGTTGATCGCGCATATCTGTAATTTTAAATGATACAGGTCGTTCAACACCGGATAGACTATCATTAAGACCCGTGCTGTTCAAAACAAACAGTGGCGCAGTAACTCTTTGCAACCTCAGTTCTGATGCAAGACCATCTTCAAAATGTTCTTTTAGCATCTTAATAGTCATTTCAGTCTCTTTCAATCCAAGTATCGGATCATAGCTTTCTGGAATAATTAGTCTCATGCTTTATTTTTTTATTCGGTTGCTGAATTAAAATTTTAGTCCTGCAAAATGCTCTTACGTACCTTTCTTTACACTATGCACTTCGATTTAAATATCTTTCGTGCTAAAACAATCCGTTATTGCTATAAATCTCCATTTGTACTTCAGAAAACTGCTCTGCCTGAATAGTCTCTTTTCCCGTCACACTATCTATCAGACCAGTCTCGAGATTGATATTTATTTCATCACCTGTTTTCAACTTAAGATCAGATATATCTTTGCATGCAATTATCGGGAATGCTGCATTAATTGCATTTCGCTCATAGATGGCACCAAAAGATTTTGCCACAATTGCAGTAATTCCCAACGCTTTAAAACAATCAACCGCCTGCTGACGTGAGCTTCCTGCACCAAAATTTTTACCGGTAATAACGATATCTCCTGCCTTGGCCTCCTTTGCAAAGTTTTCATATCCAGCCAGATTTCCAAAAGTATACTGTCCCATTTCCTCTGGCTTAGTGATCGTTAAATGACGGTTATGAAAAATCATATCAGTATCGATATCATCTTCCGGAATGATCCATACCCTGCCTTTTATAAGCGTTGGTTTGTTTTCCTGCTCTTTTACAACTCTCTTTTTTACTTCCCTGCTAACTATCTCAATAGGTCGGGTAGGAATTTTTTCAGGAATATTGTCAGGAGAAACAATAAACCCAGCAATAGCTGAAGCTGCAACAACTTCAGGTGAAGCCAGGTACACATCTCCTTGCCCCTGTTTACCCGGGAAATTTCGATTTCCGGTACTTATTGATATTTCACCAACACCATTTTGACCAACCTGACCAGCGGCACATCCCGCACACCCGGCATTTGAAATCAACGCACCTGCATCTTTTAATATTTCAATATACCCCTCTTCAAGTGCTTTTTCCCATACCTTATTTGTTGCAGGTACAATTTTCAACACAACTCCGGGAGCAACTTTTTTACCTTTTAATATACAAGCGGCTGATGCCAGGTCAGGTAATCTACCATTGGTGCAGCTCCCAATAAATGCTGAATCAATCCAAATCTTTTCCTTTGGTAACTCAATTGTATCATGAGGTTTACCGGGTCTTGAAATTAACTTTTTAAATTCTGAAATGTCTACTTCCTCTTCCAGATCATATATCGCATCTGAATCAGCATAAACCGGACTGATCTTTTTCTTTGCTCTCGATTCGCAATACCGTAGTACTTCCTGATTGGGTGGAAACAGAAGTATAATTGCTCCCATCTCTGTTGCCATTGATGAGATCGTTATTCTTTCATCCAATCCCATTCGATCAACTGCCTCTCCATACATTTCAATTGAATAACCCAAAAGTGTGCTGGCACCAAATCTTGCCAGAAGATTTAATGCAATATCTTTTGCTGTAATATGCGGAGGACGCTCTCCCGTAAAAGTGATCCTGGCAGATGGTGGTGTTTTAAACCATACTTTGCCTTTGCCCCATGCTGCTGCAATATCCTTGTCCCCCATGCCTTGTCCAAATGCACCTACAGCACCCAGTATATTAGCATGAGAATCTGTCGATACTGCGGTTGAACCAGAATAAGAAAGTCCCTCTTCAATCAGAATATGCGTTCCAATTCCTTTGTCAATATCATATACTTTAATACCATGTTCTCTCGCAAATAGTCTGCAAAGATGCTGATTTGCAGCATACTTCTGATCAGAACCGGTTGGATTACAATCAAAAGTAAATAAGGTTTTCTCAGGGTCCTCAATAATCAGATCATAGTCCCTGATATTCTTTACTACATTCGCTCCTCCAAAATCTCTGGCTACGCGTGCATCGATAATTACATCTACAATATCACCAGGTTTCACAGATGTTTTATTGCTATGCAATACTAAGATTCGCTCTATAATTGTCATCCCCATTTATAATTTTTTTATGAAGTAAAGATACGTACTGGATTTTCTTATAAAATGTATTTTACAGCAGGTGGAAGGGTGAGTTGGTCCCGATGGCTATCGGGAGGGAGCTATGGTACAAGATGGAGGCATTTGGGTATTATTCTTAGCTTTATGCGGCAAACTAAAACATGCATGGCTCTACACCCGAATATCCCACGTCTTTACCTGATTAAAATTGCGAAATGGTTTATGCTATACATGCCTATCGTGATTCCTTTCTATGAGAGTAATGATCTTAGTATGAAGGATATCATGATATTACAAGCAGTATATTCAATTGCGATTGTATTGCTCGAAATTCCATCTGGATACATGGCAGATATCTGGGGAAGAAAAAAAACTTTGATTCTTGGTGCAATTATGGGGGTCGTGGGATTTTCAACCTATAGCATAAGTCATGGTTTCACAGGATTTCTTATTGCAGAGATTATCCTTGGGATTGGACAAAGTTGTGTTTCAGGAGCAGATTCAGCCATGCTTTATGATTCCATGCTGGAAGTGAAACAGGAAAAGCAATATAGCCGTTATGAAGGAAGAATTACATCTTTAGGGAATTTTGCAGAGGCTCTTGCCGCAATCCTGGGAGGAATATTAGCCAGCATTACACTTAGAACACCTTATATAGCACAGTCGCTTGTTGCTCTTATTGCTGTTCCTGCCGCGCTTACACTTCGTGAACCTGTCAGACATATAAAACTAATTAACACTGGATTTATTGAGGTACTCCGAATTGCCAGGTTTTCATTATTTGAAAATCGTGAACTGAGAAGAAATATACTGTTTTCTGCATTTACCGGAGCTGCTACATTGACAATGGCCTGGTTTGTTCAGCCATTTTTCCAGTCGGAAGATATTGAGATCAGATGGTTTGGTTTTCTATGGGCAGCGCTGAACCTTATAGTTGCAATAGCATCATTTATGGCCTACAGGATTGAGAAACTAATTGGTCAGCAATCTTCAATTATAATTATTGCGCTTGCCATTCCAATCGGATATATTGCCTTATCTCAATCCGGATTAATAATTGGTCTGCTGGTACTGGTAGTGTTTCACTTTGTCAGAGGTTTTGCAACACCCATATTAAAGGACTATATCAACAGGATTACAGGCTCTGAGGTTAGGGCAACAGTGCTTTCTGTCAGGAATTTTATCATACGTATAAATTTCTCACTTATCGGACCACTGATAGGCTGGGCAAAGGATGTTTATTCACTTTCAACAGCTCTTTTGATCGCCGGATCAACATTTATTTTTCTTACAGTTGGAACAGGATTGCTATTTATTGCATCAAAAGGAAAGATGAATGACAAGACAAATTACATCTCTAAAACAAGTTGATCATGGGCTGGAAAAATGTAAGCCGGAAGTTCAGTTCTAAATTCGGCTTGCAATCCCAACTGATGTGAAATATGTGTCAAATAAGCAGATTCAGGTTTCAATTCCTCGATAATCTTTATCGCCTCCGAAACACTGAAATGAGAAATATGCTTCTCTCTTCGCAGTGCACCAATGACAAGATGTTTAAGTCCAAAAAGTTTGTGCTTCTGATCATCCGGTAGGTAATTGGCATCAATTAAATATGCAAAATCCTTAATACGATAACCCAGAACCGGCATTTTATAATGATGCATTCTTATGGGTATAAACTCCAGTGCCTCAATGAAAAATTTCTCAGTATTAATCATATGCAGCTTAATGTCAGGTACACCCGGATACCTGTTTTCTGCAAAAATATAAGGAAAAGAAGTTCTAAATGATTCCAGAACCAGCTCCTCAGCAAACACATCCATTGGACTTTTAGTCAGCCAGTTAAAAGAACGTACATCATCAAGACCAGCAATATGATCCCGATGTCCGTGTGTAAATAGAAGAGCAGAAAGTTTCCTTACATCTTCCCGAAGCATTTGTTGTCGAAAATCGGGACCTGTATCAATAACCACCTTCGTATCACCTTCCTCAATAAGAATAGAAGAGCGCAGTCTCTTGTCCCAATTATCATTTGATAAACAAGCCCGACACTGACATGCAATTACCGGAACACCCTGAGAGGTTCCTGTTCCTAGAAATGTTACTTTCAAAATATTCTCTTCTGCTTTGTTTCGTCTAATTTAATTATTTTAGTCAGAAGGAACAGTAAATTCAATCAACTTAATTAATTTTATAAAAAAACTGATGGCCGGAACACTCTATCTTATTCCAAACACTTTGGGAAACAGCGATCCTGATACATTTCTTCCTTCAAAAATCAAGGACTTCATTCCGTCAATAAAATTTTTGATTGTAGAAAATATAAGAAATGCGAGAAGATATCTTAAAAGTATCGATCAGGATATTGATATTGATAGTATCACTTTTTTCGAATTAAATAAGCATACCAAACAGTCTGATATTAACGGATTCCTTGATCCTCTTATTAATGGTAATGATACCGGAATTCTCTCTGAAGCTGGTGTGCCGGGCGTTGCAGATCCGGGTGCAGAAGTTGTAAGATTTGCTCATCAGAGAGGAATCAAAGTGGTGCCATGGACAGGCCCGTCATCCATACTTATGTCCTTAATGGCATCTGGCTTAAACGGACAGGCATTCAGATTTCTTGGTTATCTTCCTGTAAAGGGACATGCAAGAGTTCAAGCCATCAGGCAATTGGAAAACAAAGCTATCAGGGAGAAAGAGACACAGATTTTCATCGAAACACCTTATAGAAATGATCAGATGATGAATGACATACTCTCTACTTGTCAACCCGGCACATTGCTAACGGTTGCCGTCGACCTTACAACAGAAACAGAATCTGTCAGGACCCGAACTATAGCTGAATGGAAAAAGAAAAAGCCGGAGCTACACAAGCGTCCGGCTGTATTTTTATTGGGTAATTAAACTATTCCTCCTCTTCTTCTTCTATCACTTTATCTTCTATCACTTTATCTGCCACCTCAATATCAAACAGAAGGGCTTCAAACGGAGGAATGGAATACATAGTTGATCCGGAAATTACATTTCCCTCTTCACCGTATCCAAGAGGATGAGGAATGAGAAGCTTTCCTTTTCCACCATAATTAAAATACTGCAGGCCAATTTCCCACCCGCTAATAACAGACTCCTCTCCAATAGTAACATCAAAACCAGATGATGAGCCCACATTTGTATCAAATACTCTGTCATCCAGCAGTTGACCAGTATAAAAGACTTCCAATACAGATTCTACTCCAATGGTATCACCATCGCCAATAGTCTCAGGAATATAATACATGTACGTTTCTGTTACATCATCAAAGATTGTCACATAATCTCCAATTGAATCCAGATAAACCATGATCTGATCAAACTCTCTTGCTGAAGCGTCTTTAATAACTTCAATTAACTGAACGTCATACATCATTGATTCATGACCACTTACCTTGCCTCCATTTCCATCTACACCATAGCCCAGATCACTTTTAAATAACAATCTGGAAATTCCACCCTCTTTCATCATTGACAAGCCCTGTTGCAATCCTTCAACTTCTGAACTAAGAAGAGACTTATACGGTCCATAAAGAGCTCCTGATATGTATATATTATGATCAGTTGCCCAATCTTCGCTGTATGTTTCTACAACTTCTTCATTAGGAACTGTATAAGCAACATAATTTATCAATACGTAATCCCCTGTATCCGGAGACAATCCTTCACCTACAACATATTCGTCAAAATATAAACCATCTGTAGTGGGTGTAAGATCTGAATAGTTAGCTGCAATATAGAGATCAAAATATCTCTGCTCCTGTTGTTCCAATACTGTATAATCAACTTCTTCGTCGCAAGCTGTCACCATAAAAATGGCCAATACTATTGCTGTTGTTACTGAAATAATTCTCTTCATTTTATTCACTTTTCAAAAAATCTTTGCAAATCTACATAATTATTCGAAGATGCTGCTTTTTCAACACTATGTTCTGCTAAAACTATCTTCTAAGCATTAAAACATTAATATCCACAATCAGATTGGAAGTTCCCGGTATTTTATCCCTGTCTCCAAAATTACCATGGGCCAAATGCGGAGGGATGATAAACCTGGCTTTGCTATTCTCATTTAACAGCAATAATCCTTCTTCAACACCCGCTTCAACATTCCCTTTACCAATAACGATCGTTTTTGGATTAATCGTATCTGCGCTATAACAATAAGTTCCACTCAACAATCGTGTTTTATAGGAATAAACAACAAAATCACCTTCCTGAACAAGAGGTCCGCTTCCCTGTTCCATGATCATATACCACAATCCTGTGGAAGTTTCAGTCATTATCCATCCTGAACGATCAATAAATGCAACAATTTGATCTCTGTTTCTCTCCTTTATATATCTATTCACCTCTAAAAGAGGTTCAGAATATGGATCTGATTCTTCCTTTATGCGCTCCAAAACCGGAGTAGTCTTGCAAGCACTCAATAGTATAATAATTATTAATACTGAGTAGCTTTTAATTGCACAATTCATTTTCATAATCAGACAACAAACTTTCAAATTTACTTAATGTATCAGCCAATGAGAGTTTCTCTTCCCCACCTGCAGCATTCCTGTGTCCACCTCCGTTAAAATGTTTCTCAGAAAAACTATTTACTGGAAACGCCCCTTTAGAACGGAAGGATATTTTCACAAGACCACTCTTTTCAATAAATAATGCAGTGAAACGAATTCCTGATATAGAAAAAGGGATATTTACAAAACCTTCAGTATCACCTATTTGATGATTGAATTTCTTTAACTCTTCCTGATTGATACTGATATATGCCGTCTTATATTTTTCCAGAACAACAAGCTTTTCAGCCATGCAGTAACCCATCAGTTTCATTCGACTTTCCGAATAACTATCATATACTTTCGTGAAAATAGTATCCTTATCAATGCCAAAATTCATCAATTCACCAACAATATGAAAGATTCCCGGATATGAGCTACTGTACCGGAAATTTCCTGTATCAGTAATAATTGCAACATAAAGAGAAGTAGCAATTTCATCATCCAATAAATCTTTTCCACCAAGATCTACAATTAATTCATAAACCATTTCACCTACTGAACCCCTTCCTGTATCAGAAATAACTATGTCAGCAAAATCAGAAGGATCCTGATGATGGTCAATTAGTATTTTATATGCATCAGATGATACAATTTCTTTTTTAAGTTCCCCCACCCGCTCAGGCTCATTAAAATCAAGAAAGACCAGTGTTCCAGCTTCTTTGATCATCTCACTGCACTTTGTGCGTTCATTTTTGAATATTGATACCAGATCGTAGCCAGGCAGCCACTGTAAAAAAGCAGGGACGTCATTCGGTATAATGACATTTACCCGGATATTTCTCTTTTTAAGAAAAAGAGCCAATGCAGTACTGGAACCAATGGCATCCCCATCCGGATTTTTATGCGTAATAATAACTACCGGTTTACCCTGTTCAAATTTTTCGTTTATTCTTTCTACTGTGTTATTGTCAATCATTCCAATATTTAAGACTAATGCCAGATTAAAGCGTCAAAGATATAAATATATAACGTACGCTTGAACAATTATTATCTATATTTGTCAGCTTAAATATCAATTTAAAAGTTAGAAATATGAACGGAGATTTTACATTTACTATTATTAAACCACGTGCTGTTGCAAAAGGATACATTGGTCCTATTCTGAACAAAATTCAGGAAGCTGGTTTTGGAATTTCATCCTTAAAAATGATACAACTGGCAAGGCCTGAGGCTGAAGCATTTTATGCAGTTCATAAAGAACGTCCTTTCTATCAATCACTTGTAGACTTTATGGTTTCAGGACCTATTGTTGTTGCAGTTGTGCAAAAAGAAAATGCCGTTGAAAACTATCGGAAACTTATTGGAGCTACCAACCCGGCAGAAGCAGAAGAGGGAACCATTCGCAAATTATATGCTGAATCTATTGAAGCAAATGCTGTCCACGGATCAGATTCAGATGAAAATGCAGCTATTGAAGCTTCATTCTTCTTTCCTTCAAAAGATAGGTTTTAAGAGAAGATAATTCAGCCCTATCCAGGGCTAGACAACAGGGCGTTCATATACCACGGGTTTACACCCGTGGCTATTGAAATAATACCCTTTCAGGGTAAGAAAAATAACATCCCTTCAGGGTAAGAAAAATAACATCCTTTCAGGGTAAGAAAAATAACATCCCTTCAGGGTATATTTATCTCTATTTGATAATTATATCATTAATCACATCTCTTCCGGCTGCTTCATTCAAACGTACAAGAATATCACCTTTCAACATCGTCAGTTCATTTCTTAATACTGAGGAATAAAGTTTTACAAAGAGTATTCCATCTCTGATATACAGGCTCTGCGTTGCTTTCGACACGCTGAGGCCCAGCAACTCGTTCCATGCTTTTTTCAATCGATATTCAGCCAAACCCTTTTCAAGGTGATTCGCCCTTATGAATTCATCGAGCAGTGACCCTATTTTTTTTTCTGACTTCCGTTCCATGTTTTATTAAATCAGATCTACTCCACTCTTTGTGATATGATAGATAAGGTGCTCCGTGGGAATTTCTTTCAAAATTTTCTTCAATCTTTCCTCATTTGTATCAGTAATGAATATTTGACCGAACCTGTTATCAGCTACCAGCTTGATGATCTGCTTCACCCGAAAAGCATCAAATTTATCAAATATATCATCTAACAACAGAATGGGAGACAATTTCATCAAGGTCTGCATAAATTCAAATTCTGCAAGTTTTAATGCTACAAGATAAGTCTTTTGCTGACCTTGGGAGCCAACTTTTTTTAGAGGATGACCTGCCAGCATCATTTGCAAATCATCTTTGTGAATTCCTGTGGTAGTATACTGAACAGAAAGATCCTTGTTGATTGATTCCCGCAATGCTGTGCTAAAATCAAGCTCATTTAATTGAGAGGAATATGCTAAGGATACTTCCTCCTTATTACCGGATACATGCTGATAATACTCCTGAAAGACAGGCATAAGCTTCTCAGTAAAATCTTTTCTCGCCTCGAATACCGGCACTCCATACTGCACCAGTTGCTGATTAAGAATCTCCAGAACATCCAGATTACCGGACCTCCCTGCTGACTCCTTCAATAGCCTGTTTCTTTGTGTCAGTATCCGGTTATAAGAAATTATATTTTCAAGATAAATATGATCATATTGACCAATGACAGCATTCATTAGCCGACGTCGCTCATCACTGCCACCTTGAATCAGACCGTAATCGGCTGGAGAGATCATCACAAGTGGAATGAGTCCAATGTGCTCCATTAAACGCTTATACTCCTTCTTGTTCCTTTTAAACTGCTTCTTCCTGTTCTTTCTGATGCTGCAATAAATTGTCTCCTCCTTTTCCAACCTTGAAAACACCCCTTGTATCATAGACATCTCCTGATCATACCTTATATTCTGTGTGTCAACAGGATTAAGATTGCTTTTACAAAGGGCCAGGTAATGAATTGCATCCAGCAAATTCGTCTTTCCCACGCCATTCTCTCCAACAAAACAGTTAATCTTGCTACTGAAATCAAGATCGGCTTGTTCGTAATTCTTAAAATTGATTAATGAAAGAGATAATAGATGCATTGGATTATAGTCTTTAAACAAAAATAGTGCATCTCGAAAGATTTATCATCATTGCCATGTGATTATTGCACAACTTTTTCAAAACATTATAAACTAATTTGTAAAAAACAGTTACATTTGCGCTTGTTTTAGAAAAACGTAAACTATATTATTTAATATGTCCAAGAAACAAAATACTAATCAAGCAGATAAGAGTCTGGGTGGAATTGAATCTGCATTGACACGGTCAGAACAATTTATTGAAGATAATCAGAAATTACTAGTTAATGTTCTTATTGGAATTTTAGCTGTTATCTTACTTATTGTTGCTGCAAATCGCTACTATCTGAAACCAAAGAACGTTGAAGCTTCTGCCAGTATATATATGGCAGAGAGATATTTTGAACGTGATTCATTTAATCTTGCACTTTACGGATACGGTACTTATCCTGGCTTCCTCGATATCATAGATGACTATTCTATTACAAAGGCTGGTAAACTTGCGAAGTATTATTCTGGAATATGTTTTAAAGAACTTGGCGATTTTGAATCTGCTGAAGACTATCTTTCCAAATTTAAAACAAAAGACCTTCTTGTTGGCGCTACTGCCTTGAGTGCGCTAGGTGACGTTTATACAGAACTTCAGGATTATAATAAAGCGACGAAAGCATATATGTCTGCTGTGGATAAATTTGAAAATAATTTCACCTCTCCCATAATTCTTAAAAAGGCAGGTATTGTCTATGAAGAAGCTGGTGAACTTGAAAATGCGCTTAGTACTTATCAGCGCATCAGCAAAGACTATCCTAATTCAGTAGAAGGTAAAGAGATAAAAAAATATATTGGTAGAGTTGAAGCTAAAATCGCTTCTCTCTAAGCAAAAGTTATTTTTATTAAAACTAAGTATCAGTTTTCACTGATACTTTTTTTACATCCAAATTTATATAATCATGGCCAGTAGCTTAAAGAATTTGTCTTCGCATGATCCAGCTCAAATTCCTGATGCATCGGATATGAAATTCGGAATTATTGTATCAGAATGGAATGAAGAAGTTACTGCAGCTCTTTTAGAAGGGGCAGTCAATACCCTATCCAAACACGGAGTATTAAAGGATAACATTCATATTATGGCTGTTCCCGGAAGTTTTGAGATTACTTTTGGAGCAAGAATAATTGCAGAAAAGCAAAACCCCGATGCGGTTATCTGTCTCGGTTGTATTATTCAGGGTGAGACCCGTCATTTCGATTTTATTTGTCAGGGTGTTACCCACGGTATCACAGAACTTAACCTTGATTTTGATATTCCATTTATATACGGTATCCTAACCACCGATAACCAGCAACAAGCACTTGACCGTTGCGGAGGGAAGCATGGGAATAAAGGTGATGAGGCTGCAGTTACAGCAATTAAGATGGTAGCTTTGAAGAAGAGTGGAGATCATATGTAGCAGCCAATAGCCAATAATCAGTACCGAAAAATACTTAGTGCAAAAAAAGAGCTTGTGAAATTCACAAGCTCTTTTTTGTAGCCTTATTTCTCATAAGAATCTATCTCTTTTTTGATTTTTGCAACTGTTTCGGCTGCTTGGTCATGGCCTCCATTCGTTGTTGCCATTTCGATTTTTTCTTTACTTTGGTCTGCTTGGCATTAATCTTTTTCAATATAGCTTCCTCGTTCGTATAAAGCTTGAAGATAAAATTCTGTCCCAGGGTAATAAGGTTGGCAAGGAAGTAGTAGTAAGTCAAGGCTGCAGAGAAGTTATTCAACATAACCATAAACATGACCGGCATCATGTACATCATGGTTTTCATTCCCGGCATGGCACTATTTGCCTGAGTTTGGTTATTAATTCTCATACTTAAGACCGTTGTTACAGTCATCAATATTGTAAAGAGACTCACATGGTCCCCATACATAGGAATATCCCATGGCAGATCAAGAATACTATCATAAGTTGAAAGGTCTGTGGCCCACAGGAACTTCTCCTGCCTCAATTCAATTGAGGTCGGGAAAAACCTGAACATGGCATATAGTATAGGCATCTGTGCCACCATAGGCAAACAACCACCCAATGGATTCGCACCTGCCTTTTTATACAATGCCATAGTCGCCTGCTGTTTTTTCATGGCATCTTCCTTCTTTGGGAATTTTTCACCAATCTCATCAACCTGAGGCTTCAGCACACGCATTACTGCTTGTGACTTGTATGATTTATATGTAAGAGGGAAAAGTGCAGTTTTCAATATCAATGTCAGCAACAAAATAATAATACCATAATTGGTAATGGAGCGATTCAACCAATTGAAAATAGGAATGATAATTATTTCATTCATAAAACGGATTACCGGACCACCAACTGTTACCAGGTGCTTAAGTTCCAGTCCCTCATATTCCTTTAGTCGTTGGTGCTCATTTGGTCCAAAATATAGATTCATTGCCATGGTCTGATCGCTGGAACGATTATACGGCATATCAATCTCACTGGAAAAATGACGAATATACTGACCAGGCTCATCAAATCTCTCATTGTACATATAGGCGCCTTCAAAATAATCTTTTGCAATAATCACTGTTGAAAAGAATTGGTGCTTATAAGCAATCCAGTCAACCTGTGTCGAAGCAGTTTCCTCTTCTATACTCTTTTTAGACCGCATATTGAACTTCTCAATACCTCCATTCTTAAACCTATAGTATAGTGTTGTATAATTATTCTCGTTCTGATAGCCCTTTTCAGTAGATGGGAAATATAATTCCCAGTTAAAAACCATGTTATCGGTTCTATACCGATCCATACCCACTAATCTTATATCAAAATCAAGCATATAATCACCAGGATACATGGTATATATAAACTCGATATGAGCAGTTTCAGAAACATCCATCCTCATCACCAGGGTTTTCTCTGAATCTGTAGCATTTATATTTTTAAAAGAAGATTCATGAACAAAATAAAGTTCCCCCGTATTTACACGTTTATTATCTGCGAAAAAGTTCAATTCAAATTTGGTAGAATCCCCGTTAAATAGCCTCACGGGAATCGAATCGGATGTCATATACTCCTTCAAAGTAACAGAATACGGTCTTCCTCCCAAAGTAGAAAAGTCAATTTTGAAAAGATCATTCTCCATTGTTATAATATCCTTTTCCCCATCTAAGCCTGCAGCAAAATCTCCATACAACTTCTCCTGTTGTGCTGCCAGTGCTTCCTTGTCAATTGCTTGTTCTGCTTGTTCTGCCTGTTCCGGTCTCTGACTTGTAGCCTGACTCGCCAGTTCGAGCTGTCTCAGATTCTCAACCATTGCGATTGAATCTGCTTTGCGACGCAACTCCAATTGGGCATCTCTACTGGGTTTTGTAAATATGCTATAGCCTAAAAGCATGACTCCTATAATTGCAAGTCCGATTATTGAATTACGATCCATTCTTTTACGAATTTAATTAACAGCGACAAAAGTAGTGTTTTGTGACACAAAAGCGTCACATTTTACAGCAAAAATGTATATAAAAATGATATGTTAGCAAAAGCTCACTTCTTATTCTTAAGAATGGCTTTTACATAACTTACAAATAGTGGATGTGGATTCAGTACAGTACTCCTGTATTCAGGATGAAATTGAGTACCAACAAACCATGGATGATCAACTTGCTCCATTATCTCCACTAATCCGCTCTCAGGATTGATTCCTGCAGCAAGCATACCCCTTTCCTCAAATTCCCGAAGGTAATCATTATTGAATTCGTAGCGATGTCTGTGTCTTTCCCTTACTGTTTTCGTATCATATGCTTTATAAGAAATAGAATCTTCTATCAACTCACAAGCATATCCACCAAGTCGCATGGTCCCCCCTTTTTCCGTTACTCCTTTTTGCTCCTCCATTAAGTCAATAACCGGATGTTTAGTTATATTCGACATCTCTGATGAATGTGCATCTTTATACCCAAGAACATTCCTGGCAAATTCAACTACAGCACATTGTAATCCCAGGCAGATTCCAAAGAAAGGAACCTTATTTTCCCTTGCATACTGAACTGCCAATATCTTCCCATCTATCCCCCTGTCTCCAAAACCCGGTGCCACAAGTACAGCTTCATAACCCTGTAATTCAGCCTTCACATTTTCTTTTGTTATCGTCTCTGAATGAATACAATGTATAATAACTTTGGTGTCATTCATAGCTCCGGCATGGATCAGGGACTCCATGATAGATTTATATGAATCGGCTAATTCAACATACTTACCAACAAGTGCTACTTCAACCACATTCTTTGCGCTCTTCAATTTAGTAACAAAGCTTCTCCATGGTTTCAGGTCAAGGCTCTGTTTAGGTTCCAGCTTCAATACCTTAAGAATTGTCTTGTCAAGATTCTCCTCCTTCATAAGAAGCGGAACTTCATAAATTGTTGAGACATCAATTGATTGAATAACTGCATCAAACTGTACGTTGCAAAAGAGTGCAACTTTCTTTCGAATATCTTTATTAATGTCGTGCTCTGTACGAAGCACGAGTACATCAGGCTGAATACCATTTTCGAGCAATACTTTAACAGAATGCTGCGTTGGTTTGGTTTTCAACTCTCCTGATGCAGAGAGATAGGGCACTAAAGTTAAATGAATAATAGCTGCGTTGTCATGTCCAAGATCCCAGCGCAATTGCCTTACAGCTTCAATATATGGTAAAGACTCAATGTCACCAACCGTACCCCCGATCTCAGTGATAATAATATCATAATTACGCTTCTTGCCAAGCAAGGTAATTCTTCTTTTTATTTCATCAGTAATATGAGGGATAACCTGGACAGTCTTTCCGAGATAGTCTCCACGGCGTTCTTTATTTATAACTGATTGATAAATTCTTCCGGTAGTAACATTGTTCTCCTGCGAAGTCTGGATATCGAGAAATCGCTCATAATGCCCGAGATCAAGATCAGTCTCAGCACCATCATCTGTGACATAACACTCACCATGCTCATATGGATTCAGTGTACCCGGATCAATGTTAATATAAGGATCTAATTTTTGAATTGTGACATTAAATCCCCTCGCCTGCAGCAATCTCCCAAGTGAGGCAGAAATAATACCTTTACCCAGACTGGACGTTACTCCACCTGTTACAAATACATACTTCGTCTTAGCCAATATATTGTTCGTTTAATTAAGCTACAAAGAAACAAATAAAATGAATGAGGAGGAAAAAAATATATCAGGACTTTTCAACTCAAATCTCATTTTCCAGTTCATCCAGAAGTAAAATTTTCTTTTCAAGAAGTTGAATGCGTAATTTTGACTCATCAAGCCTCTCCTGATAGCCTGAAATTGTAGTCTCTGAGCTCTCTGTTTGCTTAATAAAGCCAATATTATTTTCCCAAACGCTGAGATCATTTTTTAATTGTTGCACTTTGGTATGCAATTTATCCCTTTCGTAATTGAATTTTGTATCAGATTTTGGTGATCTGAGGATGCCAAGCATTCTGCTCCTGTATGAAATCAGACTTTTTGTTTGTTCATCGATCTCAAGGGATGCTAAAATTTCATTGAGGGCTTCCCTGAAAATTTCACGTATCTCCTCCTTTTTATTAACCGGTACAAAACCAATTTCTGAATATCTTTTATGATAATCATCCAGATCTTTAATAAGTTGAGATTGCTTTTCCGGAGCCTTATACTTCTTCATTTCTTCAACCAGTGCAATTTTGGCACTTAAATTCTCCTCATATGATGAATCGATATCACTATAGAATGCAGATTTCTGAGTAAAGAAATGGTCACATGCAGCCCTGAATTTCTTCCATAATCTATCCGAATCCCTTCTGGGCACAGGTCCTATCTCTTTCCATTTCTTCTGTAAAGAAATTAATCTATTGGTTGTCTCCTTCCACTCTGTACTATCCATTAATTTTTCAGCTTCAACAACAACAAGCTCTTTTTCCTTTAAATTACCCTTCTGCTGTTCAAATGTTTCCGCATAGAATCCAGCCTTACTTTCAAAGAAAAGATCACATGCCTTCCTGAATCGTGCATATATTAGATTATTGTCTTTTTTGGGAGCATAGCCAATAGTTTTCCATTCTTTTTGGATAGACAAAACCTCCTGGGTCCTGTCAGCCCAATCACGATGAGATTCAAATTTCAACAAAGAAATTTCTTCTATCTTTTCACATAACTTTTCTTTCTTCTCAAGATTTTCTATCAGTGATACTCTCAATTCAGATTGATGATTCTGATGAGATTTATTAATAACTGCTGTTGCAATTTTAAATCTTTCCCAGAGTGTGTCTTTATCTTCACGGGGAACAGGCCCTGTTTCTCTCCATTGAGCATGAAATTTTTGCAGAGTCTTAAACGCAAGTACAACATCCTCCTCATTTGCCAGCTCTTCAGCTTTTTCACACAGGATAATTTTAAACTCCATGTTCTTTCTCAGATCAAGAGCTCTCAACTCCCTGTTTATCCTAACAAAATCGTTAAATTTATCTACAAAATAGTTGTATGAATTCCACAGATCCTTCACATTCTGCTGGGGAACAAATCCACTATCAAACCACCTTTTCTGAAGCTGCTTGAATTTTCGAAATGTATTGTCAAAGCTCTCCTGTCCGTCCATCAACAATCTAAGCTCCTCCAATACCTCCTGCTTATCAGCAAGATTTTGCTCTTTGCTCTGTTCCAGCTTTTTATTGAAATCTGTTTTCAGGGATTTTACTTTTTCGAGCAAGTCATCCATTTTTCTTACTGACGGATCATCAAAAGGCTTAAAATCCTCTTCAATTCCACCTTCAGCAATGAATTTCTCCTTTTTCCCCTTAATTTCTTCTTCATTTTTGGAATTGAATATCCTTCTTATTCCATCAATTTGATCTCTGACCTTATCAAAAGGCTTGCTATTTAATTCTTCTTCCAATAATTGCACAAGGTCTTCCTTGCTAAGCAATTCAAAATTTATTTTTTCCTGTACCGGTTTAACAGAAACTTTCTTTGGTTTGGGTGATGGAGAGACAGGTTGATCTTCATTAAGATCGTTTTTCTGCTTCACCGAAGACTTATCTGTGTGTTCAGCAGAAGACTCATCAGCTACATCTGATTTCGCATCACTCGCTTTAACAGATTCCTGATCAATGGTTTGAACAGATTCCGGATTACTAGCTTGATCAGATTCCAGCTTACTGGCTTGATCAGATTCCGGATCACTGGTTGGAACAGATTCCGGTTTACTGGTAACTGAGTCGGATGAAGAATTCTCAGTTGTAAGTGGTTTTACGATCTCTTCTTCTGATGTTTTCTTTTCAGTATCGTTTTTTACATTTTCCAAAGATTCATCTTCATGATGATCATTTGTCTCACTATTTTTCATAGCAGTAGAGGATTATAGTTAGTTTCAGTAGTGATCCAAGTTACTTCTTTTCACTATATAAACAACAATTTTTATCAAAATATGGTTGCACAAAGAGCTGGATAGGAGATAAGAATTATTATGTACTTTTGCACTAATATGAGAATTGATATAATTACTGTAATACCTGAGCTTCTTGATGGACCTCTCAATCATTCTATCGTGAAACGTGCGTGTGATAAAGGATTGGTAGAAATTCACATTCACAATTTGAGAGATTTTTCGAAAGATAAGCATCATCGTGTTGATGACTATCCTTTTGGTGGAGAAGCCGGAATGGTCATGACTATTGCTCCAATTGAAAATGCCATCCAAACACTCCAGTCGGAAAGAAAGTATGACGAAATAATTTATACTGCCCCGGATGGTAAAAAATACGACCAGAAAGTTGCAAATCGTCTTAGCACACTAACAAATATCATCATCCTGTGCGGGCATTACAAGGGTATTGACCAACGTATTCGTGATCACCTGATTACCATGGAATTATCCATTGGAGATTATGTTTTATCAGGTGGAGAACTTGCTGCTGCTGTAATCTCAGATAGCATTATCAGGCTTCTTCCAGGTGCTATCTCCGACGAGACTTCAGCTCTGTCTGATTCATTCCAGGACGATCTGTTGTCGCCACCCGTATACACAAGACCAGCAGATTATAAAGGGTGGAAGGTTCCTGATATATTGCTTTCTGGTCATGCCGCTAAAATAGATGAGTGGAAACACAATGAAGCAATCAGGAAAACAGAGAGACTTCGTCCTGATCTTTTAGGTGAAGATTAGTGAGCTTGGTTCGGAGTTCAGAGTTCTGAGTTCAGAGATCAAAAATCAAAGTTCAGAGTCCAGAGATTAAAATTCAGAGTGCAAAATTCAGAGTTCAGGCAGCAATAATTAGCGCAATACTTTCCTTACAAATGCAACAGTAAAATAGGACATCAGGAATAATCCTGCGAATCCTTCTACAGAAGAGACCCATCTTATAGATTTATATGGAAAATGATCGCCATAGCCAATGGTTAGGAATGTAATGGCACTATGGTAAAATGATCGTGCAAATACAGAGAGACTGTCATCAACAGAGGCAATGATATCACCGGAATTTGTCAAGATCAAGACAACATACAGCAGACTGAAAAATATAAATATTGAAAACATGGTAATCAATACACGAATTGGACTCGTTGCATAGAGTCCGGCTTTATCAAATAAGGCTTTCTTAAACCAATGCAAGGGATAAGTCCAGAAAAGATTGATCTTATGTTTCTCATTCATATCTATAAGGTCCGCTTTGGCCTCATGTCTTTTAAACTCTACATATGCTTTGTCCTCATCTTCATACTGTCCGGTCAGACTAAAGTTTTCTTTTAGTATTCTGAATTGTTCAGCCCTCATCCTCTCATCGCTATCCTCCTGAGAAGTTATCAACTGCTTTACATGGTTCTTCTTCCAGTTAATATATATTCTGCCAATCAGCCTCATGCCTGCAAATCTTATTGTATCTACTTCCAGATCAAATTCATGAGGATTTAAATCGATAATATCCCTTACAATTGTATTGGAGAGATCAATAGAATTACATTTATACAATCGCAGATCAACATATGCATCTAAATGACAGAATCGGAAAGACATACTTTTAAATGCTGATTTGTAAAATGAGATATTACCAATTCCAAAATCGGTGCGTTCAAAGCTTACATCTATATTCTCAAATACAGCCTCTTCAAAACTTACATTCCCCTTTCCAATTTCCACACGTTTAAAACTAAATTTACCAGCTTTCATTTCACTGGCTTCAAAACTCACCTCGCCATCACTAAATTGTGCCCGGTTGAAATTCACTTTCCCGGTTCCAAATTCAACAGTTCGAAAATCAACCCTGCCACTCCCAAATTCGGCACGTTCAAAGCTGACTGCATTTGAATGGAATCTCGCATAATGAAAATCAACTTTCCCCTTGCCAAAACGAGTTACTTTAAATGAAATATTTCCGTTGCCAAAATCAACATTGATAAAGCTTACATCTCCATC
Organism: Bacteroidales bacterium; assembly: GCA_030589895.1. Lineage (GTDB taxonomy): Bacteria > Bacteroidota > Bacteroidia > Bacteroidales > JAUUZQ01. The sequence goes on from JAUUZQ010000004.1 coordinate 53,379, forward strand.
CCCAAAATCAGTATTTGCAAAAATAACATCTCCCTCCCCAAACTCTGTATATTGAAAATCCTTGTCACCCGTACCGAAAATTGCATTCTTAAAATTTACTTCTGCATTTCCAATGACAACATTTTTAAAATCAAATCTATAATCTGAAAATTTTACATCATGAAAGCTGACTAATTTGCATTCAAATACTGCTGAATCGAAATTAAATGCGCCTCTGTGAAGCCACGAAGATGTAATATCGAAACTCTCACCTTTAAAAATTGAATGGGTAAAATCGAATGATTGATGTGAGTCAAAAAATGCATTCCGGGCTGAAAAATTCTCTATTACAACAACTGACTTCTTATCCAACCCTCTTGAAACCCTATAGTTTTCCAAAGATAACCTGCTAATGTAGCACTGATCAAGGTTGATTGTTTTGCCCTCATCAATCCACTTATATATATCTTCTTCTTCTAGAAATCCCAATAATTCTATAATTGGCTTGGTACGTCCTGCCACTACGAATGATACTACAGCAGTATTAGGAAATGTCTCACCACTTTCCGCAGTAAAATTCTCTTTTGTTATCTCAACTTGAAATGATAAATAACCCGGAATCATATTTGATTGTCTTTTCTATCCAATAAAGATATAAATTAGTTGGGAAAATACGTACTGTCGTTATGAACAGGCTATTTCTGCGTGTCTCAAATCTGCGCTTCCCTTTTATATATTGTATTTTGAAGGCTCATAACAACAAACTTATGAACCCCGAAGGGCTCAAGGTAGTTAATAATGAAGGTAGAATCCAGACACTAGGTTCGCTGACAGATAACACTAAAATCACAGTACTTACAACGATCAGTAATACTGGTTTGTCTGAATGGAATTTCCGAATTATAGATCTCTTCCATAAGTAATAGCAGATACGATTCAAACTGCTCTTTGTGCGCAACAAAATTCTCCAATTCCCGGATATCTTTTCGTTCTCCCATTCTAAATCCCGGAGAATAATCCTTTTTGAAAATCGATCTCATGACATACAGACCGGGCAGAACTGTTTCGACTGGGTTATCAGCCAGATAGATCCATGAATAAAGAAGAGCCTGGAAAGCCTCCTTATTTCTGGTTTTGTGCTCTGTATCAAAAAGTGATTCAATAGAGGGGAAAGTCAATTTTGCATTTCCAGTCTTGTAATCAATAATCCTGAGCACACTGTCATTTGTCTTATCAATTCTATCTATCTTCCCTCCTATTGCAATACTCAATTCCCCATCAAGTGTTTCAATCTTAAGATCTGACAAATATTTTTCTTCCAGATCAATCAACTCAAAAGGTGCAATATTTATATCTGTCTTAATGATCTGATGCAAGTATTTTCTAATGATATCAAATGTGATCAGGTTTTTCCCTTCGATCTCCCGATTGCGATCCGATTGGAAATAAACATCTCTGAATACCTCCATCAACACTTTATCCGTACCCTTATCTTTTAATAGACCTTCCAGCTTTTCTCTTTGAAGCAAAGGGCTCTCCTTTTTAAGCTTTTCATAAAGCTCAGCAATCGTATCATGAACTATTATACCCAATCCAATAGCATCAACTTCTTCACTTACTTCCTCACCTTTTCTTATCCGAAGAAGATTCTGGTAATAAAACTTCAATGAACATTCCAGGTAAGTATTCAGCGCGGATGGAGAAAGGTAGCTAAGCGTTTTATTGCCTGAATGATATCTTTTTAAGAGCTCCATTACTTCAGGCGTTTTTTTAATCTCAGGCAGCCTCTTTTCTGATGCCAGAACAGAGAGTACAGGTCTGATGATCTCAGCTCCCATATCGTATTTCATCTGGTAGAGATATCGGCTCATTTCGCCACTTTTCACACCTTCCGCTGAACTATTAAACAGAAGATCCACCCTCTCAGCCCTCTGTATAAGTCTGAAAAAATAGAATGCATAAATAGCATCCATCTCCTCCCTTGTAGGCAAGTGATAAGCAAATCGCAATGAATATGGGATGAAGGAGTTTCCCTGATTACTGCGAGGCATAATCTCCTCATTCATTGATAATAAAATGACATTTTTAAAATCCAGCAAGCGCGTTTCCAGGATACCCATAACTTGCAATCCGGCAAGCGGCTCCCCAATAAACGGAACCCTTTGATTTATAAGTATCTTCCTGAAAAGACGAATAAATGTCAGCAATTCAATCTCACTCCTGTCTTTTAACAGATCAGAAAGTTTATTGAGCCTGGTCAGGAGAAGTAAGACATATTCCTTTTCAAGTTCAGTATATTGCTGGTCTTCCAGAGATTGCAACTTCTTGAGGATATAGCGAAATATCCTGTCAAAAGATTCAATTAGTTGTGTAACAGTCTGAATATCACCAAATATCAGATTATCAAAATCTTGAGTAAAGAATGAGGGAGCGATATAGACCCTGTTTTCTATGGCTATTTTTTCTTGTATTCGCGTTGTCGTTTCATCTGAAATTAATCTGTAATACTGATGGTTCAATACGCTCAAGACATCCTTGTAATAGAACTGGCCCTTCCCTGACTTACTTCGCCTAATATTTCTTACCAGTTTTAATATGGCCTCTAAAAGTCCAAACATGGGTGTATTCCGAAATGGATATCCCATGGTAATGTTGACATCATCGATCTTTTCCGGTAATGAAACAAGGACAGGCATCAGCAGGTTTTCATCGCATGCTACAATAGCTGTATCATTAACATCTTCGATAAGCTCCTCACGCTCAGAAAGAATTTTGTGAACTGTTTTAGCCTGCAAAATATCAGTAGGAAGATCGAATATCCTGATCTCCTTTTTGCCATTGAGCTCATCAAAGATATTCAAATCATCAGCAGGTGGAAAGGCAATTAGATTTTCTCTCATAAACCGCCCTGCTTCCATGTTGCTATCAGCTATATACTTCTTGTCATAATCCCAATAAAATGAAGTAACTCCCTTCCCTTTAAGCCTTTTGAACAACATAAGCTCACACAAACTCAGTGCATTAAACCCAATAAAGATGTAGTTTTTAGCTTCCAGTTTTTTATCAAGTTCCACAATATCCAGTTCAGCCACCTCCCTGTAAATCATTCCCTCATACCCTGTCATTTGGGATTTTAAGAGATTAGTGAGCTTGTGGTACAGTTTCGGCAGAATCTCCCATGTTTGAAGAAAAACCTCCTTTTCCTTGCTCATATCTCCATCATGAAAGTTCTTCCAGAATTTTCGGATATACTCTACCTGTTCCTCTTCCAAGCCCCCAAATTTCTCATCAATTTCCTTTAACTCCTTGATATTCTTAAAAATCTCTTCTGGATTTACCAGGTATTTATCCAGATGATCAAAGTCACTCACCATCATTTCTCCCCATGGAAAAAACTCATCAAAACTATCGGGAGTCGGGACCAGAGATTTGTAAATATCATATAATTCAAATTGAATATCTATTGGATCTGCCAGTTGAAGAGAGCTTAAATCCTGCATAAGTTCATTGATGGTACGAATCTGCGGAAGCCACATTGTATCTTTCGTGTGCAGAGCTAAAAATCGTTGAAAAAACAAGCCTGACCTTCTGTTGGGAAATATGAGTGCAAATTCGCTCAAGGACTTCCCATGTTTATCAAGAAGATGTTTTGCCAGTATTTCTAAAAATATATTCATCTGTTTCCAACTATAAATTCCAAACTTCTCACATCAAATATCTCATATCGCATATCTTACATCAAATATCTCCTAAAGGACATAATAGAGACCTGACACATGGTGCATCTCTAAGTATGACTATACAAACGTCCCTGCCATGTTTCTCTTTCCTCCAATATTGTCTCAAACCTTCTCAACACCTGATCGTATCTTATGCCCCATCCTTTGCGAACTCCCATATCCAATCCAATTTCTCCGGCAATCCGCTCTATGGAAAAGGCCGGGTTCAGATGTTCAATTAAATCTGTCATTAACTGAAGGTACTCTTCCATACTAAAATCACGAAATCGCTCTGGATGATCTCTGAATTCCAGCGCCATGCGGGTACCTTTAATGATTTGCAGCTGATGAAATTTAATATTGTTCAGAGGCAAAGCTGAGAGAACCTTCATTGCACTCATCCAATCACTTTTCTCCTCTCCCGGCAGACCGATAATCATATGTCCTCCAGTTCTAATACCGCGCCTGGCACTCTCCTCAATAGCAAAACGTGTGGTCTCAAAATCGTGCCCGCGGTTAATCGCCTGTAGTGTTTTATCAAGTACCGATTCAATTCCATACTCAAGGACGATGTATTTATCCTTTGCCAGTTCAGCAAAATAATCCAGTATCTCTGCATTGACACAATCTGGCCGGGTTCCAACTACAATTCCAATTACATCGGGATACTCGAGTGCCGGTTGGTATATCTTCTTTAGTTCCTCCAGGGGAGCATATGTGTTAGAATAGGCCTGAAAATAAGCCACATACTTCTTTACCCTCCTGTAGCGAATCTTATGGAACTCTATTCCCTCAGCCAATTGTTGTGTTACCGGCTTGCAGGAACTATTGTATGATGGATTGAATGCCCTGTTGTCACAGTATGTACAGCCACCTCTTCCAACACTGCCATCTCTGTTCGGACAAGTAAAACCTGCATTTACAGTGAGTTTCTGCACACGCTCTCCAAATCTCTGCTTGAGATAATCAGTATAGGAATAATACCTTCTGTCTGTTCCCCACGGGTATTTCATATTAATTCACTGTTACTATTTTATCCGACATTACATACCAAATATATCCCTCTATTCCAGTATATCCCATCTGCCCTAAGAGGTCCATATAGATGCTTACCTGTTTTTCATATTTGCGCTCTTCGAGATCACCAAATTTATAATCCACGACAATTGTCTTCTCTTTAGTTTCAATTACCCTGTCAGGACGATAAGTACCTGATCCGGACACTAAAATTGTCCGCTCATTCTCAACAATTATATCACCATCAAACCACTCACTGACATTTGATGCACTTATCTTTTCAGTGATCATCTTTTTCAGTTTCTCAGCTTCTTCCTTTTTCAGAATTCCTTCCCTTCTATATTTTTCTACAGCAGGATCAATATCATTTACTGTTGAAATAAATCCAAACAATTCATGCATCAGATTACCGAAGTTAATATGGTCATCAATAGTGGATCCTTCTTTAAGAAAATATTCATTGCTCTTCATATTAAGCCTTAGCCTTTCATCCCGAAAAATAATCGGGTACGCATCAAGGGGCCATTGCGGAATATCATCTACTGATTCTCCCTGTTCTGACAATGCTCCCAGTTCAAATCCTGTTTCAGAAATAATTTCAGATATATTCACCAGGTTTTCCCCGAAACTTTCCGCTCTCCCTGCTGCCTTCATAAGCAGATGCCCTGCTTTTGTAAGCTTCTTATCTTCTTCCAATACAGGCATTCCAATATATAAAGCATGCTCCGCCCTGGTCAATGCAACATATAAAAGATTCATGCTATCAACATAACCCATAATCATCTCCTCAATATAATTAGCTGCAAAAATTGTATCCTTTAAATCGCTCTTATATTTCACCGGAACAATAGGAACAGTTTCAAATAGTGAGTCCTTTGTATTGCACCAGAGAATTGTATCGCGCTTTGCATCAGTCGTTAGCTCCCAATTACACAATGGGATTAAGACTGCCTTAAATTGCAAACCTTTTGCTTTATGAATTGTCATAATCTGAATGGCATCCTGTCCGTCAGAAACATTTAAGGATTTTCTCTTCCCAAACTCCTCCCAATAATTAAGAAATTCATGGATACTGCCCTGCTCTTCCCTCTGAATCTCAATCACAATACTCTGAAATGCCTGGATGTAAGGTAAATCACTTTCCAGTTTATTCAGACCAAAGGCATGGATAATATGCTCAGTAAGTTCAAAAAGGGGCAACCTTCTGATCATTGGAATTGATTTGACAAAATGCTCTGGCAATATCTCCTTAATGCTTTTTCCCGGATTAAGAATAGAATGTAGCTCGTCTGAATTTTGACCGGCTATTAATAGGTAAAAATACTTGGCATGCATCGTGCTCAACATATCATGCGAATTGTCGAGGTAGGCTAATGTGCTTAAAATAAACCTGACAGAGCTGTTTTTATCGAGAAACAGGGATTCATTAGATACAAAATCAAAGCAGTATTTTTTCTCAGCGTTATTTTCCCTGTCGAAATCCATAAGCTTCTGAGCAACTGCAGTTCCCTCCGAATTATACCTGACAAGTATTGCAATATCTTTGGCACGATAACCCTTATCCTGCAGCTCCATGATCCATGTTGGAAGTTCATCCAATATACCCTCCCTGAAAGAAGTATCATTTTCATCCAGAACCACACCCTTTACAAAGCCTCCTGATCCAATTGATCGTTCGGGGATCTCTTGAATAACATCATGGTAAGCGATATCCAGTAAATTATTCCACTTCTCTCTGAAATGATCATCAATTCCCGGGGTTTCCATCTCAATTGAAAGTATTCCCTTAACTAATTCAGGAATTGAAGAGAAGAGTGAATTATTAAACTGAATGATTTTCTCTTTGCTTCTCCAATTTTCTGTAAGAGAGAGGGAAGTAGTTTCTTGTCCGGGGAAGGATTTTGTCACCCCGTCAGCCAGTATTTTCCAATCGGAGTTCCGCCACCTGTATATTGATTGCTTTACATCGCCTACAATCAGATTTTCATTGTTGAACGACAAGGTATGGTCAATCAATGGTTTGAAGTTATCCCATTGAAATACAGAAGTATCCTGAAACTCATCCAGCATCAGATGATTAAATACATTGCCTGTTTTCTCATATATAAATGGGGTAGGATTATCACCTATAAGTCCTTTTAAAAATCTGGAAGAGTCGTTAAGCAGGAAAAGGTTTTTCTCACTGGTGATGTCAAGAATCTTTGACGACAGATCATTTAAAATACCCAGGGTATAGACATAAGGATTAATGCTAAGAGCTGTTTTAATGATTCTTGTCTGCTCGTATATCTCTTTAAGCTTCGGCTGTAAAAGATGCTGAGACAGATCAGCTTTAGGAGTGTCAAAATCCTTTTCAGGAACCCATTTACTCAGATCGCTTATCGCTTTAAACTGACCCGGAGTCAGGAAATATTTCCCGCCCCCCATAATATTTTCAAAATATGCAGGAACACCTCTGCTCTTTTGCACAAATGAAAGCACTTCAAATCCTGCATTTGATATTTCTTGCAATCCCGCACCGGCAATTTCCTTTATCCTCTCCTCCGAATCTCTGATAATCAGCTCCAACTGTTTTATATACTTCGTGAGCAGTTCTTTATCTATTATAACATCACTGTCCATCATCATGGATTGATAACTTTCAAGAAAGAGATCTTTCGACAAGTTTATAATATCATTTCTGAAATTCCAGCCCTTATCATTTTCAATTCTAGTTTCGGCAAATTTCAACAACCATGATCTGATCTCATTGTCCTCAGTAATATCAAGAAACATCCGGTCAACAGCTTCACTCAGTATTCTGTCACGATCCAACTCCAGGGTGAAGCCTGCCTGTAATCCAATTTCTCTTGCAAATGCCCTTATCACTCCCTGAAAAAACTTATCAATTGTGCCAACAGTGAATCTCGAATAATCATTCAGAATTCTGATGAGCAGTAATTTTGCAGTCTTTGAAATCTTCTCTTGCGACAATCCTGCATCAGCAATTAATAAGGCTACATCCCCGGATACCGAATCAGAAGAAGGATTTGAGAGATTGTATAACCTGTCGAGTATCCTGGATTTCATCTCACTTGCTGCCTTGTTTGTGAAAGTTACTGCCAGAATATGCTTGTAATTCTCAGGATTTCTGAATAAAAGCTTCAGATATTCATAAGTAAGCTGGAATGTTTTTCCAGACCCGGCAGATGCTTTATAGACTTTAAGGGGAGACATTGTTTAAAGTTAAAGAAAAAGTGAAAAGGAAAAAGGAAAAAGTGAAAGGAAAAGTGAAAAGTGAAAAGGAAAAAGGAAATTTGGATCAGAATCTCAATTTCATTTTATGATTCCCATATAATTCCCTAATTTTGCCACCAAATTAATCTGTTTTGGCAAAAAGGGTAGTAGTAGGTTTATCAGGCGGGGTTGACTCCAGTGTTGCGGCTTACTTGTTAAAGGAACAAGGCTATGACGTGATTGCTGTGTTTATGGTTAACTGGCACGACAAAACAGGAGTGCTGGATGCTGATTGCCCGTGGGATGAAGATGTGGTCTTTGCCGAATTGGTAGCAAAGAAAATTGGAATTCCGTTTCATGTGGTTGATTTAAGCAAACCCTACAAGAAGCGGGTAATTGACTATATGTTCTCTGAATATGAAAAAGGAAGAACACCCAATCCTGATGTCTTATGTAACCGGGAAATTAAATTCGATGAGTTTCTGAAAGCTGCAGCACCGTTCAATGCAGACTATGTAGCAACCGGACATTACTGTAAAAAGGAAGAAGAAGAGATTGATGGGAAGATGGTGTATAAGCTACTGGCTGGTGATGATCCGGGTAAAGAGCAGAGCTATTTCCTTTGTCAGCTCTCACAAAAACAGCTTTCAAACACATTGTTCCCCATTGGTCACTTACATAAATCTGAAGTCAGAAAAATTGCCAAAGAGCAAAAACTGGCATCAGCAGATAAAAAAGACTCTCAGGGAATATGCTTTGTAGGGAAAGTGCACCTGCCTGACTTTCTTCAACAAAAATTAAAATCGAAAGAGGGAAATATTTTTGAAATCCCTGCTGATAGTCCGATGTATGCAAAAAAAACTGATCAATCGGAGAAAGAACTATGCACTCCCCTGACATACAGGATCAGTGATGGAAATTTTGTTGGCAAGCACCGTGGGGCTCACTTTTTTACTATCGGTCAGAGAAAAGGGCTGCAGGTAGGCGGTAAAGTTGAACCTCTTTTTGTAATTGCCACAGATGTTGATAAAAACAGAATTTATGTAGGTCAGGGGCAATCACATCCGGGCTTGTTCCGCAGTGGACTATTTATTCTGGAAAGTGATATTCACTGGGTACGACCAGATCTGACAATGAAAATTGATGAAAAACGGAATTATATGGTTCGAATCCGTTACCGCCAGGCATTGGAAAAAGCCACACTGCATAGAACTGCTGAAGGAATGTACCTTACTTTCGATAAACCTCAACGGGGAATCGCAGCCGGTCAGTTTGCAGCCTGGTATGACAATGGAGAGTTGCTTGGATCCGGAGTGATAAGTTGAAGTGACCAGACAAATCTATTGGGTGCATACACTCTCTACAACCTCATTATCACATTATCACATTGTCGCATTATCAACATTATCTCTTATGCAATCCGCACTCTTTGTGTTCTTCTTCCTCCCACCACCAGCGACCTGCTTTGAAATCTTCACCTGGTTTGATTGACCTTGTACATGGCTGACAACCAATGCTGGCAAAACCTTGCTCATGTAAAGGGTTATAAGGCACCTTATTCTCCTTGATATAGTCCCAGACATTATCTTCAGTCCAATCTATCAGCGGATTGATCTTTATAAGTCCGTTCTGCTCATCCCATTCCACCATCTTCGAGAAGAAGCGGCTTACTGACTGGTCCTTTCTCAGACCACATATCCATACATCCAGATTATTGAAAGCACGTAGCAGAGGTTCCACTTTTCGAATACCACAACACAACTTCCTGTTCTCAACACTCTTATAAAAAAGATTCATTCCCTTCTCCTTCACCATAGCCTCCACAGCTTTTCTTTCAGGGAAAAACACCTCTATATCAATATCATACCTGTTTTTTGTATCATCAATCAGGTTATATGTTTCGGGAAACAGTCGTCCTGTATCAAGTGTAAAGATCCTTGCACTCTTATCAATCGCCGCTACCATCTCAGTGAGCACCTGGTCCTCTGCCCCCATGCTGGTCGATAATGCTATCTTGCCACTAAACTCAGCAAGAAAGAAAGCCAATACATCTTTTGGGTCTTTTCCCGACCACTCTTCATTCCATTTTTCAATCTTCTCCATCAACTCTTTCATCCGTATTTCTATTTTTTTTTCGAAGGACAAAGATAATTATTTTAATGCCATAGGCTTACAACACCACTTCTCTTTGGATGAATACATGTCACATTTCCGGCAAAAGTACTTTGATTTCTTAGTTATCATCCTCAGCTCCAGCACTTCTAAATCAGTGCACATCTTTTTACTCATCCAACTATTTTAAGGAGAAAACACTTTAGAAGCAAAAATGTTTTTGAAAATATATACTAATTTTTCAGAATTTATTCTGTTATAGCTTATCCAGCAATGGTGCCAGATATTTAGCAAGTAGTACTACCACTATAAGGGCTGGTAACATATTCATTACCCTGACTTTCTTTACATCAAGAAGCGTGAAGCCCAGGCCTATCAATAAAATTCCACCTACAGCTGAGAGTTCTGCCAGTACAGGAACAGAAAGTGTCTCACTAATGTATGAGGCAAAGAGTGTGAGACCACCCTGGTATAAAAAGAGCGGGATAACGGAAAACATCACCCCGGCACCAAGGGCCGAGGCCAGTGCCATAGATGAAAATCCGTCCATCAGTGATTTAGTAAGGAGTAAATTTGGTTTGTTTCCCAGTCCCTCTTCGATAGCACCCAGCACAGTCATTGAGCCCATGCAAAATATTAGAAATGCTGTAATAAATCCTTCAGCAAAACTCTCATTGCTCGATTTTACCTTCCTTTTTAAAAACTCAGCAATTTTGCTCATCCCCTTCTCAAGATTCCACCACTCACCAAGCAAGGTCCCTATCAATAAGCTGAATATCATCACCATAATATTCTGTGTCTCCAGAGCCATCTTCACGCCAAGAAACATGGTAAACAGTCCGAACACCTGAAAGATAATCTTAATATAGCGCTCTGGAAGCCTCGATCGAATAAGTAATCCGATGGTACTTCCCAACAAAACTGTACCCACGTTTATTAATGTTCCTATCATATTATAATAATGTATTTACCTATTTTCTTCTTCCTGAAAATGCATAGGTCATGGCAATGGTCCGGTAAATAATATGTCCAAATTTAGTATAAGGAAGGTAAATAATCACAAACCATACACAAACAAGATGAAAAAAGTACAGATAGTAGGCAAGTGACCAATCGAGAAATCTGGCCATCTCCACAATCACCCCTGAAGCTGTCAGGAGAAACATTGATCCCAACAACAGCCAATCAGTATATGTACTTCTTTCACTTCCTGGCTTAGCAACAATTCGATTATATATCATTATTCCCAGTCCGGTAAAGAGCATGAGGGAAGAGAGATTTCCCATGATTTTAAATGGGTTAGTTAATGCGAGGGGATATTTTTCAGTAATTGCAGCATATATGGCAAATATGGTAACTAAAAGCAAGAGTATAAACCCATAAAACACAAGGAAATGAGATACTTTCCTGGAACTGTTCTCTTCACACTTCTTAAATCGCGAATGTGCAAATATGTCATTTTTAACACCCCAGAAACTTCTGAATAATCCCATTTTCGGACCTGTACCGGAATGATGAATATTCATATCCTTCCAAAACCTTCCAAAACCAAAACAAGCAAGGAGATAAGACAAAAGCGTTATTACAGAGAATGAAGCATTCAACCAGGCATGGGGAAAGAAAAGAGAATAATTAACCGGTCCTTCTGGTATTTTAAGTGTCCCGGCCGCAAAAATAATTCCGGCTATGATCAGAACAGGTATTAAAATAGCAATGGGTAATAGTCCGGGTTTACCAAGAAGTTTTCCCATAAACAAAGGCATCGCATACTTCCTGTACGTTAGTTGTCTGGTAGCTGACAGAACATCTGCAGGATTTACACCTCTTGGACAATGGGTACTGCAATCGCCACATTGGTGACACAACCATACATCCGGATTACCAATCAATTTATCCGACATGCCCCAGCCGGCATAGACCATCTCCTTTCGGGGAAAAGGCTTGACATCAGGAGACAAATTACACACAACAGAACATGTACCACACTGCATGCATGTATTCAGTGGTGCTCCGCTTATGCGTTCCAGCTCCTTCTTAAATTCTATGTCAGGTCTCAAATCCAGCATTATCACATTGTCGCATTATCGCATTATCACATTGTCGCATTGTCGCATTATCGCATTGTCGCATTGTCCCCTAAATATCCTTAAACGGATTAGGTCCTATCAACTCTATCTCTTCCATATACTCATCAATATGATCTATAATCCCTTTATAATCTGTTATTTCCACAAACTTTGTCATGATGCGTTCAGGTTCAAGCATCATGGTAGAAAGTGTCTCTTCCATGATCTCACTTCGCTGCTCAGTTAGTTCACTTCCATGGATAAAATGACACTGATAATTATCACCCGGCTTACATCCAATCTGAAGAATTCCGTCAAATCCGTGCGATAATGCATCAGATATCCATACGCGGTTAATGGAACCCAGGCAGCGAACAGAAATAACCCTGACATATGGGTTGATGCTTAATTTTTCTCTTGCTGCCATCTCCAGCGCAGGCATCGCGTCATTTTCGCAAACGAATACCAATACCCTGGGCTTCTCATCAAATTCATCCGGTATGTTTACAGCCTTTATTTTTTCTGAAATAATATTGATAGAGTAATCTGCAAAACTGATAACCCTCTCAGGACAGCTACCTACACAGATTCCGCATCTTCTACAACGGTTGGGGTACACAACAGGGGTTCCTGAAGACGTTTCATCATAAGTTCCAAAAGGGCACTCTTCAGTACACCTTTTGCAATCGGTACACCTTTCGAGATATAGCTCAGGATAGGATTGATCTCCGGATCTCGGATGAACAGCCTCTCCCCTTTTGGATGCCTCGATGGTCTGAATCGCCTTCAACATTGCCCCACCCGCATCATCCATACTCGAAGGAATATCCATTGGCGCCCGAACTGTTCCTGCCGCATAAATACCGGTCCTCCGTGTTTCATACGGAAAACAGATAAAGTGTGAATCCGGAAATTCGTATTTCAACTCAGGTAATCCCTCTCCTAATCTGTAACCCAGTTTAAGATCATCAGTCCCATTAGGAACCATTCCTGTGGCAAGTACCACCTGCTCAACATTCAATGTAAGTTGTTCTCCTAATAATTTATCCTGAACAATAACTTCAACACTATCACCTGTCTGCTGAATAGTCTCAAATTCTCCTTTTATAAAAATGATATTTGGATCATCCTGCACTTCCTTATAAAACTCTTCAAGGAAACCTATCGTGCGAATGTCCTTATAGAGTATATAAATGATCGCATCGGGATGCTCATCCCTGTAATATTTAGCCTGCTTAAGTGAAATTCCACAACAGATGGAGGAGCAATATGAAAGGTGTTCCAGGTCCCTGGATCCTGCACACTGAATAAAAAGAACTGATTCAACTTTAGGAAGTTTACCTGCAGAGACTTTCTCTTCAAGCTCTACTGAAGTAATAACATTGGGGATCACTCCCAAACCATAAAAATCTTTTGAATCAGGTTTGTATGGCCTCCACCCTGCAGCAGTGACTATTGAACCAACCTTTATTGAACTGCCATTTAATTTAACAACAAATTCTCCGGGCTGTCCATCAATTTTCTCAATACCACTCTTCAAATAGACTGTTATCAGTTCATTCTCCTCTACCCTCTTTATAAGATCTGTAACAACCGGATCAATCAAATCTTCAAATGGCTCATCAAAAGGAATCTGTTTTTTCCATTTTGAAGCCCATCCTCCCAGTCTTTCATTTTTCTCTATAAGATGGATGCGATATCCGGCTTCCGCTCCCTCAATTGCTGCTGAAAGTCCACTTACACCACCACCAACAACTAGAATCTCTTCACTGATCTCATCCAGAATAAATGGAGTGGTAATTGACGTACTGTCTAAGCCTGCAAATCCCATTCTGAGATAATCATCAGCAGCCATATCAGTATCCTCACACAGAGGGTCCATAGACCATGCTACAAGTTCACGGATATTAACACGCTCTGTCAGAACACCATTGTCAAACCGAAATGCATCATCCTTTACCCCTGTTCCACAAGCAGCAACAAGACAAGCATCAATATTCTTCTCAGCTATATCTTTCTGAATCAGATTGACTCCATCAGGAGAACAAAGAGCTTTATGAGAATGCATTACAACAGGATTCAATTCCCCACTCATGCGATCACATAGCTTATTTGTATCGATTGAATTCCCAATCTGACAACCACTACAGATATATATTCCAATATTTTTTGTCACAATCCGTTTATTGACTTTTTTACCTTTTACTTCCCCATGGCTTTCAAGGCCGCAGCAGTACCATCCTTCACTGAAGTTGACACGTCCATTGGCTTTTTGGCACAACCTGCGGGATAGATCCCATTCTGCTGATTAGTCAGCATAAAATTATCATCATTCTTAATAGTTCCCGGAATATTTGCTGTTGGTACTATACCGGTGGCCAGTACAACCATGTCAACAGCTTCCTTTTTCTTAAGTCCCTCTGCAATATTCTCAGCTTCAACATAAAGCACATTGCTCTCAGGGTCGACATCAACCCTGGCAATTTTCCCTTTAACCAGCTCTATATTTTTTGTCTCCTCAACTCTGCGCAAGAAATCCTCATTTCTTCCTGTAACTCTCAAATCGACATAGTGAATGCTCACCTTTGTATCAGGAAGCATGTCCGCAATATTCAATGCATGTTTCAATGAAGCGGAGCAACATACAGCAGAGCAGTAAGGCAGATAATTCTCATCCCTTGATCCTGCACATTGCACAAAAGCAATTGATTTTGGAGGTTTGCCATCTGAAGGTCTGACTAGTTTCCCTTCTCCGGGACCTTTATCAGAAAGTAAAATTTCGAACTCCACATTTGTAACGATATCCAAACTCTTGTTATAATTCAGTCCTGAAATTTTGGAGGCATCATAATTTTCCCATCCTGTCGCTCCTATTATTGAGTGCACTTCGATTTCTTTTTCAAGGGGCTTTGCATTTAAATCTATGGCATCATATTTACAAATCTCCACACATTTTCCACATGATTCTCCTTCACAAAAGTTATCATCAATTTCATAGCGCTGTGGATATGCCAATGGGTGAGGCAGATAAATTGCCCTGGTCAGCCCATAATTGTAATTAAATGAATCGGGACGCTCTACCGGACAAATAGCAACACATTCCCCACATGCAGTACAGAGATCATTTACATACCTTGATACCGTTTTTAGATTTACTGTGAATGCACCCTTTTTTCCTGAAACAGCAGCCAACTCAGTATGAGTCATCACTGTAATTCTGCTATTATTTTTTATTCTTCGGAAATTGATTTCCATACCACATGCAGGCGGACAAAGCTTAGGGAAATAGTTGTGCATTTGGATCACCTTCCCGCCCAAATAACTCTTCTTCTCGATCAATATCACCTCTTTCCCTGTTTCAGCAAGCTCTACAGCTGCTGTAACTCCGGTAATCCCTCCTCCTATGACTAGTATTGGTTTCAATTTTATAATCTTTCTCTACAGATCTACAACCTCTCGT
This sequence comes from Bacteroidales bacterium, assembly GCA_030589895.1. Classification (GTDB taxonomy): domain Bacteria; phylum Bacteroidota; class Bacteroidia; order Bacteroidales; genus JAUUZQ01. Next base: position 68,948 of record JAUUZQ010000004.1, read on the forward strand.
TTTATCATCTCCCATTCGCCTGTTTCGGGATCCCATTTACAATTGGCAAATACCTCCCAATCTGCTTTCATTTCAGGAAAGTCGGTTCTTGAATAGTATCCCGGCCACCTCGTCTCTTCGCGAAACATAATGGTTCTGATATGTGATTCAGCCTGCCACATTCTATGTACATTCTCCCAGCACCGCATCAATTCATTCGCGTCAGAAGCAGCCAGTTTACTTGAATCTTCCTTCATTAAATTCAAGAATTCAAGTCCCTTTTCCAATAAAGCCTTTGATGTTCTAAATCCTACAGAAGCTCCTCCGGCATATTCATCCATAATCTTTTGAAGACGGAACATAAACATCCTTGGCTTTATGAAATTCGGATTTACATCCGGATCATTGGAATAATCCTTATGCTCATCAAATATCTCTAAAGGTTTAAATGTCATTTCTTTCAATTCTGCTATTCTCTCATCACTGATGACCGGCATATCCGGATTGTCAACACAAAAAGCAATGGCTGCCTTTCCTGAAATTCGTCCCTCTGTAAAAGATCCGGATGAAAATTTATGCGATGATGCACCGGATGCGTCTCCGGCTGCAAATAGTCCATTTACGGTGGTCATGTTGCCATAGCCAAAGAAATAATCAGATGGAGCCAAATCCTCCGGACCACTCACCCAGGCACCGGAAGCACCGGAATGTGAACTGATAAAATAGGGCTCTGTAGCTGCAATTTCTGAAGGAGTCTCCTCAGGCATGATATTGTGCGATGCCCAGTTCAGCGCCTGACTGATAGTCATATCCAGAAAATCCTCCCAGGCCTCAGATTCCAGCTCTTTCAATTTTCTTCTTGCCTCTTTTTCATCAGGTATATCAACAAGCAACTCTCTTATGGCATCCTCAGTATGCATGTAAATAGGTCCATTCCCTTCTTCTACCTCTTTTAGCATGAGTAAATTCCGAAGATTTGTAGGTGTAGGCTTTGTCTGACCATAAGGTGCCCATTTATCCAGCTCCCCGGCCCTGGTTACCATGTACTCCTCTCCCTTGGCATTGGTGGCTTTTGATTTAAACAGAAGGAACCACGCACCAACCGGACCATATGAATCCTTAAATCGCACGGGGACAAAACGCACCTCCTGACAGGTCATCTCTGCACCTGATTTCAGTGTAAAGTATGCACTTGCACCTGAGTTAAAGGGTGGGTACCATGATCGTCCCAATCCCTCTCCCACACTACGTGGACGGAAAATATGAACCGCTCCACCCATTGTATCAAGGACAGCTTTTGCCTTGAAAATATAAAATTTCTTTTCACGCACACTAAAGCCGGCTGCACCAACACACCGGCCTCCCTCCATGATAGGTTCGGTGATAAATACCCGTTCAAAGTATTCTCCATTGTCACCCAATTCACGCAAGGCAGTTTTAGCTGCTTCAGAGACAATATTCTTATAGGCTTCTCCGTGAATCATGATCTGCCAGCGGCCTTCCTTTACATACTTTCCGTCATCATCTTTCCAAATTGGCAATCCCCATTTCTCAAAGAGGTGAACCGATGAGTCAACATGTCTGGCAATATTTGCGACAAGATCCTGTCGGGCTATACCCATCAGGTCATTTTTCACATAGGTGACATAATCCTCAACAGTATTGTTTCCATCCTTCAATCCAAGGTAAAGGTTAATAGCTGATAGTCCCATGGCAACCGCTCCACTTCGCTCCATTGCAGCCTTGTCGACAAGCGTTACTTTCATATTGTTTTTAGCTGCCCAGTGTGCTGCTTCGAATGCTGCACCACATGCTGCCATTCCACCACCAAGAATAAGTAAGTCCGTTTCAACAACAATGGTTTCAAATTCCGCTGCGTTCATATCTTCTGATTAATTATAATTTCAATTATTATTACTTTGTAAACAGATCAGTCCCAAGACTATCAGGCTCAGTTCTAAGATTCTGACTTTTTAAATCAGCATTTCCTTCGGAGAAGCCTCCGTTTGATTCCAGTGTACCTTCGGGTATTGTTCTGATTGGAAATTTAAAACGCTTAACCTGCTTATTTCTAAAGCGTACAGACCACATGATAGTATCAGTGCTTCGCAGTGGTTGAACAACTGCTCCCAGGGGCATAAAGTCGGCATACCCACGTACTTCTATGGCCTGATTCGGACAGATTTTTACGCAACTATAACACTCCCAACACATATCAACAGCTTGATTATAAGCCTTATTGGTTTCTTTATCGAGTACCATCAGGTCGTTTGGACAGATATATTGACAAGCAGTTTTATCTTGCGCCTTACATCCATCACACTTCTCATTAATTACAAAACTTGGCATATTTATTAAATAGTTAGTGACAAGCACAAACATAATAAATATTTTAGCTGAGGCTGACTATTGAATCACTTGAAGGCTTATTTAAAATTAATTTAAAAACAAAAAGCCCCGGAAAAACCGAGGCCCAATGCTTATACCCTAAAACTTTTATCTATGAAAATCTACTTATATATACGTGATTCCACAGGAAAGGTTACATATTTTTTAATCGTCAGAGAAATGTTTCAGCATTTCCCGATATGAGGAAAAAACTTTTGCCCTGGAAAGAAACCCGACATATTTTCCTTCATCAAGGACTGCAATATTATATCTGCCACTTTTTGCAAATTTTGTCGCAACTGCTTCCATCTGTTCCTTTTTATCGACAGTATATTGAGGCATGAACATAAGATCCCTGACCAGGGTTTTCTCATACATATCCTGATTAAACATGATGTGACGAATATCATCTAATTTCACAATTCCTTCTAAAGTACCATCCTCATTAACTACCGGGAAAATATTTCGCTTGGAGCTGGTAATAATTTTAACAAGATCTCCAAGTGTAAATTCTGCTCTGAGTATCTTGAAATTCGTTTCAATCAAGTCACTTACATTCATCATTAAAAGGATATTGCGATCCTTATGATGGGTCATTAGCTCACCTCTTTTTGCCAACTGCATTGTATAGACAGAATTTGACACAAAATATCTTGTAGTTGCAAAAGAGATCGTTGAAGCAAGGATAAGCGGCATGAAGAGTTCATGTCCTCCGGTAATCTCAGCAATCAGAAATATAGCTGTAAGAGGCGCATGTACGACTCCGGCAATCATCCCTGCCATACCAATCAATGCCAAATTACTTAGGGAAATCTCAACCCCAAAATGATTCAATATTATACCCATCAGTAATCCGATATTAGCTCCCATAAACAATGAAGGGGCAAATATTCCACCAATTCCACCAGCTGCAAAAGTCAATGTTGTGGCTACAATTTTAAATGCGATAATAAGAATGAATGCCAGGATTAACAAGACAAAACTGTTCTGCCAGTTCTCGTAGAACGTACCAGAAAATAAGGCCGAAAACTCACCTTTCAATCCCATATTAACAATATCATATCCTTCACCATATAAAGGAGGAAGAAAGAAAATGATTACACCAAGCAATCCACCTGCAATAAAAAGTCGCTTCCATACATTGTCAATCTTTTCAAAGATCTCCGTAATGTACATATAGGTTTTAGTAAAATAGACCGATACAAAACCTGTGATGATTCCCAGTAAAATGTAATAATGAATCTGGTCCATCATAAATTTCTCCGTCACCTGAAAAGAATAAATTACATTTTGACCAAGAAAAAGGTATGATGTTAATGCGCCTGTTGCAGAAGCAATCAGCAAAGGAATAACTGCCCACATGGTAAGGTCAAGCATGATCACCTCTATGGCAAAAACAACACCGGCAATTGGCGCCTTAAAAATGGCAGACATAGCACCCGCACAAGCGCTGGCCAGCAATAGTGTAACTTCTTTATAACTAAGGTTAGATAATCGACCAATATTCGAACCAATTGCTCCCCCTGTGGCAACTGTTGGCCCCTCCAGACCCACAGAACCACCAAAACCCACTGTTAATGCACTTGTAATTATACTGGAATAAAGATTATGTGCTTTAATGATCCCATTGTTCTTCGAAATAGAAAAAAGCACACCCGGAATACCGTGTCGCACAGGGTTCCTGTTGATGTACTTAATAAACAATACAGCAAGCGCTATCCCAATTATTGGCAATAAAAAAACAAAATAACTGGCCAGATTATTTTCAAAGCCCTTTGCAAAGAATTCCTGAATGAAGTGTACCAAATTCTTAATTACAACTGCGGCGAGTCCAACTGCCAAACCAACAAATGCTGCCAGGACATACATGAATCGATGTCCGGATAGATATTTGATCCTTAATTGATTAACTATATATGTAAAGGATTTTCTGCTCATTCTTGAACAAAAGTAATATTTTAAAGGTCAGTATCTTACTGCTATTCGAGATTTTACAAAAAATTATTTTTAAGACTCTCTTTTTTGCAATACATGAAATATTGGCAAATTCGATCATAAAACCTACTTTTATACTGAAAGCCATGAAATTATCGTTTAGTTTTGTAGCTAAAAGGTGGGGAGTGCAGAGTTCGGGATGTTAGATCCATTAAATTGAGACCATAGATAATTTATGAAATACTTCTTCAGAAAATATAAATATATATGGATAATGGTGCTTGTGCAGATATTGCCTGAGTCCGTTGATGCTCAAATTGAAGGGCCCGAGAAACCCATAATAAACTTTGTTTCCATAGATACAGCAGATCAGAATGTATTATTGAATTGGAATCCTAGCGCCACTCCCAATATTCTCCACTATAAGATATGCTACTTAACAAACTTATCTCCACCATCATCAACAGGTGTTTGTTTTGCTACTGTTCCGGGAGACAATCTAAACTATAAGTATGATACTGTATCACTTAATCCATTAATATATACAATAAAAGCCGTTGACGCCATTGGAGAAAGTTTGTTGGATGGAGATTTTCACAGAACAGTTAAACTAGATATTACATACGATTCTTGTAGTCAGGAGATAAATCTGAAGTGGGGAAAATACCTGGGGTGGAAAGAAAATCTGACCGGCTACAGGGTCTTCTCTAAAGAGAGTTCAGGATCGTTCAAAGAGATAGCATTATTGGATACCAATAAACTCTCCTTTACCCACACAGGTATTAAAGAAAATGTTGAATACAAATATTTCATTCGTGCATTCGATAACAGGGGCAGGATTTCATATTCTAACATCAGGTCGTATTATACTTTTATGCCGCCACCTCCTTCATTTATCAATCTCGATTATGTATCTGTTCTTGACAATCAAAACGTTGAAATATCATTTAGCGCAGATCTGACGGGTGAAATAAATGATTTCCAATTGTTAAGAGCATCCTCATTAAATACCTCATTTACAAGTTGGAGAACCTTGAATGATGTGGGGCACTCTCCATTTTCCATTAATGATCGATTGCCAACCCGCGGTGTCCAGACTTATTACCGGATTGATGCGCTCAATAGTTGCTCAAACCCGGTTTCATCTTCTAATATTGGTTCAAATATCATCCTCCGGGGTGAAGTTGATGGCACAATCGCAAAGCTGACATGGAATCCTTATACTGATTTTGCCGGTGGTATAGAAGAATATGCAATCTATAGAATGAATGAATACGACGAATTTGAACTGATAAATACTGCGCAGGCTGGAGATGTTTCATACATAGAAGATTTATCGACCATAAGCTCCGGAGCAATGAAAGGCGAAATATCTTACCAGATCGAAGCTATTGAAACGGATAATAATCCAAATGGAATAAAGGGAATTAGCCGTTCAAACAAGATTAGCATAAGTATTGTAACCCGGCTCTTTGTACCCAA